>JAGCUP010000177.1 GCA_017962765.1 Muribaculaceae bacterium | reverse complement strand
GGTGCCGACGTGACCGCCCTTTACAACGTGTTGCTCGATGACGCTACAGTCTCTGGCGAGCCTGACGTGAATGGTGACGGCGTGGTGAGTGGCGCTGACGTGACCGCTCTCTACAATATCCTGCTCAGCGACAAGCCCAAGGACAAGCTCTACCTCATCGGTTCGCTCGTTGAAGGCGGCTGGTCGCCCAGCAAGGGCATCCAGATGGCTTCGAGTGACGGCAAGGTGTTCACCACCACCATCAATCCTACCGATGTGGGCGATGGTTATGCCTATTTTAGCTTCACCAAGAAGTTGGGCGACGATTGGGACGCTATTGCAAGTAGCCGCATTGGCGCCGTAAGTGAGGGCGACTTCCTCGTGAGCGACGACCAACTCAACAAGGAGCTCGCGCTGCAAGCTGGCGAGGTTGCTTTCAAGATTCCCGCCAACAAGGAATACAACCTGACAGTGAACCTTGAGAATATGACGCTCTTTATCGGTGCCGAGGTTACACCTGAACCCGCCCTCCCCATCTACATCATGGGTACTCCTGCCGGTGGCTGGAAGACCAATTTGGGCAAGCCCATGCAGTTTGACGCTGATAGCGGCCTTTACACGGCCACCATCAGCAGTGAGGAAGACATCTATTTTGGTTTCACCACCGAACTCGCTGAGGGCGAGGACGAATGGGATGCCATTCTTCCCTATCGTTTTGGTGCTATCAGCGAAGGCGATTTCCTCGTGACCAACGAGAACAAGGGAAACATTTCCCTTACCGCTTACACCGATGGTGGCAACACTCTCCATATTCCCTCTGGCGGCACGTTCACGCTTACGCTTGACCTCGCCATGATGGAGCTCAGCATCGATGGCGAAATTACCGCAGGAGAATAAATGACCCCTAATGCAGCCCTTCTATTGAGGAGGACTGGTACAAATAAGAAATTTAGTGGCTTCCCATGTCGGAGGCCACTATTTTTTTTGAATAAAAACGGCGGTGGTGTTGCAAGAATAGAAAAAAGTTGCTAACTTTGTAAGGTTTAACCGACGAAACTTATCAGCATACCTTAACATTATGAACAACAACCGTTATTGCGTAGTGATGTGTGGGGGCGTGGGGAGCCGTTTCTGGCCCTTTAGCCGCCAAGACAATCCCAAACAATTCATTGATTTTCTAGGCACCGGTCGCAGTCTGCTCCAAATGACAGTCGACCGCCTCGAGGGCCTTGTGCCCACCGACCATATTTTCATGCTCACCAATGCGCAGTATGCCTCAATTATCAAAGAACAACTGCCACAAATAAGTGATGACCAAATCTTGCTTGAGCCGGCGCGCCGCAACACTGCTCCCTGCATCGCATGGGCGGCTTGGCACATTCACCGTCTGGACCCCGATGCGGTGATGATGGTGGCTCCCAGCGACCACCTGATTCTCAAGCGCGACGAGTTTGCCTCCAGCGTCGAGCGTGCCTATTCGCTCGTCGACGCCAATCACGAAGCCCTTGTCACCTTCGGCATCAAGCCCACGCGCCCCGAGACGGGTTACGGCTACATCCAGGCCGGAGCCGAAATCGACGAGCACTTCTCGATGGTAAAGACGTTCACCGAGAAACCTGACCGCGAGTTGGCCGAGGTGTTTGTGGCCAGCGGTGAGTTCTTTTGGAATTCGGGCATGTTTTTCTGGCATGTTGACGCCATTATGGGCGCTATGCGCGAATATGCGCCGGCCATCGCC
Source organism: Muribaculaceae bacterium (assembly GCA_017962765.1). Classification (GTDB taxonomy): domain Bacteria; phylum Bacteroidota; class Bacteroidia; order Bacteroidales; family Muribaculaceae; genus Sodaliphilus. The sequence continues at coordinate 4,920 of JAGCUP010000177.1, read as the reverse complement.
GAGGTTATGGACGGCGGTCAGGAGATGTATTGCACGCCTGCAGAAGCCGAGTATATCAATAATTTTTATGCCACTTGCCCCAACATTTCGATTGATTTCGCCGTCATGGAGCATGCCCGCACCGTAATGGTCGAGAAGGTGGACCTCGGGTGGAGCGACCTGGGCACTTGGGGCTCAGTCTATGACATTTCGCCCAAGAACCGTGATGCCAACGTGGTACAGGGCAGTAAGGTGCTGGCCAGCGAGAGTCACGGCAACATCGTGGCAGTCAAGAACGACAAACTCGTGGTTCTTTCGGGCGTGAACGATTTTATCGTAGCCGACACGCCCGACGTATTACTGATAGTGCCTCGTGCCGATGAGCAAAAGATTAAAAACTATGTCAACGAGGTCAAGTCGCACTACGGCGACCGCTACCTTTAATCCTCCAGCCCCATCACCCTAATGAGAGTCACCATCAACACCCCTATCGTTGATTTGGTCAAGATAGACCATATCTCGACGCGCACCCTCAACGTGTGCCTCGTGTCGGGCATTGAGACCTTGGGCGACATCTATGAGTACACCGAGGAAGAGATAAGCTCGCTGCGTAACTGCGGCAAGAAGACGATGGAAGAGCTCAAGCGCCTTGCCGTAAAGTATAACCACGTCACTGAAGGAAAGAGTGTTTACAGCCATCAGCTCGAACTTCCGCTCCTCGAGGATGCTGAAAAGACGCAGGTGGTACTGGCCGAAACGCTCACCGAGGTGCTAAAGGATACTCTGCGCCCCTCGATACACAATATGATAGGCTCCACGCAGCAGGCGGCCCGACGTGTGGTGAACGCCCAGATTGACTATGTGAAGACGTTGCGACACCTCACGCTCGAGGAGTGGGCCGACAACCTGCGCGAGTGGCTCGAATTGATGGAACGTTGGGCCTCGCATCCCACTTTGCGTCCCGAGGAGCGCAAGGCGATTAGCAGCCATGCGGCTAGGGTGCGCGCCTTTTGGGATGAAAGCGTGCTGTTACGCGCCTATCTTGAATTGCCCGAGAAGCATCGCGAGTTGTGGCAAGGGGTGTATGAGCGCCACTTCTCCACGATGTCGGTGCGTGCCCGCAACGTATTCTCGTCGTTTGTCCAGTTCAGGCAATTGTTGCCCTGTTTTAATGGCATGGTGGTGGTTAAGGCCCACAGCCTAAAGAATTGCGGCCGCAAGTCGTTCGAGGAATTTGAGAGCTTCTTGGAACGAGTTAAAAGCGCTTTCCTCGAGTATGTGGCTCGAATGTCGCACGATGATGGCTCGCACTACGAGCACCAGATGCGTGTCGAGCAGCTATCGCACCGATATTTGTTCTTATCGCCCGACGACGTGTCGGCGCTTGCTTCCTGGCAAATCGCAGGTGGCGACATACCCATGTTCTACCTGCTGGAGCGCTATATCGAGCATGGAAAAATCAATGCAACAGTCGTTTATCGCGAACTTTACGGCTTGGGCGGGCGCGAGCCCAAACCGCTAGTGAAAATTGCGCAAGAACTTAACGTGACGCGCGAACGGGTACGTCAGTTGGCTTCGACGTCGCTAGTGCTACCTGAAGTGCTTTCGCCCATCCGCGACGTGGTGTCGTCGCTGTTGCATCGCAATGTGGTTCCCGACTACGACCCGGTTTGGTCCAAATACAAGAAGGGCCTTACGCGATTCAACGTGTTCCAGTTGATGGGGATGTGTACGGCCGTTGACGACAGTTACTGCATCGAGCGTCCCTCGGGAGGGAAACACGTCTACCTCGTGAAGCGCAAACTGCTCGAGAATGTGAGGGTAATGTATACCATCAATGAGCTGGTGCGCAAGGTGGAACTGCGCTCCATTGAGCCCTACGAGCTCCACGTTCCCGATTTTATTTTAGGTGGTCGGCCCCGCACCACCTTTGATAAGGACGTAATGGAGCTGATGCCCATCTTTGTGGACTATTTCAAGCAAAACCCGCGCGTGCAGTTTGACGGCAAGGAGACACTCGTGGTGCAGCCCAACCTCATCGACATGCCTCGTGAGCTCGAAAATATTCTTGAGCGAAACGGCTCGATGATGAGCGCGCACGAGTTGCAAAAGGCTTTTAACGACGCTTTCCCGGAGCATGCCATCGCCTCAATGGGGTCGTTCCGTGCGCAAATCTATCGCAGCAGCATTGTTCCCGTGGGTCGGTCGGGGAATTATGTGCTTCCTACTTGGACCGACACATATACCGGCAAACTCGTCGACTACCTCGAGCTGATTCTTGAGGCCAGCGACCGCCCGCTTTCAATCGATGAGCTTACCGAGCGTGCCCGGCAGAGCTATCCGCAAACCACCTCCAAGAGCATAGCCACACTCGTGGGCCTCGACACGCAAGGGCGTTTCGAGCAGTTTGAGGGTTACCTCTATGGCCTCAAGCGCCGCGAATATGATGCTGAAACCTATAAGACGCGCCACATCGTCAAGCGGTTCCCATTTGATACGCGTTTGGAAATGCTCAAGAAGTTTGTGGCCGCTCATAATCATATTCCCATGGTGCGGCCCGATGAGGAAGAGGCATCACTCAACCGTTGGCTGAAAAATGTGGAGGGTGGACACGTCAATATCACCCCGCAGCAGCGCGCCAATTTCGATGCGTTCATGGCCACCATCACCACCGTGCCCCACACGAAACCCGAGCTGGCCTTCAGCAAGTCCTGCGACCAGTTGCGCCACGCTATCGAGGCAGGCGAGGACCTTACTGAACCGCCCTATGCCGCCCTATGGGCTTGGGCGTGTCGCATGGCACCGTTACGCGGCACGTGGGGCGACAACCGCAACTTATATTTTGAGCAGTTGCTCGCTTTCATGCGTTCGCGCCGTTTGAGTCTCGATGCGTCAGCTAAACGTGTAGGCAAGAAGAGAAAAGACTAATTGCGTCACTTGTTACTAAAGACCTGCAAAATGTTGAAAGGGAAGAAGAAAAAATTGCATTCAGCCTTTGCCATGACCAGTGTCATAGCAGTGTTGGTTGCCGCCCTTTTGCTGGTGGTCACCATGGGCGCACAGTATCTTTTCGTGCGCAAAAACCTGCTCGATGAGGTAAATGAACACGCTCAAAGCGCGCTCAAGGCCAACAGCTACAAAATTGAAGGCGTAATTCGCAACGTGGAAGAGGCCATGCACACGATGAAGGCTCCCATCGAACGTAACTCGCATAGACCCGACAGTTTGTTGTATGAAATCATGGGCAATATGGTCAAATCAAATGATCTTATTGTGAGTTGTGCGGTGGCGTTTGAGCCGGGCTACCGGCAGAAGGACGAGAAGTGGTGCGAATATGCCGTCCTTGAAAACGATGACGGATCGCTCGACGTCAAGCAAATAGGTGGTGCGTCGCACGATTACTTCAATATGGAATGGTATCGTGAAGCGCTCAACAACAACGGTCACTGGAGCGAGCCTTATTTCAATGGTATGGGAGATGGGATGCGAGTGGTGACTTACTCAACGCCGATACATGATAAGGACTCTGATAAAACGGTGGGTGTGTTGTGTGCCGACATTAAGCTCGAATGGTTAAAAGAATTCGCCGACAGTTCTTCCCTTTACCCCGGCTCCTACAATATAATTCTTTCACGCGAGGGGCAATTTTTGGTCTATCCCAATGACAGTATTGTAAAAAACAAGCGTGCCAACTTGCCCAACGAACGTCACCCCAGTGTCGATGAACTTTATCGCCACATGATGGCAGCTGAGAGCGGCCACATGGAGGCTGAAGCGCACAATGGTAAAAAGCGCCTTGCATATTACGCTCCCATCCCTATGACCAATGGGTGGTCGATGGCCATTGTAGTTGATAAAAAAATGATATTGGCCAAAGTGTATGGCGTGACTATCCTGCTCTTGGCGCTTTCTTTATTGGCCTTGGCGCTGCTTGCTTTTATTGTCAACCGTTCGATGAAAGATAACCGAAGACTTCAAGAAGTCCATGAGAAAAAGGCGCGCCTCGACAGTGAATTGCGAATAGCTGGCGACATTCAGCAAGCTATGTTGCCCGGCGCGTTTCCTTCAAACCTGAATATTGAACTTGCTGCTTTCCTGAAACCGGCGCGCGAAGTGGGTGGCGACCTTTATGACTGGTACCTGCGTGACGACAAACTCTATTTCATTGTGGGCGACGTGTCGGGGAAGGGTGTGCCGGCCTCGCTTGTGATGGCGGTGACGCGTTCCTTGTTCCGCTCGGTGGCCGGGCACGATAGTAATCCGGCCCACATCGTCACTTCAATTAATACAGGTCTGACGCAAATAAACGACAACGACATGTTTGTCACCCTTTTTATCGGTGTGCTCGACCTCCCCACAGGGCGATTGCGCTATTGCAACGCCGGCCACGACACCCCCTTGCTGGTGACCGAAAAAGTGGAGTGGCTGCCCGTGGAACCAAACTTGCCAGTTGGGCTGATGGCCGACTTTGAGTATAAACGTCAGGAGATGCAACTCGGCACGGACACCATGCTGTTTTTCTACACCGACGGCCTCACCGAGGCAGTAACCGACGAACACGATTTGTTTGGAGCTGAAAGGATGATGAAGGTGGTAGGACAGAAAGTCAGCGGGGCACCGAGCGAATTGATGGCCGCAATGGAGGCTGCGGTGGCCGACTTTGTGGGTGACGCTGACCAGGGTGACGACCTCACCATGCTGGCCATCAAGTACCACCCGACGAAAAAGGAATACCAGTGGCAACAGGCCCTCACCCTGTCGTGTGACCGCAAACAGGTGACGCTTCTGGGCGACTTCATGAACAAGTTGACCGAGGAACTCAAGCTCGACGACGAGATAGCCATGCCGTTGCGTTTGGCTGTCGAGGAGGCCGTGGTCAACGTGATGAGTTACGCCTATCCACCCGGCGAGGAGGGTTCGGTGACGGTGACGGCCAAGGCC
>JAGCUP010000176.1 GCA_017962765.1 Muribaculaceae bacterium | reverse complement strand
TCTTCGTTGTATAATATCGTTGTTATTCTCTTTCAAAAAGAAAGTGTCAATAGAAACGCGTCGTCTGGTCCCCGGCCCGCCGAACGAACGCCCCGAAAAAAACGGGGCACGCTCGCCTGTCCTCTAATCTATCAGGTGGAAAAAATGGAATTGACGCAAGCTCCGCGAACCGGTCTCCCGCGTCTCGCCTGATTGGCTTGCTTGTCTCTTTTTCCCTGTTCCTATCGCAATCATTTCAAGGGTCTCACGCCCAGCAACCAAAAAATTTGGCGCAAAAGCGGGGCAAAATTACAACCATTTTCCGAACTGGCAAAATTTTTTGACCGATTTTTTCAAAAAAATCGCACTTTAACGCCGCAATCGGTTTCGGCAATCGGTTGCAGAAGCGTGAACAGTATGATTTAACAAAGAAGTGGCCTTCTTCTAGAGAAGACCACCCTTAGTGTGAAAAGAGTTACACCTTATATATATGCAAGGTATTTTATGTGGAAAAGTTCCGTAAAAGGGGATAGTGCTCTATAGTTTCGAGAGCACTTGGTTGCAGAGGTTCTTGAGAAGGTTGTGGCGGATGGCTCCCATGATGGGATAGAAGAAGGGCACGTCCTCGACCACGTCCGAGCCGTCGTATCGCCCCTTGAGAAGGTAAGCGATGCCGGCGGTGAGATAATTGTCGAGGTTATCCTCAAGCACCTGCGAGAAGAGTGCGAACACCTTGTTGTCGATACCGAGTTCATCGCGCAACGGCGCGTCGAGCAGTTGGGTGAAGAAGGCGTTGAAACGCTTCACACTCTCGATGAGTGCCGCGCGCACTTCGAGGCTGTTTACCTCGTCGTAGGTAAGCTGCTCGCGTCCCACCATCGAGTGGCAGTATTTCATCGCCACCACGTCGCGCGGGGCGAGGTGGTCGAGGTTCATGGAACGCTCACGCCGCTCATTCTCTATCTTGATGCCTCCACGGCAGGTGATTTGCTTGGGACAGTCGCGCTCGATTTTGAGCTCGAAGCGGTCGCCGTATTTTTGCTCGAACACGCCCTCGAAGATGCGCTGCGTGAGCAACGTGACGAGGTCGGCAGGCCCCACGATGCGCAATATCTTGGACCCCGTGCCGCTGAAATACACCTGCTTGGGCATGACGAGGCCGCGTGCGTGCATGGCCTGGGCGATGTAGTAGATGATGGCGGCGTAGAAATAGGCAAAGATAACCTTGCGCTGGTTGTCGTTGCGCAGCAAGGTGTTGTAGCTGTAGAGGTTGCGGTCCACTTCACGCAGGGCACGTAACTGTTCCACGTTCTCGATGGAGAAAAGGAAGGCGTTCACGTCCTGGCTTCGCCACGTGGCGAGCACACTCTCGAGGATGCTGTCGAGATAGGCAATGTCGCCATTGCGGGCGATGAGACGTCGGAAATATTCGGCATAGTGTGCGATGAGCGGATTGTTGTCGGCGTCACGTTCGGTGAAGGCGTCGCCAAAGAGGGCATCGCCGGCGAAACGGAACGACGAGATGGCCACCGGCTCACTGTCGAGACGGTCGGCGGTAGGCTGATAGACAACGACGTCGGTAGTGCCACCCCCGATGTCGATGGAGACATAGCTGCCTCCCATCACGTCGGCGCCGCGGTAGAAGAAGGCCGGGGCCATCGATTCGGGGTAACAGCGCAGATTCACGTCGGGGTCGCCAATATAGGTGCGGAAGAGCTCGTTCCAAGTGTCGGTGAGTCGCCGACGATCGCTGCCACCCATGCTCACGGGATAGAAATAGACAATGGTGGCGCGCGCGAGGTCGGCATTTTCGAGCAGCACCCGCGCCTTGATAAGGAGTACGAGCTCGCGCAGGAACTCGCGTGCCAACGTGTCGTTTCCGCTCCACTTGAGGTTGGTGGTCACGTCGTAACCCGAGAAGTACTGGCGCTCATAGAGGAAAGGCACATTCACGTCGCCAAAGAGCGTGGTACCTCCCAGCGCGTTATGGTTGCTGGCCAAGGCGCTGCGCAACGGGAAGCCATAGACCTCGTCGATGTCGCGCGGCAAGAACTCGACGCGCTGCACCTGGTCGGCCATAGCGTGGCTACCGGGCTTGAGCAGTGAGGCTACGAGCGTCGCCTCGTGGTCGTGGGCGAAGGTAAGGGTGCGCGAGGCGTGTCCACGCTCGGCCCACTCGACATGGGTGTTGGTGGTGCCGAAATCGACTGCAAAAATGAGCTCGGTGGCCGCCGGCACGTAAGGTTTCCATCGTGGCACCATGTATCCGGTGAAGGTGCCAGCGGGCAACTCGACGGTAGCCTCAATGAAGTCGAAGTCGCCGCTCACATCATAGTAGGTTGTGGCAAAAGGCGCCGTGGACCGCTCATGGGCATGCACGAGGAGGTCGCCCGCGTCGAGGCCGTCGCGTCGGAAATCGAGCTTCACGCTGCCGTTGAGCATCGCGAACAGCTGCACAGTGTAGTCGTCGTGGGTCGTGGTGCGCACGAAGGGGAACACGGCGGCGTTCATCACGGCACCGCGCACGAGGCGTCCCGTGGCGCGCCGCTCGTCCCACGTCCACGAGGGGTCGTCGATGGGATAGTAGTTGCGGGTGAGCTCAATGTAGCGCTTTTTGAGAGGCACGCGCAAGGTGACAGTGACGCTGCCGTCGGGCAACTGCTCCATGTCGAGCATAGGCCGTCCCTGGACGGCTGTCATTAGGTCGGCAGCATTGAAATATTTGAAGAACAGCGGCTTGAGCGGCAGCAGGTAGCCCTTGGCGGGGTCTTGCCGCGAGCGCAGGTTGCCATCGAAGAAGTGGTCGCTGTCAACGGGGGCGCACAGCTCCACGAGGTTTTCACTGAGCAGGTCGCCGGTGGTGAGGAAAGGATAGACGATGCTGGTGTCGGGCAACTTGCGCTCCTCGACGGGAATGCCTCCGGCATAGACGGGCGTGGCGCTGTCCCATTCCTTGTCGATATAGACGAAGTGGTCGGCCTGGCCGTTGAAGTTATTACGCAGCACCAATGGCAGCGTGTCGTCCACAGTGCGCGTGGGAGCGATGACAAAGTCGCTGGCAGCGGCCGCGGCTCGTATGTCGCGCGATTTCTTGTGGTAGAGACGCGCGCCCAAGATGCTCACCTCGCTGTCGCCCACAAAGGGGTCGAACTCGAGGTCGAGGCGCTCGGCTATGCGCGGTGCGAGGGTCTCGTCAAGGGCTTCCAAGTTGGGAATCACCGTGGTGAGGCGCGCATAGAGCTGCGGCTTGCGGGCCATGATGATGTCCTTGTTTTTGAGCATATAGTCGTAGACGCCCTTGAGTCTCGTGCGCAGCACGGGGAAGGCGTTGAACAGCAGGAACAGATAGTAAACGAAGTCCTCGTCACGCTCCCACAAGTCGCGTGTAGCCTCGGCAAAGAGCGACACGCCCTGCTCCACCTTGATATCGTCGATGGGCGTCTCTTTCTCACGCGGTACGGCGAGGGTGAGCGACGAAGGCGAGGTGCCACCTATCACCTGGCTGTTCCATACGAGGATATACCAGTCGGTGAGGGCATCGAAGTTATATTTCGCGTCGCTGTTGAGGAACAGCTCCAGGGTGTCGCCGTAAAGGCGGTGGTCGGCCTCACTCTTGAGGCGCGCGAGCTGCTCGGTGCGGTTCCATCGCACGATGTGCAAATAAGAGGCGTGATTCTCAAAGTCGAAGAAGAGCTGGGCCACGTCGAGGGCATTGCTTACCAGACGCTTGTCCATGAGGGTACCGTCAAGGTCGGCGTTGGCCGCCAGATGAGCGAAGGCGTTCTTGACGAGGTCAAGCTGCGCAAAGGGGCTGGGGATGGCGGTACGCGGGTTCACCGAGAGTCCCCCGTTGGGGTCCTTGATGCGCTTGATGTCGTCATCGACGTAGGGGGTGACGGGCGTCCAGTCCTGGTTGGCCGTCTTGGTGGTTTTATTGTTGTAAGAAAGAATTTGACTCATATATTATTAGTTACGAGTAAACGAGTTAACAAGTAAACAAGCGATTAGCCTCAATCGTTATGGGTCAGTTGATGTCCTCGAAACGCTCGGCAAGAATTTTGTCGGCGGCACGGTCGAAGAGGTCGAACAGCTTGAACTCCACGCTCTTGTCGCTATAGCGGCTGCCCGCATCGCGGCTCAGCTTGTTCATGGCGGCCTTGAAAGTGTTATGGTCCACCGTCTTACTGCCGAAGAAGCCGCGACGCGTATTCACGTTGCGCACCAGGCGCGAGAGCTGCTCCTCGCCCAGGTTGAAGAGAGTGACGTGGCGGCGGTTGCGGGCCAGCTCGCTGAGCCACTCCTTGTGGGCCTCGAAGAACTGGTCGTGGAGCACACGATAGAACTGCGAAGATAGCAACTCACGACCAATCTTGGGAGTATCCTGCGTGAAGCCCTGTCCAATCATGCCCGGGAGACCTGCGACGAGGAAACGCTTGAGCATCTGCAGCTTGACAAGCGGCTTATAGATGAGTCTCCGTGTTTCCTGCCCCAAAGCAGAGAAATCCACTTCGTCGGTGTCGCGTTCCAGGCCGTACTCGAAAGCCTTCGTGGGCAGGGGCTGCTCGGTGAGCGGGTCGACGAGCTCACGCTCGCCCATGGCGGCGAAGCGCAGAGGCGCGAGGGCACCGACAAGCTCTACAAGATGTGCCGGGTCGTGCTGGTCCATCTTGTCGCCCGGGTCGTAGTCGTAGGGGGCATTGTGCCCGTGGTCACCCAGATAGAAGATGGCGTTGACTGCGCTGGCACCGTTGCCTGTGAGCGTGTGGTTATAGTATTCAAGCGCGCTTTGCGTCTTGACAACAAAGTCGGCATTGTCGATGCGTCGATCCTCCTTGTCGCTGCTCTCCATAAGGGTAAAATAAGGCAGGACGGTGAGGCCGCCGATGGGCGCCTTTTGGAGCAGTGCACGGTTCTTGGCATCGATGTTGTGTGCCTGACGGATGTTCTTCACGAGGATGGGGAAACCAGCGGCACCGGTACCCCCGAAGATAGAGCTGATGAAGAAGATGCGGTCGCCTTGCGCGAAAGAGCCGGCGAAGGCCTTGAACTCGTTGCTGTCCTTGATTTCGTTGAGGGCCACACTGCCAATGTTGGGCGAGCCCACGAAACCGATGGCCATATTGTTCTCAAGCTGGTAGTCGGCAAAAAGGAGCGAGGTGAGGGCCTGGTTGGGCTCGTTCATCGTGTTATAGCTGATAAAGTCGCGGAACTTGTAGTGTTCCACGGCGCTCAGGTTGAAGATGAACGTGTCGTCGAGCGGCGACGGGGCATTGGTCACCACATCGCGCAGGCTCGAGATTTTAGTGGCGAAGAAGCCCTCGGCGTTGAGCGCCTCGCCGTGCAGCGAACGCCGCAGCAGCCCGTAGGCACTCAGCAGCCGCTCGGTGCGCTTGAGGTCGGCGTTACTCTTGTGCGGGTCAATGATGATGGGCACTATCTCGAAATCCTCGAGGGGGCGTCCGTCCTCGCCCATCGGTCGCACGCCAGCGGCGCACAGCATGAGCAATGACTTGAGCACGCGGCTCCCCGTGCCGCCAATAGCAAAAACATATAGTCGCATACAATTCTCTGTTTTAACCTACAAAGTTAAGGCTTTTTGCCCAAAACACCAAAAATCGCCCGAATTTACACCGCAACCATGCCAAAATTGCTAATTTTAATGACTGGAGTTTGGCCATTTGGAGAATAAAATGTACCTTTGTAGGGTTGAGTGTGGCGGCCAACAACGGGATACGACAATGATCTCCGTTTATTTCCACGCCCCCAAAAATAGACAATTTACTGATAATCAATCCACTTGTTTTATAATGGCTTTATATTACATTTCAAGAAACGGACAAAATATAGGTCCGTTACCCGTTGACCAATTGATGTTCAACGGATTGACACCACAAACGCAAGTTTGGACCGAAGGCATGTCACAATGGATGCCGGCAAGCCAAGTGCCGGAACTTGCGGTGCTGTTTACTAACAATGTCCAACAGACTTACCAGCAACCCTACCAGCAAGGGTTCCAACAGCCCTATCAACAAGGTTACCAGCAACCCTACCAACCGAACTACATCGCCAATGGTCAGCGTCCTCAAGTGGGCTTCGG
>JAGCUP010000175.1 GCA_017962765.1 Muribaculaceae bacterium | reverse complement strand
TAGTGCTGTTGGCGGTAGGCTCGGTGCCGTTGGTGCTATAGACGAGTTCTACACCAGGGCTCGAGGGAGCCACATTGACGGTAACACCGCCGTAGTAGGAGCCGCTGGGCTTATCGACGACGGGGTATCCCATGGCGAGGGTGGTTTTGGTGTAGTTTTGCTTCACCGTGTTCCACGATTGTCCGTTGAGTGCGGTGGTTTCGATGCTCATGCGCGCGACGTCGCCAGTATAGACCACGGTGTAGTCGTTGCCGGGAACATGGCTGGCATTTGCAGCATCGCCCAGTTGGAGGAGGATTTTACCGTTGTTGCCCTGAATTTTGAACTCTACGCCATTATTATCGACATCATTTGTCTCAACTACGTTACTGGTGTTGGTGACACCAGCCACGCGACGTGCGATAATCATGTCTTGAATGTAGGCTTTCCAGGTGGGGTGCTTGTAGTGCGGCCAGAAAAGACAGGGCGTGCCCGGCATGGAGAGGATGAAAGCGTTGGCCTCGACGATGTGGTTGTTGAGGCGGTGCTGGTAAGCATAGTTGCTGCCGTCGGTGGGGAGATCCTTGAAAGTGTCGTGGTTGTCGATGAAGGTGACGGCATAGCGCTTGTAGCTGTCGTCGGAGATGAGTCCGGCGCCTTTGAGTCCGCGGTAGTTACCGTTGTTGAAGGCGTCATTGATGTAGCCCATCAGAGGGAAGTCGAAAGCCGCGCTTTGGACAGCGCCATCGGCGTAGGTGTTCTTAATCCACGTTTTGATGTTATCCTGGCTACCCCAGTATTCGCCCACACTGAAAGCGGGCCTGACGGCGGTGTTGTAGTCGCCGAAGTGCCTTTCCTCGAAGCCCATGGCGTAGTCGTAGCGGAAGCCGATATATCCGAGGTCGTTCTTGAGGAAGTCGAGGAACTTGGCCATCTTAGCTCGGGTGGCGGCGCTGTGGTGGTCCATGTCACGTGCCCACTCGCCCCTGCCTCCGCAGTCGGGGTTACCAGTTCCTCGTCCGCTCTCGTCGTCGGAGCAGACATCACTGCTTGTCCACTGGATGAGCTCATTATTGTAATATTCGCTTGGGAAGTCGATAGAGTTTTTATCGTTGCTCCAAGTTCCGAGTCCGCCGCGGTGGTTGATGACGACATCCTCGATGGCGCCCGTTCCGGCAGCTTTGAAAGTGTTGATGAGTTGCCGCAGTTCAGCCTCGGTGCCGTGATAGGACATGGGCGTATAGGTTGTGTTGCCGAAGTTATAGGTCCAGTCGCTATTGTCGGGATTCTTAACGAGTCCGTGGTGGAAGTAGAAGACGGGTACGAATCCCATGCAGTCGGGGTTGGTGATGATGTTGCCGTCGTTGTAGCCCCACGTGCCGCCGTTGCGCCACGCGCGTACGCCTCCGCGTCCGCTGTTGTCGTTACTCTTGTAGTAGGTTATTGTGGGGCCGCAGACGGTGCTTCCGCTCTGGGGTAACCACAGCAGGTCGATATACCTGGTGATGTCGGTTCCGCAGTTCAGCAGGCTGCTCCAGGTGGTTTTAGGCACGAGCCATTCCTCACCTGTTGCCCATCCGGCACCGTACATGGTTGCCCACGTCATGCCCGGATTGTTATATTGAACGCCGGCGGGGTAGGTTCGGTTACCTTCGGGTCCAAATGGCGAGCAGTCTGGCACTTCCTTGTAGCTGTCCCAGAAGAAGCCTTGCAACATGACGCCGCCATAGTTGGCTGGCCATCCTTGTGCCAAAGCCGTCGCTCCTGTGAGGGCGATGGTTAAGAATAGTAATAATTTCTTCATGATTCGGTCAAATTTATGTTTAATAGTTTAATTTTCAGTAGGTTCTGGCGATAAGTTACCGCACGCGCGTGCGCGCATGTATCGCTATATAATGCAAAAGTAGTAAAAAATGCGATTTGTTCCACTTTTTTTCAATAAAAAGTGAAAAATGAGCAATGAGCTTTGAGCAATGAGCTTTGAGCAATGAGCTTTGAGCAATGAGCTTTGAGCAATGAGCTTTGAGCGGTGAGCTTTGAGCAATGAGCGGTGAGCTATGAACCTTGAGCTTTGAGCTTGCGGCGGTGGAACTCCTTGAGGAAGATGACGGCGGTGAAGATGACGACGAGGAGAGTGTTGAAAGCGAGTGTGCGCAGTGCGTCATCGCCGAAGGGCTTCCACAACATGGCTGCGTAAAGTGCGGCTGCCAGGATGGTGTAGAAGGCGATTTGTCCCACAGGGTAATTGATGGGGTAGTAGTGCTGTCCGATGAAGTAGCTGAGGACCATGGCCGTGCCATATCCCGCGAATCCGCCCCAAGCGCAAGCTATGTATCCATATTGCGGGACGAAGATGATATTGACGGCGATGAGCACAGCGCAGCCTATACCCGAAAGTATGGCTCCCCAGATGGTTCTGTCGCTGAGTTTGTACCAGAATGAGAGGTTGAAATAAACGCCCATCATGATTTCGGCGGCCATGACGATGGGCACTACCTTGAGGCCGTCCCAGTAGTCATGCCCGATGATGTACTTGAGCACGTCGAGCCAAGCGACGACGGCGAGGAAGGCAAGCAAGGTGAAGATGACGAAGTACTTCATGGCCTTCGAATAGGTCTCCTTGTTGTCCTTGTCGCGGCTCTTGCCAAAGACGAACGGCTCGTAGGCATATCGGAAAGCCTGTGTGATCATGGCCATAATCATGGCGATTTTCACAGCGGCGCCGTAGATGGCGAGTTGTTCTTTTGCATCGCCGCCCTGCGCGATGTAGGGGAACATAATTTTGTCGCCATGCTGGTTGATGACGCCTGCGATGCCCAGCACGAGGATGGGCCATCCGTAGGAAAGCATGCGCTTGAACAGTTTCCAGTTGACGGTCTTCAGTGCCACTCTGCGCCACTCGGGGAAGAACAGCAAGGTGATGAACGAGGTGCAGGCCAGGTTAATGTAGAAAGCATATCCGGCCTTGTCGGCGTCGCTCACGTTGGGGTCGTAGATTGATTCGACGAGGTGTGGCGCAGTCTCGTAGATTGCCGGCAACCCGACGAAATAGAGCAGGTTGAGGGCGATATTGAGCACGATGAACGTAATTTTGAGCGTGGCGAAGCGCAGCGGGCGTTTTTGATAGCGCAGGTAGGCGAAGGGAATGGACTGTATGGCGTCCTGTGCCACGACGATGGCCATGACGCTGAGATATGCGGGATGACCGTCGTAGTGCATGATGTGTGCGATATTGGGCAGGAAAGCGAGCACGAGTCCCACGAAGGCGAGCGATACGATCCCCACAGCGACGACGGTTGTCGAATAGACCGCTTTGGGATTCTCATCATCTTTATTGGCGAAACGGAAGAAAGCCGTTTCCATGCCGAACGTGAGCAGCACGAGGAGCAGTCCCACGTTGGCATACATATTGGTGATGTCGCCGTATCCTCCGCTGCTGGCGCTGATTTTTGCGGTATAAAGCGGCACGAGCAGATAGTTGAGGAATCGCCCCACTATGCTGCTCATTCCATAAATGGCTGTTTCCTTGACGAGGGATTTGAGACTTGCCATTGCTCCGCTGCTTTACGCTACAAAAAGGTTATTCTGGGAACTTGGTGCGTGCCACCTCCATCATTCGTTTGACGTCGAAGTAGAATTCTTTTGTGGTTCCGTCGCTTTGCCGTTTGGCGGTGATGCAGTCGATGTCGCCAGGCAAGTCTTTTTGCTTTGTGGCTACATATCCCAGGGAGTTGACGATGTAGTATTCGTGGTCAGGGAAAAGGACCACCCAGGGCTCCTCTTTGGTGCCCTTACCGCTCGACATGATGGCCGCGATGAGGCGGTCGAGGCGGAACTGCCGCACGGCAGCTCGCGCATATTTCTTCTTGGCCTTGAGTGCGTAAATGTAATACTCCATCTGGTCGAAGTCGAAGATGTGGTCGTTGAGCGAGAGTTCGGCATATTTCTCGATGCTGTCGCATTCGGCGCGCGTCAACGGCTGCTTATAGTAGAGTTGTTCTACCTTGTTGGAGAACTCGCTCTTGCGGAACGGATTATAGTCCTCCTGGAAGACGTATCCGTAATAGAGGTCGCGGTAGGCCTCGAAGTTGAGTGTGGTATCGTTGCTGTGGAACGATTTCATCAAGTTTGGATAATAGAATCGTGCCTTGGGATTGAGGGTGATGCGCTTGACATTGTCGAAATCAACCTTTCGCACCTCAAACTTGTTTTGCGCCGTGGCCGCCATTGCGATAGTGGCGACAACGAGCAGTAGGGTGTATTTTAAAATTCTCATAGTTAGCTAATTATGCTGAAAAACGAAGCCTTCGATAGCAACGCCGATCATCGCGGTGGCGATGATAGCCTGCAATCCGCGGGCACAAAAGTAGTGAATAAAATCGAGACTGGGAAATTTCAACCACGAACCATGGGGCGTACGGCCGAAGGCGAGCTCGCCAAAGAGGCATCCGAGCACCACGCCGAGCATCATGTATCGTGCGCCGGCAATCATGCCCACAAGGCCTCCGGCGATTGCCCCGAGACCCAGGTATAAGTTGCCGGTGTTTCGCCCATCGGGCTCACCTTTTGGTGAAAGGAATGCGATGGCGACAACGATGATGGTGGCCACTCCGTAGAAGATGAGCGTCCATCGCGGAAATGTGGTGAATGTGCTGGCGTGGAGCGTGAGGAGAGCGGCGAAAGCGGGAATGGCGGCCACGAGCCACTTAGGCTGCCGCTTGTGCCACTGAGGTCGCAGCAAGAGCACCAGTGCGATAGCCACCAGCGTCCATCCGAGCACGAGAAGAGTTTTGTTCAGTGCCATCACATTATATATAACATAATTATGGTCGCTTTTATTGTGCCTTTAAGGTTTTTTAGCGGTGTGGAGCCGCGACTGTCGCGGCACGGGGGACTGGCACAGGAGGCTGGGGGCGGGGTGGCTTTGGGCTATTCTTTTAGCTTCTCTTTTTCTTGTTTCTCTTTTTCTTTCTCGTCTTCTTCACGGCTCTTTTCCATGACAACCTGGTAGTTGTTGACGATGGCACCGACGACGAGGTTGAGCAACAGGAATGCCGAAAGGATGAACCATAGCACGTGGTAGGTGGTAATGACGGTGGGGCTTACCTTGATAAGACCCATATCGGAGGCGGTGACGAGGTTATAGCGCACGTCGGTCCAATCCTCGCCGGTGAGCTCGCGGAAGAGGGTGAAGAATGCCTCGCCCAGTGTGCCGAAGGGGTCGGGACTGTTGGTGGGTGCGTTGGGCGCGATTTCTTGGTACTGCTCCCATTTCACTTTCCCGGCTTCGTCGAGTTTTTCGGGATCGGGAAGTCGGAAAAGTCCCACGCCGATGATGGCGAATAGATAAACGAAGACAAAGAAGAAGATTACGTTATAGAACAGTGCGCTCATCGACTTGACGAGGACGTTGACAATGAGCCGTATCTCCTTGGCGCTGCGCAGGAGTCGCAGCACGCGAAAGACGCGGAGCACACGCAGGGCAAGCAGCGACGACCCTCCGCCGAAGATGTTCTCGGGAATGAAGCTGATGAGGACAAGCAATGTGTCGAAGATGTTCCATCCGCTCTTGAGGAAGTCAACTGGTCCGTCGGCAGCGATGTATCTCACGATAATCTCGAAGGTGAAAATGCCGAGGATGATGTTTTGGCACAGGGTGATTGCCGGAATGCTCTTATAGGTCTCGATGCCGATGAAGAGGCAGTTGAGCAGGATGATGAAGGTGATGAAGTGCTGGAACCATTTGTTCTCGTTGAGCGCTTTGCACCATTGCTTGATAGAAGTCATATTGTCGATTAATGGGGATTTTACAAATTGCGGTGCAAATTTCGTAAAAATTCCCCATTTGTGC
>JAGCUP010000015.1 GCA_017962765.1 Muribaculaceae bacterium | reverse complement strand
TGCTTGAAATAGTCACCAAACGACCAGTTGCCCAACATCTCGAACATGGTGTGGTGGTAGGTGTCGTGGCCACTTCCTCGAGGTCGTTGTGCCAGCCGCTCACGCGCAGGCATTTCTTGATGACGACCACGCGCCGCCATTGCGGCTCCTTGTTGCCGAGGATGATGTCTTTAAACTGATTCATGCCGGCGTTGGTGAACATGAGGGTGGGGTCGTCCTTAATGACCATGGGGGCGCTTGGGACGATGTGGTGTCCCTTGCTCTCGAAGAACTGTTTGAACGAGTTCCTGATTTCTTTTGCTGTTAACATACTTAAGGTGGGTTCTATAAATTAAGTATAAGTAAGATGGGTTCTTGGCTGTTTTGGTTTCTTTTCGGCATCTGCTGTGTTAAAGTCTTGCAACATAGCCCGCTATGCTGCTTCGACTTTAACTGCGCATCTGCTCGAAAATAAATCAAAAACATCTCAAGTTAATTTATAGAACCCACCTTAATATTGTGGTGTTGTGATAATTTCTCTGTCTAAAAGTTGTAAACTCGGTAAATTATGACTACCTTAGCGCAACTTTTCAACCTGCAAAGGTAGTTATTTTTATTTGAACAATCGCAACGAGCATGATTAAAAACGCCGAACAACAACTCGATAAACGCTTCTACCGCATTGGCGACGTGGCGCAAATTCTCCAAATTCCGGCTTCCACGCTCCGGTTTTGGGAGAAGGAGTTCACCATCATTAAGCCTCACCGCAACGCGAAGAATATCCGTTTCTACACGCCCAAGGACATCGAGACCATCCGCATGATTTATTATCTCGTCAAGGAGAAGGGTCTTAAACTCGATGCGGCGCAAGAACAGATTCGACGCAACAAGGACGGCGTGTCGCGACGCTTTGAGGTCGTGGAAAAACTGCGCGCCGTCAAGGACGAACTCAAGCAACTCGAGCGCGCGCTCACCGCCATTTCACCCAATGTGAAAGCCGAATAAAGGGGTGGGGTGGAAGTGTAGAATACTGGTATTGGCCGCCTGCGCGGCACTGTGGCTCACGGCCTGCGACGACCGCAGGCCCGCTACGCGTTATGCCGTGCAACTCGAGGTGGACACCGTGCTTGAAGTTGATAGCGTGTCACTCCTCGTGTGGGAGGACGAATACGGGCAGCTACGCGACATGGGAAGTGCGGCGCTAAACAATGGCTCCGCAACCCTCGAGGGTGTCCTCGATGCGCCCCGTGCGGCGTGTCTGCGCCTCGATGGCACCCCGTTTTATTTCGTGCTTGAGCCATGCACCATGCACATCGCGGTCAAGCCTCACCAAGTGGTGGTGACCGGCGGGCCCGAGAACCACCGCTACCTCGATTTCGTCAAGCTACAAGCCTCACTTACCGCCCAACGCCAGCAGCTGTGGCAACGCTATGTGGCGATGGGCGCCGACTCCACGCTCACCGCTGACAAAGAGCTTGAAATGGCGCGCACCGACAGCCTACTCGCCGACTCTCTGCAACGCATCACCCTCGAAGCCATCAACGCACGCCACCCCGCCTCACGAATCATCGCCGAGCGCTACCTCCACACCCTCGACTCCCTCCACCTCCAGCAACTCCGGTAACCATGCACAATGTATAGTCGGAGGAAAAACTCCGTAGCCTTTCATTGTTTTTGTTGTATGATTTTCCAATTCCCGAAAATAATCTCATACAACAACGAACAATAAAAAACAATTTTTGTTCTTGTGAGGACTTTTGTTCTTCTGTCTTGATTGCGCGCGAATGTGGCACCACTACCGCTCTGTTGTGCCCTTTCAATTAACTTATTATTAAAAAATGGGGGTGGAATGGTGGTGGTTTGGCGCAAAAGTGCTAAATTTGTGGATTGATGAAGATAGCAGTCCTCTTTGAGGGTAATATTGACAATAGGCTGGGCGTGTTCAACGCTGTGGTGAACCGCGCCAAGCACCTTGCCGAGGCCGAGCCAGGGTGGCAGGTCGATGTGTATATGGTGCAGGTCTATGACGGGGCTGTCATGCGGTGGCTGCGTCGTAGCCGTGTGCAGGCCGAGCGTCCCGCGACCGTCGAGGCCGACGGGGTGACCATCCACGTGTGGTGGTTCAAACGCTCGCTGCTCGACGCGCTGGGCCACCGCGTGCTGCACCGCCGTCCGCGTCGTTTCATCACTTGGCTACAGAGTCAAGCCTCTCTGCTCGCCGACTATGACCTCATTTCTAGCCACGACCGCGTGGCGGCGCAAATCGGGGCGCAAGCGGCCCATGAGCGCGGTGTTCCGCACTGCGTCACTTGGCATGGCGCCAGCATCTATACCGACCCTCCGCGCGACGCCATGCTGCGCAATATCACCATCGAACTGCTTCGCGGTGCCACTTGCAACTTTTTCGTCTCGCGAGGCCTCGAGAAACTGGCGTGCGAGCTGGCCGGCGACATTCCTGCCGAGGTGCTTTACAACGGAGCCTCTGACGCTTTCCACCGCTATGACGATGACGAGCGTGCAGCGCTCAGGGCCAAGTACGGCGTGCATCGCGGCCACAAGGTGGTGGCCTTCATCGGACGCCACGAACCTGTGAAAAACGTGATGTGGTTGCCCGACATCTACACCCGCATTAAAGAAGGATATGCCGAAGGTGAGGTGACTTTCTGGAGTGTGGGCGACGGATGGCAGCGCCCACAGGTGGAGCAAGCCATGAAAGAGCGTGGTGTGGACTGCCGTTTTTGGGGCCTTGTGCCGCCCGACGAGATTCCTGCGATGCTCAACTGCGTCGATGTGCTCGTGCTGCCCAGCTTGCTCGAAGGGCTGCCGCTCGTGTTGCTCGAGGCGATGCAGTGCGGTGCGCTTGCCGTGTCGAGCGACGTGGTGGGATGTCCCGAGGCCGTGGGCGCCGACAATGCTTTCGATGTGCGCGACCCGCGTTTCAACGAGCGTTTTGCAGCCCGTGCCGTGCAGATGTTGCAGGGCCGTGTCGCGCAAATCATCCCCGCCACCATGAACTGGCCTGCCACGGCCACCCGCGAAGCCGCCCTCTACCGCTCCTTTTCCCGCAGTTGATTTTACGAGTTATTCCTCGTGACCTGCCGACGGATTATGCCGCCGGCTATTACTTTGTTTCTAACGCGGTGGGCTCGGCCGCGGCAAGGGGCGGGGTGTCAAGCAGAGCATAGGACTTTGGAGCAGGCTGGGCGTAGGTGTCGAGGAGGATGTGGCTCAGTTGGGCCGTGAGCGCCTGTAATGTGGCGTCGCGGCGTGCGGGAGTGAGTTCGCACTCCCAAATGGTGATGACGTTCCAACCCATCCATTCGAGGAGTTCCCGGTTGCGACGGTCGCGGTAACGGTTGCGCTCGATTTTCGCTTCCCACCATTCGCGGCGCGTATCGGGACGGTGTTGTCCCGCCTTGCACGCCTCGTGTCCGTGCCAAAAGCATCCATTCACGAGCACCACGGTGCGCAGTCGGCGAAGCACAATATCGGGCGTGCCCGGCAGCCGCCGGTCG
The DNA here is from genome assembly GCA_017962765.1 of Muribaculaceae bacterium. Lineage (GTDB taxonomy): Bacteria > Bacteroidota > Bacteroidia > Bacteroidales > Muribaculaceae > Sodaliphilus. The sequence continues at coordinate 27,686 of JAGCUP010000015.1, read as the reverse complement.
TGGAGGCGGTAGCGGTAACCTTGGCGCCACAGCCAGCGGCGCACGAGCATTTCGGGGCGTGTGCCCTTGCTGCGCACGCGGCTCATGCAGCGATGTCGCTGCTCGGGTGTCATGCGGTCGGTCATTGCTTTTTCTCAAGGTCGAGCAAGAGACGCTTGCGGTCCACACCGCCGGCATATCCGCCGAGGGTGCCGTCGCTGGCCACCACGCGGTGACACGGCACGACGATGCCCACGGGATTAGCGTGGCACGCCTGGGCCACGGCACGGCAAGCGCGCGCGTTGCCCACCCGTTGAGCCACCGAGGCATAGCTTTCGGTCGTGCCCGACGCGATGTCGGAGAGTGCGTTCCACACCTTCTCTTGGAACTCGGTGCCCTGGCGGTGCAGGGGCAGCGAGAATTCACTGCGATTGCCCGCAAAGTATTCGCCAAGTTGTGTTATGGCGTGGCGCAAGAGGGCGTTCTCGCCATCAATAGCCCGCAATTTGAGGTGCTTGGCCACGCGCTCCATCTCGTCATGCGCCTTGTCGGCGGCCGAAATGAAGGTGACGCCCCATGCAGAGGCGGCCACAGTGAGCGGCCCCAGTGGCGAGGGCATCGTGACATAGCGCATCACGTCGGCTTCGGTGGGCGAGATGTTCAGCTCACGTGCCTTCTCCATCATGAAACGGTAGGCTTGGGCATAGTCGTTGGCGATGACGCCGTCGAGGATGGCGTCCTTGATAGCGTCCTTGATGATGCCTACGGGCCGCGAGGGCGGCAGAGCGAAGATTTCCATGATTTCCTCACCATCGACTGGCGGCTGGAAGTTGCGCACGCGGTCTTTCTCCTCAATATCAATGAGTTTTTGCTTCACGAGGTCGAAGTTCTCGCGGAAACGCTTCACCTTATCCTCGTTCTTGCTCGTGATATCGGCCTTGCACAGCGTCATCAGGTCGTCGATGTCGTCGCCTGCCTCGAAGAGCATGCGGCGCACGGCGCTGTCGGTGACGATGTCCTCGACAAGGGCGATGGGGCGCATGTGGAGGCCTACCAGTTTCTTGACATATTTCATGGGCTCGCCGAGCGGCAGACGCATTCGCGCGAAGATGCGGGGCACCATTTTCTCGCCCACGAAATTGTGGTTGCGGAACGTCCAGCCCTGATGGTCGTCCCAGTGTTGCGTCACGGGTTTGCCGATGTCGTGGAACAGGGCGGCCCATCGCAACCATTCGTTGTCGCTCTCGCTGGCCACCGTGTCAAGCACCTGCATGGTGTGCTTGAAATTGTCCTTGTGGCCGCGCCCGTTCACCACTTTCACGCCCTTGAGGTTTGACAGCTCGGGACAGATGAGTGGCAGCAGGCCCGTTTGGCCCAGGTATTGGATACCACGCGAGGGGTGTGGTGAGCGCATGATTTTCATTAGCTCGGTGGCGATGCGCTCTTTAGTGATGATTTTCAGGCGCGAGGCGTTGCGCGTGATGGCCGCAAGCGTCACGGGTGCGATGTCGAAGTCGAGTTGCGTAGCAAAACGCACGGCGCGCATCATGCGCAGGGGGTCGTCGCTGAAAGTGATGTCGGGGTCGCGCGGCGTGACGATGAGTTTGCGCTGGATGTCGCCCAAGCCGTCGAACGGGTCGAGCAGTTCACCCCAGCGCTCACGGTTGAGGCAGATGGCCATCGCATTGATGGTAAAGTCACGGCGCAGTTGGTCATCGTTGAGCGTACCGTCCTCCACGATGGGGTTGCGACTCTCGCGTCGGTAGCTTTCGCGGCGTGCGCCCACAAACTCAAGCTCCATCCGGCCGGTTTTCACCTGTGCCGTGCCATAGGTCTTGAAATAGGACAGATGGGCACGCTTGCGGCCCAGACGAGCCGCCACCTCGCGCGCCACCTCGATGCCGCTGCCCACGGTCACAAAGTCCATATCGTCGTTCTTGCGACCCAGGAAGCAATCGCGCACGTAGCCGCCTACCACGTAACACTCGCGGTGCATGCTGTCGGCCACCTCGCCCACGAGGCGGAACACGTCACGGTCGATATATTGGCTCACATTCATTGTCGCTTCCCCATTTTTTTTGGGGACTGCAAAATTACAACATTTCCCCGTCACCTGCAAATTACGCGTCACCGCTTCCACGCTTTCGGGGAAAGAGGTCAGGTGGCAGGGTGGGGCAGGAAACGGGCGATGTGGGTGGCTCGGAACACCCAGCAGGTATTCAGTTCCATGGATTGGCGCATACGCGCCTCGTTGGGGGTGAGGTAACCCAGATTGGGCGGCATCTCGAATTTGTCGCGCCCCATGGCGAGGAGGCCGTAGACCTTGCCGTCGCGGTAGATAGGACAGCCGCTGGCGCCGTGGGTGATGCGGTCGGTGGTGGCGATGCGGAAATAGGCCTCGTCCTCGAGGCTGTTATCTCGCAAGACGAGGCACGAGGTGGTGACTTGTAGCAACTGGTGGCGCGGTCGTTGCCATCCTGTGATGGTGAGCTCATCGTGCGGGGTCACGTCGTCGGTGGTCAGTGCGAGTGGACTTGTGATGCCCTTCATGGGAAAGATGGCCACGTCGAAACCGGTGAAGTCGTCGATGGGTACTTGGCCGGCAACCCACTGGTCATGAGGCAGGCACACAGCCTCGTTGCCGAGCACAACGTAGCAGTCGCGGTTGTAGGTGAGGACGTGGCCCGCCGTAACAAGAAAGTCGTTGATGACAAACGACGATCCAACCCATGAGCGCTCGTTCTCGGCATTCATGAACACGGGGACGACAGCCGCCTCGATGTCGCGCGGCGAGAAACGCTCCCAGTTTATTTGCGACGGCGTGCCCACCACTTGAGCAGGAGGCGGAGGGCCCTGTAACCCATGTATATGTAGTCGGTCCTGTTGAGGCCTGCCACCGTTTTGTTGTTAAACAAAAGGCCGCGCATGCCGTGCTGCTTCGCGCGTTGCTGTATCGTGCCCACTTCGTTGGTGAACTTCACGCGTGCGAGTTCGCGTTTAATGAGCGCCTTGGCGCGGCGACGGCGCAACTCGTCAATCGAGTAACCCTTCCAGTCGGGCTGCGGTGCGGTTTTGGCCGTCAGTTCGATAGCTTCATTCTTCATCGCTCGAAAGGAAAAGTTTGGTGATGCAACGCGTCACAGGGTTAATAATGAGTGGCTTGCGGTAGCCATAGAAAATGAGGGCCAGTGCCACCAGTACGGCGACCACGATGGCCGTGGCAGCTGCCACGCTGCCGGTGGCGGCTGCGAGCCAGTGCAGACAGGCCCAAGCGAGGCAAAAGACGACGCATGCTGCGAAGATGGCGAGCACGGCGAAAATGGCGACCCACGAGAGCATCACCGAGACTTTCTCGGTGACATCGAGGCGCGTATATTCAACTTCGGTCTTGACCTCGTCTTTTACGCTCTGCCACAGTTGCGCATAATTCATTTCTTCCATTGTGATAGCAATCTTGGGGGAATGGCATACCAAAATCGCGCGGGTCGTAAGGTGCGTCGCCACGCGATTTTGGCTGTTATGGATGAAAGCCTGATAGAGAGAGGCTTATTGCTCGATTTGCGCGCTGATTTGGTTCACGAGTTGTTCCACCTCGTCGTCGCTGAAATCGATGCCTTTCTTCTTGAGCATTTCCTTGATGCGGGTGCGCAGGTCTTTTCCGCTCTCGGGAGCGAACAGCAAGGCTGCGCTAGCGCCCAGGATTGCGCCGCCGATGAAGGCGTATAAAAGGTTGAGCTGTTTCATTTCAAGTGAAATTTAGTGATGAAAAACTTGATGATTAAAGGGGATTACTCCTCCTTAATCTCGTTGGAGATTTCGTCAATGAGTTCGTCCATCTCCTCTCCACGCAGCTTGATGCCGTTCTTGCGGAGGATTTCGGCGATTTTGTTACGGGTCTCGGCTCCCTTGGCGGGGGCGAAAAGCAGGCCCACTGCTGCTCCGGCGAGTGCGCCGCTGAGCACGGCCAAAATGATGTGAATAGGTCTCATAATCGGTTGATGATGTTTATTAAAAGGTGAATAATTATTTCAATTATGCAAAGTAACACAAAAACGAGCAATCATCAAAATTTTTGCCCACAAAAATGCTACCAGCAATTTTCATGCCACGTTTTTGCCACGTTTTTCCTGACATTTGGTCACTTGCCAGCGGGCTTGTATGGCTTAGAAGATGAAGGGGAGGAGGCTTTCGAGCCAGATGACGGCGATGCCGGCGATGTACCCAGCGAGGGCGATGAGGGTGATTTTCTTCAGGTACCAGAGGAACGGGATTTTCTCGATGCCCATGGCCACGACACCGGCTGCCGAACCGATGATGAGCAGGCTGCCGCCCACACCGGCGGTGAAGGTGAGCAGGTGCCAGAAGAGTCCGTCCTCGACGAAATAGGCGAGATAAGTGGGGTCTCCGCCTGTCATGTTGTCGAACATCTTTATACATGCAGCCACCAACGGCACGTTATCGACGATACTTGAGAGGACGCCGATGAGGGTTGCTATCGTGTAGGGCTCGTGGATGCCGTCGTTCATGCCCTGTGCCACGGCACCCAGAATGCCGGCTTCCTTAAGCGCGCTCACACTCATCAGGATGCCCAAGAAGAAGAGGATGGTGCTCATGTCGATGTTGCGCATGGCATGGTGCACACGTCCACCAAACTTGGGGTCGATATGCTTTTGTGCGATAATGATTTCGGTCACCAGCCAGATGATGCCCAGCGACACCATCATGCCCATGTAGGGAGGCAGGTGGGTGGTCGATTTGAACACCGGCACGAAGAGCAGTCCTGCCACGCCCAGGATGAGGATAGCCTTGCTCACGCCAGGGTATTCGCTGGCAATCTGTTGCGGCCCGTGGTCGGGATTGTGATGCGGTTTTTCCACCTTTTCTTTCTTAATCCAGCGGGCGGCAATGGCCGTGGGTACAATCATTGACACGAGGCTGGGCAACAGCAGGTTGACGATGAGGTCGACGGTGGTCACCTTATCGGCCATCCACAACATGATGGTGGTGACGTCGCCAATGGGCGACCAGGCACCGCCGGCATTGGCTGCCAATACGAGCACGCCGGCGAAGAGCCAACGCTCCTTCTGCTCGGGGAGTATGCGGCGAATCATCATCACCATGATGATGGTGGTGGTCATGTTGTCGAGCACGGCACTCATGAAGAAAGTGACGAACGATAATATCCACAGCAGGTGGCGCTTGTCGCGCGCGTTGATGCGTTCGGTAATAAAGCTGAAACCGCCATAGCGGTCGATGTGCTCGACGATGGTCATGGCTCCGATGAGGAAGAAAAGGATTTCGGCGGTGTCGCCAAGCTCCATTTTTAGCTGCTCTGAGAGGCCTGCTGGTTCAGCCAAGAGCGCATAGAGGCACCACAAAATGCCACACATCATCAGTGCGAACGTGGCCTTGTTCACTTTCAGGGGGTGCTCAAGTGCAATCATGAGATAACCCACCACAAAGATGATGATCATCGAAGCAATCATTGCCGACTAAAATTTGTTAAGGTCTTGTGAATTAGCTCGAAAGTGTTAATAGTTGTTTAAGATGCCATTGAAAAACGTGCAAAGTTAACTTATTTTTTGATTGAGCGCAATAAAAGGTGGCATTTTTTTGACGTGTTATGAAAGTATTTGCCTATTTTTGCACCGAAATTGCAGTATCGACCTAATAAATGCAATTTATAGGAATCAATACATAATGACACTGAATCAAATCAACCAGACTACAAACCAAGTGCGCACTTGGCTTGCGGCAGGACGCGTAACCGACGCAATGACCGCACTCCAACCGCTGGTCGAGGCTACCGCCGACTGGTCGCTCAGCCAAGAGATGGAGCGCATTGGCACCCTGTATCGCCTGATGCTGCAATATCTCGCACAAGGCATCGACGACCCCACGCGGCACAAGCTCCACACCCAAGTGGTGAGTGACCTTTATGTGCTCGCCGACCGTGTCGTGGCCCACCTGAGCATGCCATTGTCGGCCGACCTCTATTACGTGAGGCGTCAGACCGTGGCGACGAAAAACGGAAATATTGGCAGGCTGCTCACGCAATATCGTCAGCAGCAAAATAAGATAGGTCTGCTCGAAAGTGTGGACGAAGAAAACCGCGACAAGGAAACCATCAGCGCACTGCGTCGCGAGTTGGGCACACTTGAGAGCGACTTGTTCAATCTCGTGTGGACTTCGTTCCCGCTGAGCAGCGACGATGATGAACAACTGAGGCAAATCTTCGCCGATGAGCATTTCTCGTGGGTTGTCAAGAGCCTTGTGGTATCGGCACTTTTCCTTGCCCTCAATAAGTTTTACGATGAGAAGAAAGTGATGCTGCTCATCGATATATATGCTCAAGAGCGACATCCGCAGGTGCAATTGCGCGCCCTCGTGGCACTGCTGCTCACGCTTTACACCTATCGCCGCCGAGTCGCCTACAGCGCGTCACTGAGCGAGGCCATGGATAAGGTGGCTGCCGTGGCGACCGCCCAAGACGACTTGCGCTCGGTGTTCATCGCGCTGGTGCGCACGCGAAACACGGGTAACATAAATAAACAGTTTACCCAGGAGCTGATGCCCGGTATCGACAAGTTGCGCCCTGGCCTGTTGAAGAAAATGAAACCGGAAGATTCAATTATCTTCGACATCACCGATGTCGAGGCCAACCCCGAATGGCAGGAATGGATTAAGAAAAGCGGCATCGAGGAACGCCTGCGCGAGTTCAACGAAATTCAAATGGAGGGCGGCGACGTTTTCCTCTCAACCTTCTCCCATCTCAAGTCGTTCTCGTTTTTCAATACGCTGAGCAACTGGTTCTTACCTTACTATCCTGAGCAACCCGAACTGCAGGAGCAACTGGGTACGATGTCGCTCATGCGCTTGCTTGATATGAATCCGCACATGTGCGACAGCGACAAGTATTCGATGATGCTCTCGCTTTCCACCATGCCGCCCGACCGCAAGGACATCCTCGTCAAGCAACTCGAGGGGCTGAGTGCCAGCCAGGAAGATTTTGAGGAAATGGGAGGGTTGTCCAAGTCGGGCGAGGTGGCGCGCGAGCCCATCATCAACTCCTACGTCCAGGACTTGTACCGCTTTTTCAACCTGTTCTCCCGACGCCGCGAGTTCTACGGCGTGCTCGACACCGCACTTAACCTGCTTGAGGTGCCCTTCCTGGGCCCGCTCGTCGACGATGATATAACGGTGGGTGCCATCGCCGAGTTTTACCTCAAGAATGGTTTCAATGCCGACGCCATTGCCTATTACACTTATCTGCAGGAGCATGGTGACGAGGTCCCCGCTACGATTTATCAAAAGATGGGGTTTGCCCACCAGAACATGGGCAACTACCGTTGCGCCATCGAGCAATATAAGCGCTATGAACTCGTCGATGCCGACGATGACTGGAACCTGCGACATATCGCGGCCTGCTATCGCGCACTGCACCGCCACGACAATGCCCTCGACTACTATCGTCGCGCTCTCGCTCTCAAGGAAGAGGACGTGATGCTGTGTCTCAACGTGGGGCATTGCCACCTGCAGCTGGGCGAGGTGGACGAGGCTCTGAAATACTACTTCCGCGCCGACTACCTCGACACGCGTAAGCACCGCGCTTGGGCTCCCATCGCCTGGTGCTCGTTCCTCGAGAACAATTATGAGCAGGCCGAGCGCTATTATGGGCGTCTTGTCGACGAGGGCAAGCCCACGTGGAACGCCCTGCTCAACTACGGGCACCTGAAACTGGTCACCCGTCATGTGCCCGAGGCTATCGAGCTGTATCGTCGCGCCCTCGAGGCCAGCGGCGACCGTGACGCGTTTGTCGCGCAGATGCGTGACGATGCCCCCCACTTGATTGAGCGCGGCATCGATGAGGCTGACCTTCCGCTGATTATCGACGCCGTCATTGAACTACAATCAAAATCTTCGCAATAATGAAAAAAGTTATTTTTACCTTATCCTTTTTATCTCTTTTTCTCATGATTCAAGCCGAGAACATTTTCTTTCAAGAGTTTAGAACCACCCACGGTGCAATACCGTTTGACCGTATCACCACCGATATGTATGAGCCGGCCATCCTCGAGGCTATTAAGCAGCACGAGGCCGAGGTCGATAGCATCGCCAATCAGGTTGAAAAACCTACCTTTGAGAACACCATCGTGGGGCTGGAACGTACCGGGGCTATGCTCAACCGTGTGTTGGGCGTGTTCTATCCTATGCTCAGCGCTAATGCCGACGACTCACTGCTGGAAATAAGCAACCGCGTCACGCCCCTGCTTAGCGAACATTCTAACAAGGTGACCCTTAACGAGGCGTTGTGGAACCGCATCAAGTATGTCCACGACCACTTCGACGCCACGGCCCACGACAAGGAGGACGCCATGCTGCTCCATAAGACTTACGAGGGCTTTGTGCGCAGCGGGGCCAATCTCAACGAGGCTGACAAAGAGAAATATCGCGCACTCACCAAGCGCTTGACCGAGCTCACCCTCAAATTTGAGCAGAACTGCCTCAAGGAAACCGCACGTTTTGAGATGTGGCTCGATGAGAAGGACCTTGAGGGACTACCCGAGAGCGCCATCGATGCCGCACGCGCCGCTGCACGCGATAAGGGCCGTGACGGTGCTTACCTCATCACGCTGCAGGGCCCCAGCTACTCGGCGTTTATGAAATACTCGTCGCGCCGCGACCTGCGTGAGAAACTTTATCGTGCCTACAACTCTCAGGGCACCACGGGCGAGTATTCCAATCTTGAAATCATGCGCGACATCGCCAATACGCGTCTCGCTATCGCAAATCTACTGGGTTACAAGAACTTCGCCGAGTATCAGCTCGAGGACAAGATGGCTGAGAACACCACCAACGTCTATCAAATGCTCGAGCAGCTCAACAAGGCCTACACCAAACCTCAGCAGGCCGACATGAAGCGCCTCAACGAATACGCCTCGAAGCTCGAAGGTAAGAAATTCGTCATCATGCCCTGGGACTATTCCTATTACAACAACAAGCTCAAGGACGAGCAATACAGCCTCAACGACGAGTTGCTCAGGCCTTATTTCAAGCTTTCCAACGTCACGGCGGGAGTCTTTGGGCTGGCTACTCGTCTCTATGGTCTCCAGTTCACTGAGAATTACGATGCCCAGGTGTTCAATCCTGAGGTAAAGGTGTTTGATGTGACCGATGAGAAGGGCCAATTCGTTGGCATGCTCTACACTGACTTTTTCCCGCGTGACACGAAGCAAAGTGGCGCCTGGATGACCAATTTCCGTGAGCAGTACCGCGACAAGGACGGCAATGAAGTGAGACCTCTTGTGACGCTCACCATGAACTTCACGCGACCTACCGACACCAAGCCGTCGCTGCTCACCTACAATGAGGTGGAGACGTTCCTTCATGAGTTTGGCCACGCCCTGCACGGCCTGCTCTCGCAATGCAAATATACCACGACTTCGGGAACCAACGTGGCCCATGACTTTGTGGAGACGCCCTCACAGTTCAACGAGAACTATCTGCGTCAGCGCGAATATCTTGATGGCTTTGCCCGCCACTATCTCACCGGCGAGAAAATTCCGCAGGAACTTATCGACAAGATTGAGGCTTCGGCACAGTATGGCGCCGCCTACGCTTGTATGCGACAGCTGAGTTTCGGCTATCTCGACATGGCATGGCACACCATCACCGAGCCGGTTACTGGCGACCCCTTTGAGTTTGAGTACCGTGCCATGAAGCCTGTCCAGGTCTTTGCTCCCGTTGAGGATTGCATCATGTCGCCGCAATTCGGTCACATCTTCTCGGGTGGCTATGCCGCTGGTTACTACGGCTACAAGTGGGCTGAGGTGCTTGATGCCGACGCTTTCTCGAAGTTTGAGGAGGACGGCATCTTCAATCCTGCCACGGCCCGTTCCTTCAAGGAGAATATCCTTGAACGCGGCGGCACTGAGCCCGCCATGGAACTGTACAAGCGTTTCCGTGGTCGTGAGCCCCACATCGACGCCCTTCTGCGCCGCGACGGCATCAAGAAATAACGCAGCCCACCCGCATCGTTAATACAAAATTTCTGGAAGCGAATTTAGCTCACTTGCTAAATTCGCTTCTTGGTTTTTTGCCGATAATGTGAAATGAAATAATCCAAGGCAGAATAAAAAAGACTTTTCCCCTTCCCAATAGACAATTTTTTGGGGGCTAAAATGCAGTTGTTGGCACCAAACATATAATTCGAACGCAAAGCGTGAGACATTTTTGTGAAAAACATTGCTAAATGATGTGTAGTTCAAAAAAATGTAGTATATTTGCGTTTGAATTGGAAACAATTCGTGAAATAATGGATTAATAGAAGCGTTTTGCTTATCTCTTATTGCTGAAACCTGAGAAATTTCAAGATAATGAGAGAAGATAAACAAAGCGGTTCTCACGTTATAGCGTGAGCTGCTTTCATCATATCTTCATTATTGGGTTTTCTCAGGACCTCAGCAATAGGTGTGGCGAATCAGTCCACGCTTTTGTGTTGTTTTTTCATCCCACAGGACTGATGGGAATATTAAATGTTGTTTAAATATTATTATGGAACTAACAGGTTTACAACTGGCCGCAATCCTGAAAGCGGGAAAAGCCATGGTTATGGCTGATGGAAGAACAAAAGAAGAGGAATTGTTGGTGTTAGTGATTGAGATGAAAAACTTTAATGTCGAACGTGATGAGTTTAAGTCTTTATTAAGTGCGGCAGACAAAATGGATGCTTCTACCATGTTTTTAGCGCTCTCAAATTTGGACGATGAGGCTAAAAAGTATGTAAGTGGCTACCTTGCTGCAATCATGGCGGCTGATGGTGAAATTGAAGACACTGAAGTGAAAATGTGGCAACTCATCTGCTCTCTTGCTAATTTCCCAACAATGAATTTAGAAGAGTCTTTGAAATTTTGGACATCTCATTAATCATTAAATTATGGCATTCGTTGATGATCTTGTGTCAGGCAGCAACTATCCGGGTGCTGGCAGTTTTGAGTTTAAGTCTTCTGACCATATTCGTTATCAAAACGGTATCAATGTTTCGGGTCACAACTACAATTGCCACCGTACGGTCAAAATCGAGAAAAACGTTTCAGGCAACAAAGGTTATACTGTGACAATTTTCAATGATGATGGCGCACATCCCTTTTGGGGAAGTAATGTCCAAATGGCACCAAAGCCAATGGAGGTTATTTTAAAGTCCTTTGATAAGATAGTTCTCCGAGGATATGGCTACGACGAGCGGGCTTTGATGATGGGAGTGCCTCGCAGTGACGCTTCTTTTGATTGCTATGGATTAACCATTCGATTGAGCAACGGCTCAGTAGAGTCCTGTGTCTTGCACATGCACGACAGGGGAATCGATTTGGCATATTTCTCGTGACTATGTGGTTTTGGATTATTGTCATTGCCGTAATCATTGGTGCAGCAATCGCCTATTTTGGTGGTGATGGAAACAAGGATGATGCCATTGATGGTGCCTTGGCTGGTGGCTGCTTGGCAGGCAATTGCCTTCTTGAAGTATTCATTGCTGGCATTAGTATTATGGTTATAATTTGGTTATTCAGCTGGCTGTTCGGTTAACCAAGAACAACTAAAATGAGTGAAAGCGGTTATTTCTTCAATGTGGAGAGATAACCGCTTTCGTAAATAGATAATGTGAAATTTTGAGTGAAAATTTTGCCGATAATGTGAAATATTGCCTAATTTTGCAGCGAATTATGTGATTTTAAGTTAAAGTTATGCTAAAACGAAAGATAGATAAAATATTGGTAGAGTGGAAGAATGATAACAATCGAAAACCGCTCATTGTGAAAGGCGCTCGTCAAGTGGGCAAAACTATGTCAATAAGACATTTCGCCGAGCAGCATTATAAGCATGTGGTAGAGATTAATTTCGTGCTTGATAGTCAATACTGTAGCATTTTTGAAAATGGGTTTCGTGTGGATGAAATAATCAAAAATATCACCTTGCTCGCCCCTGATTTCAAGTTTGTCCCTGGTGAGACCCTCATTTTTTTTGATGAGCTGCAAGCATGCCCCAGTTGTGCCACGAGCTTGAAGTCTTTTAAGATGGATGGCCGTTTTGATGTCATCTGTTCGGGGTCGCTCATGGGCGTGTATTATCAGGAAATAGAATCGAACAGCGTGGGGTATAAGGAGGACATCGTGATGCACTCACTCGACTTTGAGGAGTTTCTATGGGCCTGTGGCTATGATGATACGCTCACCGAAGAACTTTTCCGCCACATGATAGAGATGCAGCCGCTGTCGGCTCTCATGATGCAACGTCTCACCGAATTGTTTCGTGATTATATGGTGATTGGGGGTATGCCCGAAGTGGTCAACACCTTTGTGACACAGGGTCACTTTGGCGGTCTTTTGAGGCTCCAACGGCAGTTGCTGCAAGATTATGAGGAGGATATTACTAAATATGCGGTTGGTATGGAGAAAGGCAAGGTATTGGCGGTTTACCGTCACATCTCCACATTCTTGGCTCAGGAGAACAAGCGGTTTCAAGTGACAAAACTGGCGGCTAATGCCCGTAACCGCCAATATGTGGGAGCGGTGGAATGTCTAAATAATGCTGGCATTGTCAACGTGTGTTATTGCCTGCACGAGCTATCCCTGCCCCTAAGGGGAAATTACGACCCCAAGCTTTATAAAGTATATTATGGCGATACGGGAATGCTAATCGCCTCACTTGACGATGAAGCCCAGGAAGACCTGCGTGCGAATAAGAACTTTGCCACCTATAAGGGCGCAATCTATGAAAATATGGTGGCTGATATGCTTGTTAAGCAAGGATATGATCTATATTACTACCGCAACGACAAATCGTCGATTGAGATGGATTTCTTCGTGCGCAGCGCCAACTATCTGTGGCCCGTCGAGGTGAAGGCTAATAACAGTACCTCGCCTTCACTTAAGAAACTTACCGAGGGCGCGAAGTATGCCGACATTCAGCACGGCATTAAGCTGTGCAGTGCCAATATTGGCTTTAATGGTAGAATTTACACGTTTCCTTATTTCCTTACGTTCCTGTTGAAGCGCTGGCTCAGGGAACAAAAATAGGTGTGATGAAAAATGTGTTAATGATATTGGTGATGGTGATGTGTTCCGTTTTCGTACAGGCGCAGGAAGTGGAGGGGTTCGTCACGTGGCAGCTTGAGACGTATCCCAAGTCGCGCTTGCTCGACCTTTACAAGTCGTGTTTCCAAGATTTCATGGGTGCCGAGCACTTGGTAGGCGACCGGCAACGCGCCAAGGTCTATCTTGACGAGGAGCTGGAGACCGCAACGCTTGATGAATTGCAGCCATGGTACTTTGAGCCGTGTGGCATCGACGGACGTTATGTGCGCGTCAGCCTTAGGGCCGTAAAAGAAGGACTCATCACCGAGGAGCAGTTGCTCGACACTTTCGTGCGCAGTGCCAACGGTGACCGCCGGCCCGTAGAAACGTGGCGCGCGCGTTGGCAGGACATCATTGCGATAATCGACCAAATGGCTCCCAACCTGCCGCATTATGCCGAGGACCGGCAGTTCATCGACGACATCCTCGATACGGGGAAATACGCCATTAGCCATTCGCCCGACTATCGCGATGCCTACCATCCTCATTATCGCATCGTCGAAGAATCCATCTTCGACCAGGAAATCGCTCCCTACCTGCCTCCATCCACAATGCACTGATGGTAAAAAAGCGGCATCCCCCTGCGACTAAGGTCGCCGAAGGATGCCGTTATTTTATAGCTCACAGTTCTCAGGGCTCAAAGCTCATAGCTCTTAGGGCTCATATTGCTTGGGCATGGGAGGCGTGCCGAGAGCAAGTTCAGCTTCTTTTACCTTGGCGATGCTATCCTGTGCGGCCTTGTAGGTCTTTGCGGCCTCGCTGTCGGGCTTCAGCCAAGTGTCGAGCCAATTGAAGAACTCGCGGTGCCACAAGATGCTGTTCTGTGGCTGGAGAATCCAGTGGTTCTCTTCGGGGAAGAGCAGCAGACGGGCGGGGATGCCGCGCGAGCGTGCCGCGTTAAAGGCTTGTGTGGCCTGGGTGAAGACGATGCGGTAGTCAAGTTCGCCAGCGGTGCACATGATGGGGGTGTCCCAGTTTTGCACGAAGCGGTGGGGCGAAGCCGTCGTGTAGGTCTTTTGAGCTGCGGCGTTGTCTTTCTCCCAGATGGGGCCACCGAGGTCCCATTGCACGAACCACATCTCCTCGGTCTCGAGGTACTGCGCCTCAAGGTTGAAGATACCAGCGTGGGCTAGGAAGCAGGCGAAGCGGTGGTCGTGGTTTCCGGCAAGGAAATATACCGAGTAGCCACCGTAGCTGGCACCCACGGCGCCGATGTGTTCGCCATCGACATAGCTTTCCTTCTTCATGTAATCGACAGCGCTCAGGTAGTCTTTCATGTTCTGGCCGCCGTAGTCAAGCGAAATTTGTGCGTTCCACTCGGTGCCGAAGCCGGGAAGGCCGCGGCGGTTGGGAGCGATGACGACATATCCCTGGCTGGCCATCAGGCGCAGGTTCCAGCGATAGGAGAAGAACTGGCTCACCGGCGACTGCGGACCGCCCTCGCAGAAGAGGATGGCGGGATATTTCTTCGATGCGTCGAACTTGGCGGGCAGCAACACCCACGTGACCATTTCTTTGCCGTCGGTGGTGGGTACCATGCGTTTCTCTATCTTGATGGGGTCGAGTTGCTTGAGCAACTCGTCGTTGACATGGGTCAGGGCCTTGGGCTCCTCTCCTGCCTTGACGCTATAAACCTCGTTAGGCTCGAGGAAACTGTGGCGCAGCGTGATAACTTGGTCGCCGACGGGTACGAGTGCGGCATAGTCGGCCCAATGTGTCGAGTCGTTGGCCGGGGTCAGGGTATCGACCTTAAGGCTCTCCACGTTCAAGCGGAACATGGGGATGGTGCCACCTTGCGGTGCAAGGAAGAGGATTGATTTCTCGTCGGGAGCCCATGCGATTTCGTCCACGCTGTAGTCCCAATCGGCGGTGAGGTCTTTCTTTTCGCCAGTCTTCATGTCCATGAGCATGATGCGGTTCTTGTCGGCCTCATAGCCGTCATGCTCCATCGAGAGCCATGCCAGCTTGTCGCCGCTCTTAGAGAACACGGGATAGGTGTCGTAGCCCATCATGCCCTCGGTGAGGTTCTTGGTGGTCTTGCCGCTCGCCACGTCATAGAGGTAGAGGTCGCTATTGGTCGAGTAGGCATATTCGCGGCCCGTTTTCTTGCGGCACACATAGACGATGCTCTTGCCGTCGGGCGACCAAGCCAGCGATTCCACGCCGCCCCAGGGCTTCATGGGCGACTCGTAGGGCTCACCCTCGAGGATGTCCTTGATATCGCTCACCTTCTTGCCGTCGAAGTTGGCTACGAAGGGGTGGGGGATAGTGGTCACCCACTCGTCCCAGTGCTTATACATCATGTCGTCGATGATGCGGGCCTGGGCCTTGTCGAGGTCGGGATAGACGTCTTGCGGTGTTTTGCCGTACTTGACCTGCGCGATGAGGATGACTTTCGTCTCGTCGGGCGAGAGCACGAAGCCCTCGATGCCGTCTTCCATTTCACTCACCTGCTTGCGGCCGCCACCATCGGCGTCCATCACCCACATTTGGGGCTTGCTGCCTTCCTTGGTGTCCTTGTAGATGAAGGCGATTTTCTTGCCGCCGTCGATCCAGCGGGCGTTGTTTTCGCTGTTGGCCGTAATGGTGAGGCGCTTGGCGTCGCTGCCGTCGATGTTCATCACCCACAGTTCGTTGTTGCTCTTGTTCTGCTCGACGCTCACATAGCTCACGCCGTAGAGCACCTGTTTGCCGTCGGGCGACACTTGCGGGTCGGTCACGCGCCCGAAGGCGTTAAGGATTTCGGGCGTCATGTGCCCGTTTTCCACTTTCACTTGGGGCTGCTCGATGATGGGAGCTTCTTCGCTGCTGTCGCAAGCGGCGAGTCCCAGTGCCATGACAGTTGCCATAGTCATTAGTCTGCTTAATTTCTTCATTCTGTTAAGTTTATATTGTTTAGGTTATAAATTAGTCTGCCATCAGTGCCACGACCACCCCCACTGCAACCACGTGCAGTAGCAGCAGTGCCGGCACGCCGTATACAAAGAGATTGTGCTGTGTCTTGTGACGCCAAATTTGCATGCCCAAGAGGGCGCCCACCGATCCGCCGATAGCCGCCAATAGGAGCAGCGTTGTCTCGCCTACACGCCATCGGTGTTGTTGCGCGAGCCATTTGTCATATCCATAGATGCAGAACGTGACCACGTTCACCACCACGAGATAGATTACGATAAAAACAAGATTTATTTCCATTTTTTTAAAGAATAAGTGCAAAGTTACGATTAAATTTTGTAAATTTGCACAAAATCACTTCACTAAATTAAATTAATTATGAAGAAAGTCGTTATTTCGCTGGTTATGGCACTTATCGCCGTCGCGGCATTTGCCGTCAACAAGGCCACGCAGGCTCGCATCGACGAGATTCGCAAGGCCTATGAGAACCGCATCTACAAGATGCAGAACCGCCCCTACGAGGACATCCTCACCGGCGCCTTCGTGGTCGATGACCACAAGATGCTCCCCGGTACCGGCCTTGCCGACTACCACACCATCTACTACTACGATGACGACCAGGAGACCGAGGCCGACAACATCACTCCCGTGCCCCAGCTCTACTTCGTCGAGTCGCGCATCACCATGTGCCACGGCCGATATATCTTCTATAACGAGCTGCTCTACGACCAGGAGACCGGGAAGCCGATGTTCGTCTATACCTCGGCTCGCTATGCCGATGTCGATAATTCGCTTGTGGAATGGCGTTTCTACTTCGACAAGAAAGGCAACCTCATTCACCAGACACCTGAAACGATAAAGGCCGATAACGAAGACCTGCTCTATCCATTCTACGACAACTACAAGCAGCGGCTCAACGAACTCGTAAGCAGCCACCTCAACATTTTCCGCGCCCTCAAGGGCCTCAAAATCCAATAAAGCGATGAGAGGAAAGAAGGTGTGCGAGCAACTGCGCGGCATTCGTTGCCGTATTGCGGCCGCTAACGATATTGACTACACGCCCGCTGAATGTACTTACGAGGGCGAATGTCAAGGGACGTGTCCGCGCTGCGAGAGCGAGCTGCGCTACATAGAGCGACAGTTGCACCGGCGCCGCGCCCTGGGAAAGGCTGTCGTGGTGGCCGGCCTTACGCTGGGTGCCGCCTCGTTCGTGCCCATGCATGCTCAGTCTGCATCACCAGATACAGTTGCTGCCCCTGTACCGGTGCCACCTTTCGATGCCGCCCCTGGTGACACCACCGCCGTCGTAGTTCGCGGTCGCATTGTTGATGCTGAGGACGGAGAGCCGTGCATAGGAGCAACCATACTGCTTGAAGGGTCCAAATTTGGAACCTGTAGTGACTTGGATGGCAACTTCGCCATTCGCGTGCCTCAGGGTGGTAAGTTGAGAATTCGTTTTATTGGTTATGAGGATAATGAATACGAGGCCGTCCAAACGATAGAGGACCTTGAATTGAAACTTGTTGAAATTCCAAGTTTTGAAATCTCTGGTGTCATTATTCGCTAACTCAAAGATATACGAGGAGACCGATTAGGAAAGCACCGAGGGCGTAAGTGATGGCATTTGCAATCAGTGTGGCCTTAATTGTCTCCCTTTTGCCATAGTGGCGTTGCAGCAGTAATGTGTTCAATAAACCCTCAATCAGCACCGAACCAATCAAGGCCAGCAGATAATAGGCCGTTAGCGACAACATTGCTTGCGGACTGCTGCCATCGACCTCGTGTGAACTGACCCAGGGGAACCACACCACCAACCACCAACCGCCGTTGAGCATCAACGACGCGGTAATTCCCACTGCGCCACTCACGATATTGGAAAATAATGCCGTGCAAAATATAGGTATATTGAATGTTTTCTTGGCAAGAAAGCGGCTCATGGCAATCGCTTCAATCACAATTACCAGTAACATGAAAAGCCAGCCTTGCGGCAGGAATGCAAATATTCCAAATGAAACGTTCAGCAGTGTCATATAATGTGATGTGGTCAATTGTGCCGCAAATGTAACACAAAACTGCGACACGTGCAACAGTGCTACACAAAACGAAAGCATGAAGAAAAGGTGAGTCCCAGTCGAGGCTCACCTTTTTTAGGGGTAAATGTGGAGTATATAAGGGTTACTTCACTTCTTTGGTGATGGCCTTGCTGCCGTCATTCATTTCGGTAACAACGATGTTGATGCCATCGAAGGGTGTTGCGCTCTCGATACCTTGCATGTTGACGTAGCGCACGCTCTTGACGCTGTTGGCATTGATGTCGTTGATGGCGGTCTTGACCTCGAAGGTCACGTTGATGGCGACTTCCTTCTCGGGCATAACAAAGGTGTGGGTCTCCTGCTTGGGACCGGTGGCGCGGAGGGGTGCGCCGTTTGCACCATTTTCGATGTCAAGTTCCAGAGGTTCGCCACCGGCGGTCACCTCAAAGGTGGTGATGACATAGCCATCGTTGGCAGTAGCTTTGACGGTGACAGGTTCACCTGCGGGCACCTTGGTTTCTTGGCTCACAACGGGTGTGCCATCGGCGAGTGTCACCTCGATGGTGCCATTATCTTGCTGCGCCGTGAAGTTGATGAAGAATTCGGTCTCGGGAACCGGTGCAGCCGTGCTCTCAAAGTAAGCCTTCGGGAGGAACTGGGCCAAACCGTTAGAGCTGCTGTTTCCATAGTAGAAAGCGCAGTCGGTTGATTGGTTTTCGCCATAGAATTTAAGGCCAGAAACATAAGAGCTCTTTGCCAGCACGAGGGTCTCGAAGGCAAGATTTCCACCAGTGTAGGTGAAAGGCTCGTTGAACTCAAACACGAGTTCGGTGTCGGTGCCGACGGGAACGATGGTGGCAACTGCTGTCATCTCAGTAACCTCGTTGGGCTTGGCGATGGCAGTTTCGCGCTCAAAGACGCTTTGCTCGGTTTCCTTCACCGAGAGCTGCAGCTGGCCGCCATTAATCTTCACGGTGCTTTCGGGGTAGAACTTCACGCTGGTGATTTGGCGTCCCACAAGCTCGGTGAGCATCTCGGCCGGATAGATGAACTGTACTTGGCAGCCGTTGGTGTCGTAATACATGCCATATACAGGAACATAGCTGCTGGTGTTAGTGCCATCGCACACTATAATCTCGCTGCCTGGAATCTTGGCGATGCCGGCCAGGGCAACCTCAAAGCTGCCAGCCTCACCACAAGTGATGGTGAGCGTGCCGGTGAACGCGCCATCGGCGGTAGGCTCGAAGGTCACGGGAATTTCAGCGGTTTCGCCGGCGGCAATTTCAGCAGAAGTCCAAGTGGTGCTGAAAGGTGCAGCTAAGCCGCTTAACGTCGGTGTAAAAGCGTTGGCGCCCTTGTTCTGTACGGTCACGTTGAGAGTGGCGCTGGCGTCTACGAGCACCTTGCCAAAGTCGAGCTCGGTGGGCGTCACCTTAGCGGCATACTCGAGCACCTCGCCGGTATATTCAAAGGTGGCTTTAGGCAGGAAGTCTTGCACCCTCTTTTGGCTGCTATAAACAGACAGGCCGGTGTGATGGTTAGTTTCTTGATTCACGCCATAGAAATCAATTGAGTTCCAGCTCGATTTTGTGATGACCTTCACCTCGATGGCGAGGTTCTTATCGCCACTGTAAGCGAACGGGGTCTCGAGTTCAAAAGTGAGCCCGGTTTCGCCACCCACCACGGTATAGGTGCCGCAGATGGTCATATCGCTGATGGGTTGATAGCTGTAAGTGCCTTCGGGATATTCAAAGATTTCCTCTTCAACCTCCTTAAGGGAGATTTGCAGCACGCAGCCTGCCAATTTGGCTGGAAAAGTGGTCTTTGAATAGAATTGCACCTTGGAGATTTCTGTACCGGCCATGTCGGCCAAGTCTGAGGCGGGATAGATGACTTGTCCCAAGGTTCCCTCGGTGTCGAAGTAGCTGCCATAGATAGGCAGATAAACGTTGGTGTCGGTGCCGTCGGCCACCGTCAACTCATCGGCTTTTGCTCCTGCGAAACAGGTGACAAAAGCCAACATCAATAGTAAAGTTTTCTTCATTTAAATAGGGTCTTTAAGGTGGTTAATAAAAATAGGTTATGTCATTTCATCCACAAAGGTAAGAATAAAAATCATATACACAAGGATTTTTGGTCAAATAATTGAAAATGTCGGTGAAAAAGCGTTTCGCATGGTTGTTTATTTAAATAAAAGTATTAATTTTGTGGCTCGAAGATAAATGACCAATTACTTATAAACATTTTAACCTTCTAACCTATTTATTATTTTATGACAAAAAAACGTTTTTTTGTGTGGCTCGCACTTTGTGCGTGCCTCAGTTTCTTTGCGCAGGCCGCGCCCGTCTCGCTTGAGCAGGCACAGACCGAGGCTGCCGCTTTCTTGCAGCAAAAGCACCAAGGCGGACGTGCTCTCAAGGTGGCGGCCCGCGCCAACAAGGCGATGACCCCCGCATCGATTAGCGCCGGTGATGCTGCTTATTATGTGTTCAACATTGGAAATGACGAGGGTTTCGTGATTGTTTCGGGCGATGACCGCACTAACCCCATCCTGGGTTACAGCGACCAGGGGCACTTCGATGAGACCAAGGCTCCCGCCAACCTCAAGGCTTGGCTTGCCGAGTATGCATGGCAAATCACACAACTCGACGGCATGGAGGCCGACCAGCTCGAGATGGCGCTGGCGGCTCCCCGCAAGGCGGAGCGCGTGGTCGAAACCCGCAATTCCATCGCGCCGATGGTGACCACGAAGTGGAACCAGGCCGATCCCTACTGGATCAAGTGCCCCGAATTCATGAGCATTGACGAGAATGGTGACACCGTTGGCGAGCTCACCTACACCGGCTGCGTGGCCGTGTCGATGTCGCAGGTGATGAAATATCACAACTGGCCTCCACAGACCACCAAGCTGATTCCCAGCTACACCTATTCTATTCCCAATGAAGACTATTCCTATACCACCATCGAGATGGAGGAGTTGCCGGTGACCACGTTCGACTGGGCACACATGAAGGACAGCTACAATGGCAGCGAAGATGAGACCAGTATCGACGCTGTGGCCACCCTCATGTACTATGCGGGTGCCGCCGTCAAGTCGCAATATAACGTGTCTTCGACTGGCGCCTATACCGACGATATACCCAAAGGACTTACCGAATACTTGGCTTACGACCCGAACACCATCCAAATCAAGTTCCGTACCGACTACACGCAAGAGGTGTGGGACAACATGGTGTATCAGGAGCTTGCCGAGGGACGTCCCTTGATTTATAACGGCACTGCCGCCGGCTATGGACATTCGTTTGTGTGCGACGGCTATGAATATGGCAACTACTTCCACATCAACTGGGGATGGGGAGGCATGGGTAATGGCTACTTCCAGCTCGCCGTGCTCAATCCCCGCGAGAGTGGCATCGGTGGCTCGTCGAGCTCCGAGGGCTACAATATGAAGCAAAACATCATCATCGGTATCCAGCCCGGTGATCCCTCGGGTGGCGACACGCCCCAACCGCAGGTCGAGGACGCCCTCACCGTGACCGGTCTGGGTCTCTACAGCAACGGCTATACCGAGAAGACCTATATTGAGCGCGATGGTAAGAACTACGGTTTCAGCATCTACAAGCGTCAATATTTTAAACTGAGCAATGCCGACCATGTGGGCACCCAAAAGAAATATGACGTGGGTGTCGCACTCTATGACATGGACGACAACTTTATCTCGATGATTATTAACCGCGGTGTTTTCTCGACCTCGCTCACTTCGGCGCTCGGCAGCACCGATAATTTGGGTGGTAACATCGAGGCCCGCGATGCCAAGAAGTTCGGCGCCGGAATGACCGGTACCTATAAGATTGTCCCCATGTATATGTTGGAAGGTACAAGCGAGTGGAAACCCATGCTCGAGAGCGACCGCTACTATCAAGTGATTGAGATGAGCAACTATTCGGCCACGCTTACCTCGCACCCCATCCTTGGCCTCAATGTGGAAGGCATGGAATTTGAGGGCGGCGAGAAGGTGGGCAGCCAAGAGCGTATCCACGTTACGCTCAAGAACAACAGTTCCGACCGCTTCTTCGGCGACCTATACCTGCGCTTTGGCAACCAGCAAATGGACGAGATGTCGCAATACACCACTTCGATTCAGGCCGAGGTGCTCGCTGGAGAGACTGCTACAGTGACCTTCAATGTAACACCCGCAAACTCTGGCACGCAGACTCTGCGCCTGTACTATGACGCCAACTGCGAGCAGGCCGTGTCGGGCAGTGGCTCGGTGACCATCGCTCCGCAGGTAGTGAGCACCATGGACCTGAGTGTGGAAATCGAGGCCGAAAACGCCGTCGATGGTGACATCTTTGACAGTCACGCCCACTTCCGCGTCGATATCACCAACAATGGCGAGGGTGAATACAACAAGTTTGTGCTTGCACCGTTGTTCATCGTTGATATTGATATGGAGACCGGCAAGATTTCCGGCTCGATGATTACCTATTCGCAGAGCGCCCTGCAGCTGCAACCTGGCGAGACCAAGACCCTCTACTTCGACTTTGACGACTTGGCCTACGGCAGGTTGTATTCGCTCAACATCTACGCCCGCAACGAGAACGACCAGCTCGTCAACCTTGTCAAGTCGGGCGGCTCTAAACTCTATGAAATTCGTCGCGGACTCGTCACTTGGGACGGCACCAGCATGGTTGGCACGGGTGTGCAGGCCAGCGGCGACATCACCGTACCCGCTAACGCATTGGCAGCCCGCCTCGAAGGCCTCGACATCACTAACGTGACGCCGAGCGGTAACCCCAATACCATCTACTTCATTGGCGAAAACGAGGAAATTCCCGCAGGCCTCGAAGGCCTCAATGTGGTGAAGGGCAACGTGGCCGAGAACATCGCCCTCACCGTTGGCTACGGCTACTTCATCCCGCAGAGCCTCACCGCACAGGCTATAAGCTATGAGCGTACCTTCGCCCAGGCCCTCCAAGACGGCATCGCCGAGAACTGGAGCACCATTGTTCTGCCGTTCGCACCCGCCGCTTGCACGGCAAATGGCAGCGATATGTGGATTGAGCGGTTTGCCCAAGAAGAAGACGGCGTGGCCGTGTTCAGCGAAGTGGAAACCATGGAGGCCAATGTGCCCTACATCATCGCCATCAACAAGGCTGCCGGCCTTACCGGTACGCCCATTACTTGGAGCGCCAATGACGTGTTGCTCCGCACCTAGCCCATTGCCTATACTAGCGGTGAGCAATATCTGATGGCTGGCACTTTCGTTGACCTCTCGCTCGATGGCATTTATGCCGTTGACGCCAAGGGCGCCATTGCCAAGTGGGCCGAGGGTACGCAAGCCGTGCCGTCGTTCCGCGCCTACTTCAAGGAACTCGCCGCGCTCGACCAGCACGACGACATCCTGCTGCCTGGCGAGGCACAAACTGCCATCCAGGGTGACGTGAACGGCGACGGTATTGTGAGCGGTGCCGACGTGACCGCCCTCTACAACAAGCTCCTTGACAACATTGATCCCGCCGGTAATCCTGACGTGAACGGTGACGGCGTAGTGAGCGGTGCCGACGTAACCGCCCTCTACAACCTCCTGCTCAACTAAACCCAAAAATATCCTTTGCACGACGGGGTCACGCATCCAGCGTGGCCCCGTCGCTTGTTAGGGTATAGTCACAAAAATAATCCCCGGCTCTCGCTGGGGATTGCTTAACTAAATTAACCTTCTTAATACCATTAACATAACCTAAAAACATTTGAAAGGGAAACCGTCATCACGACGCCTTGCGATTTCATTAACCTTAAAAACTAATACCATGAAAACTGGATGCAAATTTATGCGTTATTTTTGAATTAGCATAAGTTTTTGTCAAAAAAATGCGCTCCGTTAACAAAATTTATCACTTTTGCTCCGATTTTAGCGACAAATCGGTGCGGTTTTCCTTGTTTTTCCGTGAAAATGTAAATTTGTGAGCGTTGGGCTGTGAGTCTTGAGCATTGAGCTATGGGCATTGAGTCTTGAGCATTGAGCTATGAGCATTGAGCTGTGAGCATTGAGCATTGAGTCATGAGCATTGAGTTATGGGCATTGAGTTGTGAGTTTTGAGCTGTGAGTTTTGAGTTGTCGACTTCTTCGTCAACATTCAAAAAAAGATGGAAAATTGTGGGTTATTGAGAAAAAATGTGTAATTTTACGCATTCTTGACGAAATTAACTAACATAACATATCCCTAACGATGAAACTACAACGAATTCTCACTCTTGCCGCCGTGGCGATGCTGGCCGTAGCGGCGTGGGCCCAGCAGTCAAGCGTCACGTTTAATGACGAGGCCCGTAACCAAACGGTAGTGGTGACTGCCATCACCAACGACATTGTGCGCGTGGAGGTGCGTCCGGCGCCCAATATCACGCAGGTTCAGCCGGCGACACCCTCGCTGGTGCTCGACGAGGCGATGAAAACAGCGCAGGCGCAAGCCAAGGTAAGCGAAGCCGGCGACTTGGCCGTGCTCACCACGGCGAGCGGCATGCGCGTGGTGTGCGACAAGCGTCTCAAGAGCGTATCGGCCAGTTGCGGCTCCACTTTCTTCGCGACCGACCTGTGTGGCCGCGACCTTAAGACCGTGCGGCTGTTGCATGGCGGCCAGGAGTCGTTCTATGGTGCCGGCGAGCGAGGCTACTCGTTCAACCTTGTAGGCGACACGCTCATCAACTACAACAAGCAGAACTACGGCTACGTGGCCGGCGAGAAGCGCATCAGCCAGATGGGCATCACCATGCCCATGGTGATTTCGTCGAAAGGCTACGGCATTTTCTTCGACGACTTCTGCAAGTCGTCGCTCTACGTGGGCCGGGAGTGCCTCGAATACACCAGCACGTCGCCGCAACCGCTCACTTACTACATCATCAACGGAGGCGGCAAGGTGGAGAACGTGGTAAAGAACTTCACCTGGCTCGTGGGACGGCAGGAACTGCCGCCATTGTGGACGTTGGGCTACATCACCTCGAAATATGGTTACCACGACCAGCACGAGAGCGAGACCACCGTCGATACGCTCAAGCGCGAGGGTTACCCACTTGACGGCATCGTCTTCGACCTCTACTGGTATGGCAAGGAAGAGGACATGGGACGCCTCGCTTGGGACAAGACGCAGTGGCCCGACCATCGCGCCATGCTGCGCAACTTCAAGAAGAAGGGCGTGAACGTGGTCACCATTTCACAGCCCTACGTGCTCACCAACGGGCGCGCCATCGACAACTACCGCGCCCTCGACCCCAAGGGAATGTTCTGCCGCACCGACGGCACCGATACGACGCAAACCGTCACCATCTGGGTGGGGCAGGGTGGCATGTTCGACGTTTCGAATCCCCTCACACGCCAGTGGCTGCGCGACCGCTATAAGATGCTCACCGACGAGGGCGTGACCGGCTGGTGGGGCGACCTTGGCGAGCCCGAGGTTCACCCGCTTGCCATCCGCCATTATAACGGCCTCACCGCCGAGCAATATCACAACTTCTACGGCAACGAGTGGAGCCGCATCATCTACGACCTGTTCAAGCAGGAATATCCCGAGCGTCGCCTCATCACGATGATGCGCGCCGGCACCGCCGGCCTGCAGCGTTACTCGGTGTTCCCCTGGTCCACCGACGTGTCGCGCTCGTGGGGTGGCTTCGCGCCCCAGGTGACCATCATGCTCAACTCGGGTTTGAGCGGCTTGGGCTATATGTCGCACGACGTGGGCGGCTTTGCTGTCGACCCCGACCATCCCCGCGATGGCGAGCTTTATATCCGTTGGCTGCAGTTGGGCCTTTTCTCGCCCATGTTGCGCACCCATTCCCAAGCTATCGCCGAGCCTTATAACTATAAGGAATATGGCGACCTGCCGCTGCGAATCATCCGCGAGCGTTACGCCTGGCTGCCCTACAACTACACGCTGGCCTACGAGAACGCCTCGACGGGCCTTCCGCTGGTGCGTCCGCTGGGTTTCTACGAAGCCGACAACCACATCAACCGCTTTGACAACGTCAGCGACCAGTATCTGTGGGGTCGCGACGTGATGGTGGCTCCGGTGATGAAACAGGGTGCCACGTCGCGCTCCATTACCTTCCCCGAGGGCACTTGGGTTGATTTCAACCACCCCGAGCGCCGCTACGAGGCCTATACTGCCATCGACTACGACGCGCCTATCGATGTGCTGCCGCTCTTCGTTCGCGCCGGAGCCTTCATTCCTCAGGCCCGCAATCGCATGGAGAACGTGGGCGACTACAACCCCTCGAAGCTCGACATTCTCTATTATCCCAGCCTTGAGCCCACGTCGTTCACCCTCTTTGACGATGATCTCCACTCGACGGGCACCCTGGCCGAAGGCAAGCATCGCCTGATACGTTTCGCTGCCAAGCCTTCGTCCGACAAGCGCTCGGTCGAAATCACCATCAAAGGCGAGGGAACCTATTCGGGTGCCTCCCGCGGCAAGGATTATCGCCTTGTGGTGCCAGGGATGCAAGTTAAACCCGGCAAGGTGATTATCAACGGAAAGGCCGCACGATTTGACTATGATGCGGGCAACTCCACCCTGGCCATCCCCGTGCACATCACCGATGTGAGCCGCGAAACCATTGTGAAAATCAATTAATTACCCTATAATCATAGAAAACAATGAGAAGAATTCTAACCGTTTTGTTTGCGTTGATGGCTATTGTCATCACCGCAAGCGCCGCTACCGAGGTGACAGTAGGCAACTTCGTCTATAAGGGTCCATACACTTTCGACAACGAGAATTGTTACAACATTGAGAAACTGTCGGATGCCGGTAAGACCGTCACCGGGCAGCTTGTTGTACCCGGCTACGTCATGGTGAACGGCACACGTTACCGCGTGCGCAACATCAACGGACTTTCAAATAGCAACGGAGCCCAGTTCTCCAGCGTGAAAATTGAATATGGTGTCCAGCGCATCACGCGCGAGACTTTCCGCGACTGCACCAGGCTGACCACGGTGAGCCTGCCGAGCTCCATCGAAGATATAGGGCAGATGACCTTCAGTGGCTGCTCGAACCTCAAGTACTTATTCTATGCCGGCGAGGGCACGATGGATGTGCAGGAATATACATTCGAGTATACTCCCTCGACCAAGTATCTCTACACTGCCACGAACAGGGGTAAGAGCGTGCTCAAGGCCAATAGTACATGGACCAGCGCCTTTAGTACGATTCAATGCGACCCGAGAGTGGCCTACGACTTTAGCATCGATGGCATCGCCTATGTAATCAAGAAAGGCATCCCGTATAACTACAGCAGCTGTTCCGTGGCCATTGCTGGCGGCAATCCCAGCAACAATGGTACGGTGACGTTGAACCAAAACATCAGCAGTGGGCTGACCAACACCCCCGGCTCTTATCCGATTCGCGAGGTTGTTGATAGTGCGTTCTGCGGTAATGCCAATGTCAAAACTGTGGCCAACCACCTGTTCTGTGGCCATAAGATTGGCAGAGACGCATTCCGCAATTGTACCAACCTGACCTCGGTTGATATTGCCGCCGATTCCATTTATCCTTACGCTTTCTACGGCTGCTCGGCGTTAACGAGTATCACGCTACATGCGCCAAACGATGGGGGCGGTCCAAATGGGGTGCACTACCTCGGCAATTACGCTTTTGGCTGT
>JAGCUP010000174.1 GCA_017962765.1 Muribaculaceae bacterium | reverse complement strand
CCACATGGCGGGCGGCATCGCGCCGCAAGTCCTCATAGACACATCCCTGCACAATGGGGAAGAAGGCCTGGCTGTGCCCGTAGCGCGGCTGCGTCTCGTTGAAGTGTTTCCACCCGCGCTCGAGCCATCCT
Source organism: Muribaculaceae bacterium (assembly GCA_017962765.1). Lineage (GTDB taxonomy): Bacteria > Bacteroidota > Bacteroidia > Bacteroidales > Muribaculaceae > Sodaliphilus. The sequence goes on along the minus strand of JAGCUP010000174.1, from coordinate 7,284 downwards.
TGGGTAAGTCGCAACGACTTCTCGGCGTAAGAACGCTCGCTGGTGCCTGGAGGACACTCGTCAAGGGCCATCATGATGTCGCTGCCTATAGAGCGCTGGATGTCGACCACATTCTCGGGCGTGAACAGGTGCTTGGAGCCGTCGATGTGGCTACGGAACGTCACCCCTTCGGGGCGCAGCTTGCGGTTCTCGGCCAACGAGAACACCTGAAAGCCACCACTATCGGTGAGGATGGGGCGCTCCCAGCCATTGAACTTGTGGAGACCGCCGGCCCGCTCGATGATGTCCATGCCGGGCCGCAAATACAGGTGGTAGGTGTTGCCCAAGATGATATGGGCTTTTATGTCATCGCGAAGCTCGGCCATGTGGACGGCCTTGACGGCGCCCACGGTGCCAACTGGCATGAAGATGGGCGTGAGGATGTCGCCGTGGTCGGTGTGAATGACGCCGGCACGTGCCTGGCTGTTGCTGTCGCTTGCTGTGATGTCGAATTTCATATCCTTGAAAGCGGGTTCCTGCGTTTGCAGCCGCAAAGTTACTCACATTTTAATTGTGTCACAAATCTAAGGCCACATTTTTCATCATCGTGCAGCCGACCAACCCTTATGTGCATGTCTTCGGCGCGACTCGAGATAAAATCCACCCTCTCTTTTTGGGCCATTTTGTGCCTTGCGGCAAAAAAATGCTCTGCAACGCTTGCCATTCAAAATATTTTCACTACCTTTGCACCCGCAAAACGCGACCATGCAACAGGAAAGATGCCGGAGTGGTCGAACGGGGCGGTCTCGAAAACCGTTAACCGCTTACGCGGTTCCAGGGTTCGAATCCCTGTCTTTCCGCTAAATAAAAAACAGGATACCTTTTCGGTGTCCTGTTTTGTTTTTATCGAAAGGCATGGGGATGAGACCTCGCATGCTACGTGCGGCGGGTGGAGTGGCGGTAGTTGTGGTAGGCGTTCTCCACTTTTTTCACGTAGGCCACGGTCTCGCGGGCGCGGAAGTAGCCATAGCGGCACACGGGGTCGTTGTAAAACTGTGGGTTGCTCTTCATGAGCGCGGCCGTCTCGACATTATCGTACCATAGCTGCGGATTGTGCCCGTGTTTCTTAGCCAGCGCGATGGCGTCCATAATATGTCCCATGCCGGCGTTGTAGCTGGCTAGGACGAAGCGCACGCGTTCGGTGCTATCGGCCACGTGGGGGCGCATGAACTTTTCGATTTGCGCGAGACTCTTGGCGGCCACCTCGATGTTTTTCTCGGGGTCGTTAAGTTCGGCCTCGCTTACCCCGAAGGCGCGGCCCGTGCTGGGCATCACCTGCATGATGCCGCGTGCGCCAGCCCACGAGCGTGCGTCGGCCTTGAATCCCGATTCCACGCTGCCAATAGCGGCGAGCAACTGCCACTCTACGCCCGCTACGGGCGCATATTTGCGGAAAAGGTCGTCGTAGGACGAAATCACCCCGCCCTTGACGGGACGATAAGTGACGGTGTCGCCCTCGGGCAGCTTGCTCAGCTCGAAGTAGCGGCGCTTTACGGCCTTCGAGAAACGCTCCACTTCGGGCGAGGCGGCCCAGGCGTTGATGCTGTCGGCAAGCCATTGCTGGTCGAGGGCGACGGCCCACGAAGAGCGTTGCGGGAAGCTCACCTGCAGCGATATGTCGATGTTTGGGTGATAGGTCTTGCTCAGTTGTGCCAGGTCGCTGTCGATGATGGTGAGCTGCAGGGTGCCGGCGGCCACCATGTCAACGAGGTCCTCGCTCAGTAGCGTGTCGTTCTCCATAGGGCGGATAAGGATGCCACCGCCCACCTCGTTATCGAGGTTGCGCAGCCGCGCCTCATAACGCGAGCCTTTGACGACGGCCACCTCGCGTCCAATGAGCTGGGTGACGTCGGTGATGAGGCTGTCGCCGGCGGGCTGCACGAGTACCTGCGTGGTCTCGTTGGTGGCACCGCATCCCAGCACGAGCGCTTTGTATTCGGCTGTTTGTGGGATTTCCACGGCAGCCACGTCGATTTTTCCTTCTTGCAGCAGGTCGATGAGTTCACGCATGTTGCCGGCCACTGTCACTTCAAGGGTAAGTCCCTTATCGGTGGCGAAGTCGCTGATGCGTTCATATTCATAGCCCAGCGTGTCGCCGCGCAGGATAAAAAAGTTCGTGGGGCTGTAGATGGTGCCTACGCGCAACGTCTCGGGCAACGGCTTATCGCCTGAACACGCGCACAACAGGAGTACGAGGCTCCACGCGGCGCACAGCGGTGCCAGCCAGCGTTTCGCGTTCATGCCATGGTCGCTATCAGGTACAATAACACGAGCGGCGTCACCAGCAACAGGCTGTCGATGCGGTCGAGGATGCCACCGTGTCCCGGGATGATGTTGCCCGAATCCTTCACGCCAGCCGTGCGCTTGAGCAGCGATTCGAACAGGTCACCCAACGTGGCGCCCACCACGACCACGGCACCCAGTCCCATCCACCATCGCAGCGCTATGGGGCCAGGGAAGTAGTCGCCGAACACGCTCACGATGAGCCATGCGCCCAGCAGCACGAAAATCAGGCCTCCCACGACGCCTTCCCACGATTTCTTGGGCGAAATGCGCTCCCACAGGCGGTGTTTGCCCAGGAGTGAGCCCACGACGAAGGCTCCCGTGTCGTTAAGCCAGATGAAGATAAACAGCGCCAGCACCAGGCGCGTATTGCTCAACGAAGCCACCACGGGTAACAGTGACAGTGGAAACGCCACATAGACGATGGCCATCATCGAACGGGCGAAACTCGTCACCGCGTTGAGGCGCGGCAGGTAAAGTTGCGCCACCATCCTCACTACCACGTAAGCCGGCACCAGCGTCCAACTCCATAACGGCATGGTTTGGTGCGGGCCCCGGTGGGTACACGCTAAGTAAACTGTGGCAAGCAAGGCTACACCGCCTGCCACGTCGAGTAAAGTGAGCAGCAGCGGCTGGCGCTCGCCCATCGAGCTCTGGCAGATGTGGTGCACCTCTTCGATACCCAATGCCGCAAACAGTGTAATCAGCGCCAGCATGGCGATGGGCCAGCGCGTCCATAGCAAAATGGCGGCGACAATCAGCGCCACATAAAGCAGCCCCGAGAGGCTACGTATAATCACATTTTTCATTTTTCTTTAGTTGATAAGCACAATGCATAATGAATAATTAACCCATGGCATAATCGGCCTTGAGCCATATATTCCTTGCAAAATTACAAAGTTTTTTTTATTTGTCAGCTATCTTTGCGCTATTTTGCCCTAATATTCGTGACGAAGGATTTTTAGCTTGTTGTGAATGGTGTTATAGAAATTATTTCTAATTTTGTGGCTAAAAATCGACCTGAATGAGCGATGTGAGGAAAAATAGGCTGGTTTGGTACCACTTGCTGGCGATTGTGACAATCGTGGTGTGGGGAGCGTCGTTCCCATGTACCAAGTTGTTGCTGTCTGCCGGTGTCACGCCCACCGAAATTTTCGTCTATCGCACAGCGGTGGCCTACCTTGGGCTGCTTGCGGTTTCGCGGTTCAAGGTTGAGGTGTGGGATTGGCACGACGAACTGGTGGCTGTGCTGTGCGGCCTCACGGGATGCGCCATGTATTTTATACTTCAGAACGTAGCACTGGACCTCACGCTGATGACCGACGTGGTGATTGTGGTGGCCATTAATCCGCTGCTCATCACCATCTTGGCGGCATTTTTCCTTAAAGAGGAGCATTTCTCATGGAAGATTTTGCTAGGCTCGGCGCTTGCCTTTGCCGGCGTGGCTATAGTCACTTTCCAGAATGGCTTCGTGTGGGGCAATGGCCTGTTGGGCAACATCCTGGCGCTGGTGGCTGCCGCAGCATGGGCGGTGTATAGCATCTTGCTCAAGCGCATACAAGGTCGTCGCGGCACGCTGGCCATCACGCGCAAGGTGATGCTTTATGGAATGCTGTTCGGCCTGCCCGTCATGTTCTTCGAGCCTCACACGCCGCTGGCGACGCTGTTGCGCCCCGATGTGTTTTTCAACCTGTTGTTCCTTGCGTTGGTGTGCTCGATGGCGGCCTTCTTCATTTGGAATTTGATTATCAAAAAAATAGGTGCCATCAGCGCCAGCAACTACCTTTATCTGGAGCCAGTGATAGCCCTCGTGATTGGCGTGATGGTCGTGGGGGAGCCGCTTCGTCTCGTGGCTCTCGCCGGCTGCGCCCTCGTCCTCCTTGGTGTCGTCATGGTCGAGAAAAAGTAATAAAATAGGCGGCACCTCGGCAAAAAAGTAAGCGAGCCTGCTGTTTTGCGCTCAGTTTGCACTAATGTTGCCGCTGACGCGGCGAAATTAGGCTTCGTTTCGGCAATGAAAACAAAAAACTTTGTTTTTCGTTTTGCATTGCTCTCTACTTGCACTAATTTTGCAAAATGTTTATCACTTATCCGCAAAATTTTGAACAAAAGATAGGGTTCGGCACTGTGCGCGCCGAGCTCACACGCCTTTGCGTGAGCCAGTTAGGGCGCGACGAGGTGGACGCGCTGCGCTTTTCATCTCGCCACGACGAGGTGGAGGAATGGCTGCGTTCCACCGACGAGTTCGTGCGACTGTTGCAGGGCAAGCGCGAATTCCCGCTTAACCACTTCCATGACATGCGAGGCGCGCTCAGGGCTATTGCGTTGCCCGGCTCGTTCCTCACCGAGGCCCAGCTCTTCGACTTGCAGCGTTCACTGCAAACGGCGGGCGAGATAGCCCGTTTCTTCAGTACAAAAGACGAAGACGAGACACCGCCTTACCCCGTACTGGCCGCAATGAGTCGCGAGATAGCCCATTACCCCGACATTATGGGCGAGTGCGACCGTGTGCTCGACAAGAATGGCAACATTCGCGATAACGCCTCTCCGCAGCTGCTTGACCTAAGGCGCAGTGCGGCTTCGCTTGCCGCCAGCATCAACAGCATCATGCGACGTGTCATTACGCAGGGTCGCCACCAGGGCTTCCTCGATAAGGACGTGACGCCGAGCGTGCGCGACGGCCGCCTCGTGCTGCCCGTATCGCCCATGCACAAGCGCAAACTGCGTGGCATCGTCCACGACGAGAGCGCCACAGGAAAGACCGTGTTCATTGAGCCCGAGGAAATCGTTGAAGCCAATAACCGCATCCGCGAGACCGAGGGCGAAATCAAGCGCGAAATAGTGCGTATCCTCACTGCTGTCACCGACGTCGTGCGGCCCCATATCGACAGCCTCCTTGAGACCTACGCCGCCATGGGGCGCTTCGACTTTATCCGTGCCAAGGCCCTCTTTGCTCTTGATGTGGGAGGCGCTATGCCTCACCTCGAGGCCGAGCCCCACATCGAGTGGTACCATGCCGTGCACCCAGGCTTGCTATTGTCACTGCGCGAGCAGGGCAAGGAGGTGGTACCCCTTGACATTTCGCTCGACAGCCGTGAGCGTCTGCTGCTCATCTCGGGTCCTAACGCGGGCGGCAAGAGCGTGTGCCTCAAAACGGTAGGCATTGTGCAATACATGATGCAATGCGGCATTTTGCCTCCGCTTTACGACAACTCGCACATGGGCCTCTTCAAGCGAGTGTTCATCGACATCGGCGACCAGCAGAGCCTCGAAGACGACTTGAGCACCTACAGCAGCCACCTGCTCATCATGAAGACGTTTATGCAGCAGGGCGACAAGGACACCCTGGTGCTCATCGACGAGTTCGGCAGTGGCACCGAGCCGCAGATTGGCGGCGCCATTGCACAGGCCATCCTCGAGCAACTGAATGAGCGGCAAGTGTTTGGCGTTATCACCACTCACTACCAGAACCTCAAGCACTTTGCGCAGGACACGCCGGGCATAGTTAACGGTGCCATGCTCTATGACCGTCAGAAGATGCAGCCCCTGTTCCAGTTGTCCATGGGCTATCCGGGAAGTTCCTTCGCTATTGAAATTGCCCACAAGATAGGGTTGCCGAAGACCGTCATCGATACAGCGCGCGACATCGTAGGCAGCGACTATGTGAACATGGACCGCTATTTGCTCGATATCGTGCGCGACCGACGCTACTGGGAGCGTAAGCGCACCGAGATTCACGTCCGTGAAAAGAAGCTGAATGCTATTGTTGACGAATACAACGAGCGCCTTGATAAAATAGCGAAAGAGCACCGCGACATCGTGCGAGAGGCCAAGAGCGAGGCCCGCGAAATCCTTAAGCAGTCGAATGCCCGCATCGAGCAGGCCATCAAGGAGATACGCGAAATGCAGGCCGAGAAGGAAAAAACGCGGCAGGTAAGACAGCAACTCACCGACTTTAAACAGCGTCTCGAGCGCGATGACGAGGCCTCGGAGCATCTCAATGAGCTCAAGAAGAGCGCGCCGCGTGTCCCTAAGGCCCCCATTAAGAAGAAAGAGAAACGTGCTGCCGTTGATGACACTGGGCGTCCTATCTCTGCCGGCGACCGCGTCCTCATGAAGGGCGGCAACACCGTGGGCGAGGTCCTTGAGGCCGACGAAAAATATGCCGTTGTGGCTTTCGGACTCATGAAGACACGCGTTGAGACTGAGCGCCTTGTGCGCACCGACCGTCAAATTCATGCGTCCGCGGCTGCCCAGCAGTCACTTAGCAAGTCCACTCTTGATGATATCCGTGAGCGCCAGTTGCGCTTTAAGCCAGAAATAGATGTGCGCGGCATGCGTGGTGATGAGGCAGTCCAGGCCGTCACCTATTTCATCGACGACGCCATCCAGTTTACATCCAGTCGCGTGCGCATCCTTCACGGCACTGGCACTGGTGCCCTGCGCGATATGATACGCCAATATCTACGCACCGTGCCCGGCGTCGAATCGTTCCACGACGAGGACGTGCGGCTGGGCGGCGCCGGCATCACCGTAGTTAACCTCAACTGAACTCACAGCCTTGGCTCAAGGCTCGTCGCTCATTAGGGCGGCGATAACTTGGTTACTGAGCATGATGCCGGAGCGGGTGAGACGCAAGGTGGTGCCGTCACGGCGCAGGAGGCCTCTGTCGATAAACGAAGCAGCTTTAGTTTCAAGGGTTTCAGCGGCTTTGTTGCCGTAGCGGGCGGCGAACGCGTTGAGGTCGAGGCCGTCGCTGGTGCGTAACCGCAGCATCACCTCCTCGTCGTGCCGTTCCCATAGTTGCAGCGTCTCGCGCTCGCAGGCAGCGCGTCCGGCTGCAATGGCCTCTAAATAGCAGCGCATGTGTGGCGGGTTGGCGCTGCGTACACGACCGTCGAAGCTGTGGGCGGCGGCACCGAGTCCCAGATAGGGCGTGCTGTCCCAGTAACTTGAATTGTG
>JAGCUP010000173.1 GCA_017962765.1 Muribaculaceae bacterium | reverse complement strand
CAGTTGATGGTGGCGTTCAGCGCTATCATGCGATCCTTCCGAGCCGTGGAGCGGATAAACCAACTGTCGAGGGGATAGTAGAGCACGGGATTGTCGGTGCGCCAGCAGTGCGGGTAGTTGTGCACGTGCTTCTCGATGCGGAACGCGATGCCATCCTGCTTCATGCGGATGCTCATGTAGATATTGAGGTCCTCATCGGCGTTGGCGGCCTTCTCGTCATATTTTCCGTTGACGGTATATTTGGGATTATAGGCGTTTTTGACCCAAGCGCCTGCGTATTCCTTGTAAAGCTCCACGTTGACGAATTTCTCTACAAATTCCTCGTCGAGGTCTTCGAGCGTGTAGTACTTGCCGGTAAGGTCCACCATGGGGCGTGTCTCGCGCTTCTTGTTAATCATGTAGAGGGGAGGTACACCGGCAGCGGCGGCCACGCGGGCGTCGTCGGCACCGAAGGTGGGGGCGATATGCACGATACCGGTACCGTCCTCGGTGGTCACATAGTCACCCGGAATAACGCGGAAGCCATGGTCGTTAGCCACCAGTTCGTCGCCTACTTTGTCAACGGGTTTCACCCACGGGAACAACTGTTCATACTCCATGCCCACGAGGTCGTTGCCTGTGAACTCGGCGATAATGCGATATGGAATCACCTTGTCGCCCTTCGTGTATTCCTCGAATGGCTTTTCGGCGCCTTCAGATTTGAAGTGGGCGTTCACAAGGTCTTTTGCCAACAGGTAGGTGGCGGGCTCGCCAGTGTAGGGGTTAAAGCTCTCCACGGCCACATAATTGATGCGCGGTCCCACGCACAGCGCGGTGTTGCTGGGCAATGTCCATGGCGTGGTGGTCCAAGCGAGAATGACGATATGGCGGGCAAATTGCTCGTCGGCCTTCGCCTTGATTTCCTCCACCACCTTGTGGCCGTTGTCCTTTACCGTGAACTGGGCGGTGGCCGTCTGGTCCTTCACGTCGCGGTAGCAGCCAGGTTGGTTCAACTCGTGCGAACTGAGGCCGGTGCCAGCAGCTGGCGAATAAGGTTGAATCGTATAGCCCTTGTAGAGGAGGCCTTTGTCGTAGATTTGCTTAAGTAGCCACCACAGCGTCTCAATATAGGCGTTCTTGTAGGTGATATACGGGTCGTTCATGTCGACCCAATAGCCCATCTTGTGGGTGAGGTCTTCCCATTCGTGGGTATATTTCATCACTTCCTTGCGGCAGGTGGCGTTATACTCATCCACGCTGATTTTCTTGCCAATGTCCTCCTTCGTGATGCCGAGCGATTTCTCCACGCCAAGCTCCACGGGCAGCCCATGGGTGTCCCATCCAGCCTTGCGCAGCACCTTGAATCCCTTCATGGTCTTGTAGCGGCACACGATATCCTTGATGGTGCGCGCCATCACATGGTGGATGCCCGGCATGCCGTTGGCGCTGGGAGGGCCTTCGTAGAACACGAAAGATGGAGCTCCTTCACGCACGGCGATGCTCTGCGCGAACACGTTTTCTTCATCCCACTGCTTGAGCACTTCCTTGTTGATGTCGCTCAAGTTGAATTTCTTATACTCTTTGAATTTCATATTTCGTTGGTTTGTTCTTGTTTGTCGGTGATAGGTTTACACAACTTATTGGCCAGTAGCGCAAAAGCACTGGAGAGGACAGCGAGCAATAGTCCCATGCGTGCCGCCCACACCAGCGACTGGTCTATGTCGCCGGCACCAAAAAGGACTACGACGGCTACGATGACCAGCATAGGGGCCAGTTCCACCATAAAATGTCGCCAGGGCAACGGGCCGTCACGCTTACACAGCAACGCGATGGCCAGAACAAGGATTACGGCGGCGACGATGGCTTCCACATAAATGCCCAAGTTGGCCATGGTGACCACAATTGCAGCCAAGGTGGCGATGCGCTTGAAAGAAAAGGATTCGTCGGTCTCTCTAAACCACTTAATATATTCGTCACCAGAGAATTCGCACCGTTGTAGCATCATGGCATCCCACCGGGACATAGCGACCAGCAGGACGATTGCCGAGGCAAGAAAAACGATGTGGATGGCGAGTTCCATAAGCGGTTTACTAACTGTCTTGATTAAATAATCCGCAAAGTTAGTAAATATGATTGAATTAGCAATTCAATCCCGCCTAAAACTTATTCACAAGCTTTTTTTAGGTACGCGCGTGTGAGCATGAAAAACATACTAAACAGCCAGATCGGCGAGGGTGATTTGCGAGACAATGTCGTAACACCGATGGCAAAGCGGTGACACCTGCTCGTGCGGGTTGGTAGTGGCCAGCCCGATGACGGTTGCACCGCTTGTGCGTGCAGCCTCAAGGCCATTGAAGGAATCTTCAAAGACGAGGCATTTAGTGATTTCACAATTGATAAGTTTCGCGCCGAGCACGAAGCAATCGGGTGCGGGTTTGGGGCATGTGACCATCTCGCCTGTGACGATGGCGTCGAAGTGGTTTTCGAAGTCGGGGTGTTGCGCGTGTAGCGAGGCCATTTTCTTGCGGTCGCTGCTGGTGACCACGGCGCATTTCACGCCGGCCGCGCGCAAGGTGTCGATGAGATCAAGCGCACCGTCGAAAAACTCGTAGCGCATGTCGCGCTGGAAGCCGTCGAGCATGGCCACGATGTCGTCGTGCTTGTCCTTCGGAAAATAGGTGTTCAGGATATGCTCCAAGTTCGACCCTTTGATGATGGCCTCGAACTGCGGTACGCCCGTGGGGAACGCGAGGTTCACCTCGTGCCAAAAACTGGTATAAAGTCCCTCGGTGTCAAGGAGAACACCATCGAGGTCGAAGAGTGCCCCGTCGTAGGGGAATGGATTGGAGTTCATTCGATAATTGTTGTTTTTTCCACAAAATTAGTGTTTTTACGCCAATAAAGACCAATATTGGGTTCTTTTTTTCTCTAAACATGAGATTAATTCGTTATCTTTGTACCGTGTTATGGAATCTTTGCCTTTAGATGAGATTATTATAATCTTGCTTGATTCCGTCTTAATAACGTCATTACTAATCAATAATCTGGAATTGCAATGAAAAGATTACTTGTTTTTTTAGCCACTGCCTCGTTTGTGTGGACTATGCTCCCTGCACAAGCGAATCAATCAACTGATGAAGGCTATGTGTTTGTCAGCAATCTACAATCTCACAGTCGAAAATCACTCAAGTCGCGTGTAAAATCCACAATCGAAGCTGGGCACGTGGCCATAAAAAAAGGAAACGATTTGTCATTTCAATGTGTTGGCGCTGTGGAGTATATCACTTTGGGAAGTGGTTCTTTCTATAAGTACTATCCTCCCGCACAGGATATTGTTCCACCGGAATATGTCTCTGTAGCGGCTTTCAAGAAGGCAGTACGCAAGGTTAATATTTCTTCGCTGATGCCGACGGGTTGGGAAACAGGTAAGCGTTACGTCTTCACGCCACCCGCTCCCAATGAGAATATTAAATCAGTAACAATAAGGACAGTTCGTCTGTCAAACCAGGATGCCACCTTGGTTACAAGTGTTGATGACGACTTTAAGCCATTAACCACCATCAACATTACAGGGGAAACGCTTGTTGAGATTAAGTTTTTTGATGACACTGTCTATATCTATAAAGGCCAAGAAGTGGTGCCTGCTATAAATTGTACGAGTAATTTCTCAGAGTATAGTTACCTTGAGGTTGACGACAATGGGGTCGCCTATTCTAAAAAAGAAAATGGCGTCCGGCAGCCCGACGCAAAATTGTCTTATGTTTTTGGTGAATATCCCGCCATCGATTATTTCGGTTGGATTTCTGCGTCTGAAATCGTAATTGACGATCTTTTGTTTGTCTTAACAACTTCTTCCGTTAGATAACCGTTCTATTCCGCCACAGGTGGTATGATTGAAGAATTACAAATAAGGGTAAACCCGCGCATTGCACATGAAAGTGGGGCTCTGGCACATTTCATTGCCAGTGAACGCGGCATAGCACAATCTAGAATTAAGGGTGTGAGAGTGTTGCGGCGCTCCATCGACGCACGTCAGCGCCAGGTGATGGTGAACCTAAATGTGCGTGTCTATATCGATGAGCCGCTGGGCAACGAACACCTGGTGCCGCCCATCGAGTACCGTCTGGTTGACGGCAAGCGTCAAGCCGTGGTGGTGGGCGCGGGCCCTGGCGGTCTGTTTGCCGCCCTCAGGCTGATTGAATTGGGCATTAAACCTGTTGTGCTGGAGCGCGGGAAGAACGTGCGTGACCGCCGTGTGGATGTGGCGCGCATCTCGCGTGAGGGCGTCGTGGACCCCGATTCAAACTATTGCTTCGGCGAAGGCGGTGCGGGTGCCTATAGCGACGGCAAACTTTATACCCGCAGTAAAAAACGCGGGAGTGTAGAGCGCATTTTGGGCATATTCTACCAGCATGGAGCCAGCGAGAACATTTTAGTGGATGCGCATCCTCACATTGGCAGCGACAAACTGCCCACGGTGATTGAGAACATGCGGCACACTATCGAGTCGTGCGGTGGAGAGGTTCATTTCAATACACGCGTTACGGCGTTGCGCTTTGCCGACGGTAAAGTGGTGGGCGTGACGTGCGCTGGAGGCGAGGAGTTCGACGGCCCCGTAATTCTGGCTACGGGCCACTCGGCGCGCGACGTGTATTCCATGCTTTTCAATGCCGGCGTTGCCCTTGAGGCCAAGGGCCTCGCGGTGGGCGTGCGTCTTGAGCATCCCCAGCACCTTATCGACCAAATACAATATCACAATCCCGCCGGACGTGGCGAATACCTGCCGGCTGCCGAATACAACTTCGTCACCCAGGTGGACGGACGCGGCGTATATTCATTCTGCATGTGTCCGGGTGGTGTCGTGGTGCCCGCCGCGAGCGAGCCAGGACAACTTGTGGTGAACTGCATGTCGCCCAGCAACCGCAACACCTACTGGGCCAATAGCGGCATGGTAGTGGAGCTTCATCCCGACGATTTGCCCGACACTTATGCCGCCCATGGCACGCTTGCCATGATGCGTTTCCAGCACGACTTGGAACGTATCGCTTTTGAGCAAGCCGGAAATTCCCAAGTGGCAGGAGCTCAGCGAATGAAGGACTTTGTGGAAGGCCGTCCTTCCCAACTCATCCCGCCCTCCTCGTTCGCGCCAGGGCTACAACCCTCGCGCCTTGACCAATGGCTACCTCCTTTTGTGGGTGAGCGCCTCAAGAAGGGATTCATGCAGTTCGGGCGAAAGGCTCGCGGTTTCCTCACGAACGACGCCATTGTCATCGGTGTGGAAACCCGCACATCGTCGCCCTTACGCATCATGCGAGATGTGCTTTCTTTGCAGAGTCCGGGCCTTTCGGGCTTGTTCCCGTGTGGCGAGGGTGCCGGTTATTCGGGTGGCATAGTATCAAGCGCCATCGACGGCGAGCGATGTGCCGAAGCTTTGAACCAATGGCTTAACAAATAAATTTACTAACAATCAATAATTAATCAATCAATGAAACATTTATTTATGGCTCTTATGGCTATTGCGACCATTTCAATGAGTGGTTGCTCAAAAAGTGGAAATGAACAATGTGAGCAGAATTCGGGCAACGACACCAAGACCCTTGTGGCTTATTTCTCGGCAACCGGCATCACCGAAGGTGTGGCTAAAAAACTCGCCGAAGCTGCGGGCGCCGACCTCTACAAGATTGAGCCCGAACAGCCCTACACCAGTGCCGACCTCGATTGGCACAACGAGCAGTCACGCTCGTCGGTCGAGATGAAAGACAAGAGCTCGCGGCCCGCTATCAAAGGCAAGGTTGATGACATGGCTCGTTACGACACCATCTATGTGGGCTTCCCCATCTGGTGGTACACTTGTCCCACCATCATCAACACGTTCATGGAAAGCTATGACTTCAAGGGAAAGACTGTTATTCCCTTTGCAACTTCGGGCGGTAGTACCATTGATAAAGCTTGCGAAGACCTGCGCAAAGCCTATCCCGATGCGAACTGGAAACCTGGCCACCTGCTCAATGGTGTCACTGACGAAAAGCTTAAGTCAATAATTAATACATAAGTATATAAATAGAATATAATTAGCGACAAAAAGTGGCGGCCCTCATTGCGAAGGCCGCCACATTAATTTATTCACTTTGCCAGGTTACACGAGGCAAAAGTGTTGTTGCGTGATGAATTAGTCGCCAAGCAGGATGTTGTAGAGAGCGGTCACGTCAGAACCGTTCACAATACCATCACCATTCACATCGGCATCACCTGCCACCTGAGCGTCGTCGAGCAGCACGTTGTAGAGTGAAGTCACATCAGAACCGTTCACGATTCCGTCGCCATTGACGTCACCTACGAGCACGTCACCAAGCTTAACGATGACGAGCTTCATGTTCTCGCGGTCCACAACGAGCTTGTAGTTGCCGGGGAAGGGCAGCTCGAAGTTCATACCAGGAATAGAGAGGTCGAGCGGAGTTTGCTCATTGATTTGCTCCTCGGTGATGAGGAAGTTCTGGCCGTCGGTGATACCACCGTACCACTTGCCAAACTCATCGACGAACTTGAACTCGGCGTTACCCTCAGTGGGCATTGCAATTTCAATCTCGATAGTGTAGAGGCCGTCT
>JAGCUP010000172.1 GCA_017962765.1 Muribaculaceae bacterium | reverse complement strand
GGGCTGCCAACTTTGTGGCAAAGCGCATCAATGACGCTAATCCCACTCCCGAGAAACCTTTCAAACTGGGGTGCCCCACTGGCAGTTCTCCGCTGGGCATGTACCGCGAGCTGATAGCCATGAACAAGGCCGGCAAGGTATCGTTCCAGAATGTCATCACCTTTAACATGGACGAGTATTGCAACCTGCCCGAGGACCATCCCGAGAGTTACCACTCGTTCATGTGGAACAACTTCTTCTCGCACATCGACATCGACCCCGCCAATGTCAACATCCTCAATGGCAATGCCGAGGACCTCGAGGCCGAGTGTGCCGACTATGAGCGCCGCATCGAGGCCGCTGGAGGCATCGACCTGTTCATGGGCGGTGTGGGCCCCGATGGCCACATTGCTTTCAACGAGCCCGGTTCGTCACTCACCTCGCTCACGCGCATCAAGACGCTCACCCAGGACACCATCATTGCCAACAGCCGTTTCTTCGACAACGACGTGAACCAGGTGCCCAAGACGGCCCTCACAGTAGGCGTGGGAACCGTGATGAACGCTCGTAGCGTGATGATTATCGTGAACGGTTACAAGAAGGCGCGCGCCTTGCAGCAGGCCGTGGAAGGCGGCGTGTCGCACATGTGTACGCTGAGCGCCCTGCAGATGCACCGTCGCGCCATCATCGTTGCCGACGAAGATGCCACGATGGAACTCAAGGTGGGCACCTACCGCTATTTCAAGGATATAGAGCGTAAGAATCTTTAGATTTTAGTTTTTAGTTGTTCGCAAAGTGCATGTCGGCGTACTCCGAGACGCAGTCTCGGACTGCAATGACACGCAACTAAAAACTAAAAACTAAAATCTAACTCCTGTCACAAAGCGGGGACGGCCCGTGAAGTCGACGTGCACGCGCGCGTCGGCAAGGCCTGTGTTATGCGCCAGCGCTGCCACTTCGTCGGCATAGCGGCTGTTCACCTCCAGGTAAAGGTGGCCGCCTTGATGCAACGTGGCCGCCGCGTGCTTTATCAGTGGGCGATAGTAGCGCAGCGGGTCATCATCGGGGACGAAAAGGGCTCCGGCTGGCTCGTGGTCAACCACGTGACGTTCCATCGTGGCGACCTCGCTGCGGCACACGTAGGGAGGGTTGCTCACGATGATGTCCCAGCGTGTTGAACCCGTGGCCGGCAATGCGAGGATGTCGTCGCGCACGAAGGTGACGCGCGCCTTGAGTTGTCGCGCATTCTCACGTGCCACGGCGAGCGCCGCGTCGCTGATGTCGGTCGCCGTCACTTGCGGGAACTTCAGGGCGCGGGCCAGAGCGATGGCGATACATCCGCTGCCGGTGCCCATGTCGAGTACGCGCAGGTCTTCGCGTGGGTTTTCGTCCACAATCATATCGACGAGCTGCTCGGTCTCGGGACGTGGAATGAGCACCGCCGGCGTCACCACGAAGCGCAGTCCGTGGAAACGTGCTGTTCCCAGCACATATTGCAGCGGTTCGCCGTCGGCCACGCGGCGCGTAACCTCGTCAAGGCGCTTCACTTCCCACTCGTCGAGTTCACGGTCCTCGCGCAACACCATATCCACAGCGCTCCAGTGCATTATCTCTTCAAAGACGATGCGCACCATTGCGCGCGTCTCGTCGTTGCCGTGATGCGGCATCCACGCTGCCGTCATGGCTTGTATCATTTCTTTCGCTCTCATGCCCACAAAATTACTACTTTTCGCCCAAACAACCAAATGAGCTTTGAGGTTTGAGCTGTGAGCCTTGAGCTAAGAAGCCGTTGGAAGGTCGCGAGGTCTGCCTCGCGAAAAACTTCATGGCTCAAAACTCTTTTTTTATTGAATAATGTGTGGAAAACTTTCGCGGCTCAAAAAAAATGTTTAAATTTGCTGCTTGAACAATAAGTGGACCAAACTGAAATGTCGCGTAATGTTTTTCAATTAGCAATGCCCGCATTGTCATCGAGACGCATGTGAAGCACATGCGAGCCCGCTTATTAACCTTATTAACTGAATTTTGAGAAATAAACCATTTATATTAACTAATTAACAACTATTCAAGCGTATGAAGAAATTCTTATCTCTTCTTTTGATGACTGTCATGGCCGTCACCGCTTGGGCAAATGTGAGCACTATCACGTTTGTTCAAGACAGTAAGACGAGCGGGACATTGACAGGTGCGCCCAACGGTGTTTCATACACTTTCGTGAATACGGGCTCAAATGCCAATGACCAATTGACAGCTGGCAACTCGATGACGCTTACGCTCACCGGTTTCTCTTCAAATGCCACCCTTAAAGGCGTGACACTTGAGTTAAGGAACAACGCCTCAAAAGGCGATGGTAGCGCAACCGTTTCAGTAGGCGGGAACCAAGTCGGTTCTATTGATGCCATTACCGGTTTAGGTGCGACTTATGCCGAACATGCGGTGGAAATCACCGAGACTCAGCTCACAGGTGACCTTGTAATCCACATCGCAGCAACCGCAAACTCTGTGTGGTGCGACAAGTTTATCATTACCATTGACGACGGCAATGGTGGCGATACGCCCACTCCCACGACCTACAATGTGAACATTGCCCAGATGACCAACGGTAGTGTGACGGCTAATCCCACCTCGGCTGCCGAGAATGCCACCGTGACCCTCACGGTCTCGCCTAACGCAGGCTATGAACTCGACGAGATTGCCGTAGCCTATGGTGCCACCAATGTGGCTCTCACCACAGTAACCGAAGGCGCCGAGTACACCTTCTCGATGCCTGCAAGCGATGTGCTTGTTACCGCCTCCTTTGTCGGAGATGGCTCCTTCTATACACTTGACGGCACTCAAACGGGTGGATCCAGTGGATATGCCACCGAATCAGAGATTACCCAAAACAGCATGACCTGGATGGTCACTGGCAATACCACCATTAGCCCATGGCGCATTGGCGGGAAAAGTCTGAACGGTGTGGACAGAGAGGTTTACTCCACGACTTCTATGCCGAAAGCTATCAGCAAGGTGTCGCTCGTACTTGGTGATGCCACAGCTACTGTAAACTCGATAAAGCTTACCGTGGCAAGCGATGCTGCTTTCAGCACCGTTCTTGACGAATTGACAGCAACTTTCGCCGCCAACTCAACGATTGACTTCACGCCCTCAACGGGCAGCGCATGGGCTACTGGTGCTTACTACAAATTCACGTTTAATGTGAATGCAGGAAGTAGTGGCAATCAGTACGTCCAGTTCGTGGGCGCCAAGTTCTATGAGGGCGAAGGCGGTGACACGCCTGTGACCGTGGACGTTCCCACGTTCGATCCCGCTGCTGGCGAAGTGGCCTACAACACCACGGTGACAATCACCGCTGCCCAGGGCTGCGTGGTTGCCATGACCACCAATGGTGAAAATCCCACTACGAGCGAAAGTGCTTACGTGAGCGATGGAAACGTGGCCACCTATCCTATCACTCAGGATGTGACCATTAAGGCCGCCGCCATGGATGGAGACGGCAACTACAGTGCCGTGGTGACTGCCGCTTACACGGTCATCCGTCCCGCAGCTCCCACGTTCGATCCCGCAGCAGGCGCAGTGGCGGCTGGTACTACAGTGACCATTACAAGCCCTGCCAACACTACTGTAACTTATACTACTGACGAAACCGATCCCACCGAGTCGAGTACTGCCGTGACCGCCGATGGCAATGAGGCCACTGTGACTGTCAACGAGGCCATGACCATCAAGGCCGTAACCATGGACGAGAACGGCCTCTTCAGCGAAGTGGCCACTGCTGCTTACACCATCGAACAGAGTGGTGGTGAAGATGCCCAACCCGGTGAAAGCGTTATCTTCGAGTATGGCACCGGCAAGGAATTCGCACAAAACAATTCCGAAGACATGGTTGACTCTCAAAAGAAGGGTATCACCATTGTCTTTGAACAAGGAACCAGCAACAATCCACCAAAATGGTACACTGCCAACAATGGTAATGCACGCGTTTATAACAATAACACCATTACCATTACCGCCCCAAGCAAAATTGAGAGTGTAACATTCACCTACGACGGAAACTATCCTCTCACCTCGCCCTCCGTCGCCCCTGGCTCGTTCAGTAACGCAGTGTGGACAGTGGGTGATGACAGTGGTACGCTCACGGTGAAGAATACTGCCCGTATCTCCACCATCACTGTGAAGCTCGCCGAGGAAGGCGCTGTGGATCTTCCGCAGATTAGCGGTGACAACCCCTTCTACGGAAGCGCTACAGTGACCATCACTGGTCCCGAAGGCTCCAGCATTTATTACACCACCGACGGTGGCGATCCCTCGTCGGAGGACGCTATCTATGCTTCGCCCTTTACTATCACCGAGACCACCACAGTGAAAGCTATCGCCGTGCTCAACGGTAAGAGCAGTTCGGTTGCTAGCGTTACTTTCACCGCCTTGGAGAACGGTGTGAATAGCATCGCCGAATTTAACGCACTTACCGGAACCCCGACAATTGGCTTTGCCAACCCCGTGGTGGCTATCGCCCAAACCGGCAATTATCTCTATGCACAGGATGACAATAATGGTATCCTCATCTTTGGTGCTACTGGCCAGGAATACGAACTCGGCGACGTTATCCCTGCCGGCTTCATTGGCAAGAGGGCCAATTATGGTGGTGCACCCGAGTTGAGCAATCCCGCTAACTTCAAGGAATCAGAAAGCAGTGTTCAGGTCACTCCGCTCGAGCTCACTATCGCTCAAATCAATGATGTGACCGAAGTTGAATATGGCAGCTACTTTGGACGTTATGCCGTAATCAAGGGTGCTACCGTTACTTCAAGCGCTATTACCGTGGGTGATGAGAGCGTTACC
This sequence comes from Muribaculaceae bacterium, assembly GCA_017962765.1. Taxonomy (GTDB): domain Bacteria; phylum Bacteroidota; class Bacteroidia; order Bacteroidales; family Muribaculaceae; genus Sodaliphilus. The sequence goes on along the minus strand of JAGCUP010000172.1, from coordinate 921 downwards.
AGCTACAACCGCTTCAACAAGAGTGTTCCCGAAGACAGCGAAGGCAAGACTTACGATGTCCTTGGCGTGGTTGGATACTATAACGCTGTGCAATTCTATCCGTTGGATTATGAGGAGGTTGAGCCTGAGGTTGTTCCCGACCTGTGGGTGATTGGTAATGTGGGTGAATACAACTGGAACACCAATGGTGGTATCAAGATGACCTACGACGCACAACAGCAGCAATATTCGGCTGAAGTTACCGTCAATGGCACCGGTTATGGATGGTTCAGCTTCACTAAGATGCTCTCGGAGACTGATAATGATTGGGCCACCATCAATCCTTATCGTCTGTGGGCCGGTGGCAACGCCGACTTTGAGGTGACCAGCGACAACCAAGACGCAATCGACATTGAGCCTTGGCCTACTCAAGGCGATGGCTATTCGTTCAAGATTCCTGCCGGAACTTACACGTTCATCATCAACAAGGCAATGGATCAACTCGCCGTGGTGGGTAACATCGTGGAACCCGTTGACCCGTTCTACATTGCCGGCTCGTTCACCAACTGGGCTACGGATAAGCGCGAGATGGCTTATAATGCCGAGGATGGTAGCTATTCGATTACCATCGAAGGCATTGAGAATGGCGCTCAGTTCAAGTTCATCGACGCAAACGACAACTGGTACGGCGGCGAAAGCCAGCAATCGACTCACATTGTGCATCCCGACTGGTGCACTGACATCCAGCTGACAACCACGGGCCAAAACTTTGAAGTTAACGGCAGCGGTGACCTTACCTTTACCGTGAGCGCCGACAAGAAGCTCACCATCACCGGTTGGGACGAGCAGGGCGTGACCCTCGCCGAGGCCCTCGCCGGTGAAGAAGGCAACGTGCTTATCAAGAGCGACGTGAAGGTGATGATCAGCACCAACAGCTATGCC
>JAGCUP010000171.1 GCA_017962765.1 Muribaculaceae bacterium | reverse complement strand
TGGAGATTGTTACTCTTTTCTGAAAACTAAAATCGTGAACGACGGCAAGTCACATAGCAATCTCTCGCGTCTTGTGATGAAGGCGATGGGTGTATTCGGCGGCGTGAAAGTGGTCGAAATGCTGTGCTCCATCGTTCGCAATAAACTGGTGGCGATGTGGATAGGGCCAGTGGGTATTGCTCTCTTCGCCATCTATAACCAAGCTCTTGAGATGATAAACACGGCCACTGCGCTCGACACGCGACGCAGCAGCGTGCGTGAGATTTCTCGCGCTGTCGTCGATGGTGACGAGGGCTTCGTGGCACGTATCGTGGCCGTGGTGCGACGCTGGTCGCTATGGCTGGGACTGGCGGGCGCCTTAATTACCATCGCTCTGGCGCAGGTGCTGAGCCATTACAACTGTGGCACCACCGCGTGGGGCTTTGTGGCACTCTCCATTGCCGTACTCCTCGTGACGCTGAGCAACGGCGAACAGGCTGTGCTGCAGGGACTATCGCGTCTCAACCGTCTCGCACGTGTGGGACTATGGGGCTCGTTGGGTGGATTGGCCATTTCGGTGCCCTTGTTTTACTTTTTGCGCGAGCGGAGCATAGTGCCTTCCATTATAGCCTACGCTGCTTGCGGTGCCCTGGCCGCTTGGCTGTTGCGCGAACGCGGGCTGCCGAAGCCGCGCATGACAGTGCGTGAGACGGCAGTCGCAGGTGCTGGCTTTGTCAAGCTGGGCATATTCATGACGGTGGGCAGCTTCGTAGCTATCCTCATCGACTTCATTTTCACGGCATGGCTCACCCACGAGAGCCTCACTGTGGTAGGCTATTACAAGGCAGGTTATACCCTATTCACGAAATACACGGGCTTGGTGTTCACCGCGCTCGGCATGGAGTTTTATCCCCGTCTCGCATCGGTGGTCAAGAGTCGCTTGCGCGTGCGGGCCTACGTGGGACAGGAAATCCTGATAGCCCTTACCGTGTTGGCTCCTGTGCTGGCCCTGCTCATCGTGTTACGTGGCCCGGTCATTGAATTGCTCTATTCCAGTGAGTTCGACTGTATGGCCACTTTTGTCTCGTGGGGACTCCTGGGCATCATTTTTAAGGCCGTGTCGTGGTGCATGGCGTTTGTAATCCTCGCGCGTGGCGACGGCAAAATGTATCTTCTTGTTGAGAGTCTCGACGCCCTAGTGGGCATCACGCTCAACATCATTTTCTACAAGTTGTGGGGACTCAACGGCCTTGGCGCCTCGTTCGTCGTTTGGTACGTCATCTACACCCTCATTGTCGCAGCCGTTTACTTAGGCCGTTACCGCCTGCGTCTCGCGCCCGCCGTGCCCGTCGCCATCGCCATTGTTACCATGGCCGTTGCCGCTGTCATGGCGCTTATGGAGACCGGCTTGTGGCCCGTCGCGGCCGCCCTCACCGCCGCTCTCGCCGTCGCATCCCTCCTCATCCTCCGCCGCCTCTGGCACCATTAACAATTTAACTAATGAGATTTTGAACAATGAAATATACTTGTCCGCGATGTAATTGTGAGATGGAGCTGGAGACTCAGGAACTGGTGGCCAGCGGTTACGAGACGGTGTGCCCCAAGTGCAGTGCGCAGCTCAAGATAGTGGGTAACTATGCCTATATGCCCACCGAGGAGACGCCCATAGGGCCGCCACCGCCACCAGGGGGCGGGGAATACGAAAGACCGCGCTACGTGCCCGAGACGGGTACAGCGACGCTCGACCCTCTCTACGATGATGCCGTGCGCTATGTGGCCACGTGTAATGCCATCCACGTGGGCATGCTCGCCGACTATTTCCAGATTGAGCCCGAGCGTGCCATGGAATTGATGAACCAGCTTGAGAGCCACGGCATCGTGGGACCCTACGAACCGGGACGTCCGCGACGCATCCTCATCCCTCACAACGAGCACTTGCCGAGCCCGATACAGCGCACCCAGGAAATGGATGAGGCTTTCCGTGCAGCGCGTGAGGCTCAGGAGGCTGAGGGTGGTCAGACGCGCGGTTGCACGCTCCAGTTGGGACGCGGTGGCTGTTTCAGCTTCTTTTTCATGCTGTTGCTCCTCTACGTGTTGCTGCGCATGTGCTCCTCCAGTTAATGGTTTGTAAATTTTTGCATTAACAACTTGAAAAGCAAATTGTTAATTCGCGAAATTCGTACAATTCGCGAAATCCTCATTGAAAAACCACACACGTTTCCATTTCGTGCTTAACAAGAGCGTAAATGCGAAATTTTGTGAAATTTGTGATAGTGTGGGGGAAAATGCTTATCTTTGTAAGTTTTAATGAAAAAAATATTCACTATCATGATACGAATTAAGGCAAAATTGACTTTGGCACTTCTCGCCATGGGCCTGCTGACGGCCCGGGCCGAACAAGTGGAAAACGTGGCCGGCACGCTGGCCGACAGGGTGGAAGACCTCGCAGTGACGCAACTCACGGTGACTGGCACCGTCGATGCGCGCGACTTCAAGTTTATGGGACAGCAACTCACGGCTTTGCAGCAGCTTGACCTGAGCGGCGCTACCATCGAGGCGCTGGAGACGGTGGCCCCGGTGCTGGGTACGTCGAGTAGCTATGCTGCCGGCGAAGTGCCGCCCATGGCCTTCTTTGGGCACACTGCGCTCAACGAGATGACGCTGCCCGAGACGGTGACGTCGATAGGTGAAGGCGCTTTCGCGGGCTGCTCGTTACTCGCGACGATTAACGGGCTGGAGAACGTGACCTCCTATGGTGACTACGCATTGAGCGCCAGTTCGATAACATCGCTCGACTTGCCTGCCACGGTGACCACAATGGGCACTGGCGTGGCTGCGCGCTGTGCCGCGCTCACTACGGCTACCGTCGCAGCTCCCGCGCTTGGAGAGGCAGCCTTCAAGGACTGCACGTCGCTCTCATCGGTAACTCTTGCTCCGAGCGTCGAGACTCTCGGTGCTGAGGCTTTCGCTGGTGATGCGGCCCTCACGTCAGTCGAGTTTCCGCAGGGCACTGCGCTCACGGTAATTGGCGAAAAGGCTTTTATGGGAAGTGGCGTAGAATCGATAAATTTGCAAGATTGCGACAATTTAAAGACCGTGGGAATGTGGGCGCTTGCCAACACCCCAGTGCAGAGCGTCGTGCTGCCCCAGGGCGTGCAGGAGGTAGGTACCGGAGCTTTCTTCTACGACACGCAATTGCAGCAGGTGAGCCTCCCAGAGGGAATCAGCTCCATTGGCGACTTTTTGCTCGCTGGCGACAATTCGGTGGTCGTTGACGAGGCCGAGTTCCTGCCCGAGGGCATTACCACTGTGGGCGACTATGCGCTCTATAACTGGGACCAACTCACCTCGGTGATTGTGCCCTCGAGCGTCAACTATATAGGCACGAAGGCAATGGCTGGCATGACAGGGCTTACTACCGTCAGCGCCAAGCCTGAGACGGTGCCCGAGTTGGGCGACAGCGTGTGGGCCGGCGTCGACCAGCCCTCCATCCCCCTCAAGGTGTCGAAGAGCGCCGCCGATAGCTATCGCGCTGCCGACCAGTGGAAAGAATTCCGCATCGAGACAATTAAAACCGCTGTCGAAGAACTGGCTGCCAATGAGGCCAACGTGAAGGCATACTTCGATGCCACCATGCTTGTGGTGGCCGCGAGCGAACCTATAGCATCACTCGAAGTTTATGCACTCAATGGCGTGCTGCTTAATTCATTATCGAATGCTGGATTGACAGCGACTGTCGATACCGTCAACTTTGGCGGCAACGTGTATATGGTGAACGTGGTGCTCGAGAGCGGCGCGAAAAAAGTGTTCAAGCTCGCCCGTTAACCCGTACGCCCGATGGGGAAGAACAAGCTTCGCAAGTTTGCCGACATGGAGACGTTCCCGTGCGTCTTCCAGTTCCCCTTTGCCGTGCTACAGCAGGGGCCGTGCCCTATGCGCGGCAAGTGGAACGAGGCCTATTTTCATAACGACAACCCCATCGTGCTTGAACTGGGCTGCGGCAAGGGCGAATATGCCGTGGGGCTTGGAAAGCGTTTCCCCGACAAAAACTATATAGGCATCGACATCAAAGGCGCCCGAATGTGGTCCGGAGCCAAGCGCGTGCATGAAGAGGGCATCACCAACGTGGCGTTCCTGCGCACGAGCATTGAGCTTATTGACCGCTTTTTCGTGCCCGGCGAGGTGAGCGAGATTTGGATTACCTTCCCTGATCCGCAGATGAAGAACGCTAACAAGCGTCTCACCGGTACCCGATTCCTCACCAATTATCAGCGCATTCTCAAGGATGGCGGCACAGTACACCTCAAGACCGACAGCCCGTTCCTCTATACCTACACCCGCGAGATGGTGCGCCTCAACAGCCTGCCCACAGAGGTCGATACCGCCGACCTCTACCATGCTTCAGGCCTCGCACTGCCCGAGGGACTGCTCGAAATCCAGACACACTACGAGCGTCAATGGCTACTGCGCGGCTTGACCATTAAGTACTTGAAATTCACTTTGCCCCGCGATTTAAAGCTTGCGGAGCCTGATATAGAAATCGAACGTGACACCTATCGCAGCTACCACCGCGATGCAATCCCTACCCAACTATGAAAAAAATTATTCTCTTACTCATCATGGCGGTGATGGCGACTAATGTGATGGATGCCAAGACACCGAAGGACGCCGAGGAAAACCTCGCGCAGGCACTGGCCTTGCTAAATAAGGGCGACACGAAAAACGGCGTCAAACTGCTCAAGCAGGTGGCACACGACGGATATGCGCCCGCACTCAACCACCTCGCCTACCTGTACCTCAACGGCACCGACGGCGTTGAGAAAAACGAGTCGCTCGCCGCGCAGTGCTATGGCTTGAGCGCCGACCAAGAGGACGACGACGGCCTCTGCGGCCTTGCCTATTGTTACCTCAATGGCCTGGGCGTGAGAAAGAATGCCGAGAAGGCCGTGGAGCTCTTCACACAGGCCGCCAAGCAGAACAACGGTGACGCCTACATGCGGCTCGCCATGTGCTACACCGATGGGGTGG
>JAGCUP010000170.1 GCA_017962765.1 Muribaculaceae bacterium | reverse complement strand
TATAGATTGCGCCACATATAAGACTGCTAACCTTTGGCACTCGCTACGCTTGTAGGGAGAGGCTTGGCACAAGATGAGACCGCTTGCTTCGCTGCACGGTCTCATCTTGTGCCGTGTCCTGTTTTTCCTCTGGACCATTACACTACGAACTTCATTCGCTCACAGGAGGCAAGGCACAACAGGCTGGCCTCGTGCTTGATGCATTCACACGTAAGCCAACCTACGCTGCGCTGCGGTTGTTTGCGTTATGTGCTTTGCGCCTTACCGCTCATCAATCGTGGCGCAAGTTGGACTGTTCAGCATTCCGTTGCGCTGCTGAAAGTGTACCGCCTTCGGCTGTCGGTTCACTATTGACGGCGTTTCCCAAGCGCATACGGCTCGCTCTGGTTGTCGAGTGCATTGGGGTATGCGCTGCGCTCCAACCCCAATTCGACAATCGCCGCAAGCCCAATGCTCGACAAGTCGTTGGTCAACGCCTATGGTGAGCCTGTACACACTCATTCGCTTTCACTACATTTGCCCTGTCCAAGCGGCTCGCAGGAAGACGAGTTCCTGCCATATCGCCAGCAAACCGCCCTGCGGTCGGTCGCCGCCGATGAGCCGCACGCGCTACTTTATGGTTCTACGTTTCGCGCAAAATACCGTTTGCGCCGGTCAAGAGGAAAGGACACTCGCACCACACTGCCGACAATCTGCGGCTCATTTCACTCTCGCTTTTTGCTCCAGTCGCCGCCCACACCGACAAGTGCCTATTCGGGCAGAGAAGTGTGAACACATTGTCTTATGTCCCACCCACAGCCCCCGATGTCGATGTGCAGTTCCGCTACGGCTTCGTCCGTCGCGCTCAATCTGCAAGAGAAAGTGTGAACACCTGCGGTTCACGGCTCGCTATTGACGGCGGTTCCCAAGCGCATACGGCTCGCTCTGGTTGTTCGAGTACATTGGGGTATACGCTGCGCTCCAACCCCAATTCGACAATCGCCGCAAGCCCAATGCTCGACAAGTCGTTGGTCAACGCCTATGGCGAGCCGGCACACACTCTCGTACATCATTCGCTTGCTACCTTGCCTACGCTCCACCGCACATCGGCATCGCCTAATCACGAAATCACGTGCAAGGTGAGCGCAAAGCCAAGCTTGCTTGAACTTTGCCGAACCGCAGCCGTGATTATCAAAATTGAGCCTTGAAGCGAGTTCGAGGCACGATTTCGTCAAAAAAGCGGAATTGACAAGCGTGGGTGAAAACCGATACTCCATGTCGGTTTCACTCACGCACGCCAGCATTTTTACCGCACATCGCTCTGCACTTTCCGCTCGGCTTATAGCCGATTTACGGAATTGTTCCGCAGGTCGTCGGGGGCTCTCTAGAGAGAGGTGCGGAAAAGAATGCTTCTTTTCAATCTTTAATTCGTTGATTATCAACGAAAGTTGCCTTTTCAAGTGCGGAAAAATTGCAAAAAATGAAAAAATTAACAGTGTTTTTTCTGTAAGAATGCCGATGTACACTGGTTTTACGCACTTTTTTCAGCACCACTCAAAATGTTAAATTTCGAGCCGCTTTTCCTCATTTGGTATCAGAGGACAGCATTATCGCTCGCAATTTTCCATGCTTCAAGAAATAGAAGGTCTGAAATGAAATCATTTTTGTCACGTTCTTCGGTAAACCAATACCACCGCACAACATTTTTGCAAGTTTCTGCGATGTATCGCAATGAACAACACTAAGCATCGGATATCGAGGCTTTGTCTCATTGCGAGAAATGCCTCTTGCACGTCAATTTCGCCACCGCACATTGCGCTTTTGATATTGATGATTTCGAAAATGCTCCGCAGGGCAGTGGGGGCTCTTCAGAGAGAAACCAAAGGGAAAAATTCCCTTTGCAACCCTTAATCGGCTGATTAACAGCCATGTCACTTTTTCAATCCTTTACAAATGGTAAATTTAAGAAAAAAACAGCCACAAAAATCCTGAGTGAGTGCCGATGTACACAGGTTTTACTCCCTCTTGGGGACGAGAACCGAAATGTTAATTTATTTCGGAAATTTGGACAGTGGCGCACTCTGCACATCATCGCATATCGGGCAAACCGCTGTCTCTTTTGGGTGACAGCGGTTTGCAGAAAGGGGTGTAGTAACATCTATCAGTGATGTTATCTCATAGTACATCAAAAACATTCAGTAGTAGAAAAACGGGGCGATGCCAATGAGTTAGACAGATTAGTATGTTTTTGATCGGAGACTAGCGCCCTGGAACTCGATAAAGTTGAACATCTCCCAACAACGATCTGCGATATATGCACCATAATACTGCGCAATGTCTTCGGGCTTTAGGTTTGTTGTGATGTGCGTAACGCTATCACGCCTGTGATCATATCGCAACTGAAGTACAAACTGGATGACATTCAGTTCTGTTCCGAAATACTTTGCTGGCCTAGGCTCTCTCCCCAACTCATCAATGATAAGGTTTATATCATCAGACGTGTACTGTATTAGTGCTGGCTGACCATCAACTGAAAAGATGTTCGCCAATTCACTTGCAGCCTTCAGCCAAATTCCCTTCATACGGAAATCTTCCTTCTTGCTTTCGTGTCGAGCAACTATACTATTCCGGTATTGGCGTAGAGCTTGCAGTATCATACTCTTGCCTAAGCCCAAATCCCCATAAAAGCAAAAGCCTTTGTTGTAATCCAACTTGAGTTTATTATACTCATCGAGTTTCCATACCCAGGCAAAGAGTGAGTTTAAGATGTCTTTGTCAGTTAATTTCGGGTCGAAACGAGGTTCGACCTTATGAAAAGCTTTTAGGAAAAAGGCTATTTCTTTGTCCCAATCAACCGATATGGGCTGTATGAATGGTTGCATTTGCAAGCGGGTTGCTTGTTGTTGTACAATTTCTTGAATTTTCTTTTCCATTGCTGTAATGTTTATGACTGTTTACTTTGTGTCGAAGCACAGATATGAAATGGTTCTTTGTCCACTCACTGTAGGGAAGATCTTTAAATTCCCATTCTGCGATAATTACTGCAGCGAGTTCCATGTATTGTGCTCTTGTTATGCTGCAACTCTTACATGCAAGCTCAATGTTGCGGTCAATCATCACTTCATGTTCAAATTTTTCTCTTATGTGTGCATATCTATCGTCGTCGACGTTGTTATTTAATAGTTCTTTATTATTAATATGTGTAACCTGCTGCCCATTAACTATGGGTGGTGCGTTTAATTGACCAGAGGTGTCGTTTGAACCGCTGGTTAATTGACTAGAGCTCTCGTTTGAACAGCCAGTCATTTGACTAGGGGTCAAGTTCCATCCGAGAGCATCTTTCGAGGCTTCATAGACCGTCGTCATCCCTGGCATATGCCTTACGGATATCAAACCTAATTTCTCAAGTTTGATTATGGCTCGACGCCAAGTTTTATCGCCGATATGTAACGTCATACAGGCAGAACGCACCGAATATCTATACCCGTCAGGCATGGAAGCTATGTAGCACCATACCGCTTTTTCAGCAATGCTAAGTACAGACGAACGGATAATAGCGTTCGGAACTTTTGTAAAACCTTTGTTGTGCATAGTTACAATCACTTAAGAGAACCATCGATAGGTAGCTCTACGTCTTCATGGAGACGGAGCGTGCCGCTGCTTGAATGTTGAACTTTATTTTCCATAATGAAGCCCTCCTTTAAATTTTACACCCGGCGAGGCGTTCGATGTCACTCTTGCGGTAGCGGCGTTTGCCGCCAATCTCCACCTTCTTGAGGATTCCGTTCTGGTCCCAGCGGTAGAGCGTCATCTTTGACACCGACAGCAACTTTGCCGCCTCGTCAATGGTCAGAAGTTTGTCACTTGTGGCAACCATCTCCGCCTCAATCATGGCGATGGACTTTGCCCCGATAAGAATCTCTTGCGCGAACGCTTTCAAGTCTTCCGAAGAAACTTGGAGGATGACATTTTTTTCTGTGCATAATATGTCTTTTATATTACTCATTTTATTATATCACTCCACTCGGTAGGCCATCTACTGTGAGTGTGCGTTCACACCTGCAACGTCTTTGGTAGGTTGGCGCCTCCAGTGCGTTACCAAATGTGACGCTGCAAAAGTAGTCTGAGGGCTTGAATTACTAAAAGACACGTTTTATACATATATAGATAATGCGCCCAATCAAATTATTTTATTAACTTTGCATCATTAATTTACAAATAATAACAATGTGCTAACACATGAATTCGTTTGATAATAGGTTCCAAAGCGATGATGATTGCTATGCATATCTTGCTGCAATCAAATGGAACGGCAATCATTATGAATGTCGCAAATGTGGCAACACGACCTTCCACAAAGGTCGCTCGCCTTATTCTCGCAGATGCAATCGATGCAAGTATGATGAGAGCGTAACGGCTGGAACCATTTTCCATCGACTGAAGTTTCCGATACTTACCGCATTTAACATCATCCATCTCATGGCAACTTCAAGCAAAGGAATTACATCGGTGGAATTGTCACAACAATTTGGGATAACTCAGACAACAAGTCTGATGTTTAAATACAAAGTTCAATCGGTAATGGGGAGGATAACACCTCGAAAACTGCAAGGAGATGTTGGCATCGGTTTCTTTGACATTCAAACTGAACGCGAAGACGAATTTTTCTGGCTGATACGCAAATCGAAAAAACGGATCCTCATAGCTGTTGAAGTCAAAAACCGAAAAGTGGTTAAAGCGATTAGTCAAATTGTTGATGGCATAAAACCCGACTATGTCAGGCAGATGATTAATGAGCATGTTTCGCCATCTGCTCACATAACGATAGCTGATGGAGGGGAACGCGGATTCAAAAAACTAGCGAAGGAGTATGGGTCATTAACTGTCTATTACGGATGGGGACATCTCAACAGGTATTTCGCCAGTTTCAAACAGTGGATTGATGATGAATTCAAACAACGATATTCGTTTAATCATTTGCAGGACTATTTAGACGAATACAATTTCAGAACCAACTATCGCCGAAATCCGCAACGAAATTTTGACATTGTCATGCGGGCGATGATGAAAAAAGAGGAAAGATAGCCAACGGATAGGGCCACTTTTTCTGAGCCAAAGGACACTATGCGATGAAGGTCATTTTTTAATTAGAGTGAAATTAAGTCGTCAAAAAGTCGTCAATTTTAGAGGCATAAAACAAGCAAGTCGCTGAACTTCAGCGACTTGCTCAAAATTTAAGTGTCCAAGATGAGAGTCGAACTCACACGCCCAATCGGGCACTACCCCCTCAAAGTAGCGCGTCTACCAATTCCGCCACCTGGACAACTGAGGTTTTAACCAAGAGCGACAGACGGGACTCGGACCCGCGACCTCGACCTTGGCAAGGTCGCGCTCTACCAACTGAGCTACTGTCGCAAAATTTGCAATGATTTCTCATTTGCGCCTGCAAAGTTAAGTCTTTTTCCCGAACCCACAAAATATTTTCACGTTTTTTTCAAAAAAAACTCAAAAACGGCGTGCATCGTCAAATACCAGGACAGACCAGTAAAGTGTTCAGGTAATATATAATGTGGTGGAAGTGAGAACAATCTCACCGCCGGTAGCTTTTTAGGGGAGGGTAGAAGGCGTCAGGAATGTAGTCAAGTCGGAATTCATCAGGCGTGTTGCCCACAATGATTATGATGTCAAATTGCACGTCATAGTCGAGGCCCGTGGTCATGACATAGGCATTTGCAGCCGCAATCAAGTGTGCAATCTTTTTCTTGTCGATGGCATCAAGTGGGTCGAAGTTCTTGTCATTAGACCGTGTCTTGACCTCGACGATGTGCAACCGGTTTCCCTTTTCCTGGGCAATGATGTCAATCTCGAGGTGGTTGAGTTTCCAGTTGGTTTCGCGAATGATATAGCCTTGCTTAACGAGGAACTCGGTGGCCATTCGTTCACCCTCTTTTCCCAGTATGTTGTGCCGTGCCATTAAAGTTCGGCCTCTTTGAGTTTTTCGGCGTTCTCTGCCACGATGAGGTGGTCGATGCAGTCCTGGATATCGCCGTCCATGAATGCCGGCAAGTTGTAGATGGTGTAGCCGATACGGTGGTCGGTAATACGTCCTTGCGGGAAATTGTAGGTGCGGATTTTTGCTGAGCGGTCACCGGTTGAGACAAGGGTTTTACGTCGGTTGGCGATGTCGTCAACATACTTCTGGTGCTCGCGGTCGTAGATGAACGAGCGCAAACGTGCCAGTGCGCGCTCCTTGTTCTTGGGCTGGTCGCGCGTTTCGGTACACTCGATGAGAATTTCCTGTTGTTCGCCCGTATTGGGGTTGGTCCACATGTAGCGCAGGCGCACACCGCTGTTCACCTTGTTCACATTCTGGCCGCCGGCACCGCCGCTGCGGAATGTGTCCCACTTGATTTCACCCTCGTTGATGTGTACGTCGAATGGCTCGGCCTCGGGAAGTACGGCCACGCTGGCCGCCGATGTGTGTACACGTCCTTGTGTCTCGGTTACTGGGACGCGTTGCACGCGGTGAACACCCGATTCATATTTAAGCGTGCCATATACACCGGTGCCCGTGACGCTCAGCACGATTTCTTTGTAACCGCCGGCAGCCCCCTCGCTGAAGCTCGACACTTCCACTTTCCAGCCCTTGCGCTCACAGTAACGCATATACCTGCGGGCTAGGTCGCCGGCAAACAGGGCGGCCTCGTCACCACCGGTACCTCCGCGCACCTCGAGTATGGCGTTTTTCCCGTCCTCAGGGTCTTCGGGAATAAGCAAGAGCTTGATTTCTTCCTCCAACTTGGGTAACGCCGCTTGAGCCGTTTCCAGTTCCTCGCGTGCCATCTCGCGCAGGTCCTCGTCGCTTTCGCCCATGAGTAGCGTCTTGGCTTCGTCGATGTCGCGCAGCAGTCCACGATAGCGCGCAGTAGCAGCCAACAAGGTTTCCAAACCCTTATATTCCTTGGTCAATTTCACATAGCGTTGCTGGTCGGCAATCACCTGTGGGTCGGTAATGAGCGTCCCTATCTCTTCAAATCGGGCGTCGAGCCCGTCAAGTCGCTGGAGCAGTTGGTTCTCGGCCATTGTTATTTGCGCTTCATGCGACGGCCTTTTTTGGCGTTGCCGCTGCTGGAATTCTCTTGCTTGGCTTGATTGAGGCCCAGCTGGATGTTCTGAATGAGGGCGTTACTGGTGTAGGTGGCACCTGTAGCCGCGTCGGCCTTGAGAGCGATGCCTTCGTCAATAGTCTTCCCAATGTACTGGGGGAACACCTTCTCCTGGGCCTTAGCCATGTAACGGGGGCTCTCCTGGTTGGAGAGCGCTTCAATGGCAGTTACTTTGCCGCCTTTAATGGTGATATTGAGTGGGGTAGGACCATTATAGCCAATAATCTTCTTTCCTATCTCGCCCGTGTAAACCACTTTGGCGGTGTTGGCGTTACCCGAGGAATTTTTCTTCGTTTTAGCCTCGGACTGCAGGGTCATGCCCCAAGCTAGCACAGTAATCAGCAATGCGCCGGCAATCATATTTATAAATCCAAGTTTTCTCATTTTGATGTGATATTTTTTTGCAAAATTAGTGATAAAAATGGCTCGCGAAACATTCTTTTAACATTTTTAGTGTTAAACAAAGTGAGAAAAAGTTACATTTTCTTTTTCCTTTCAATCATTTTGAGTAACTTTGTTTGCCCAAAATGAGCGGACGGGAACGCCTAACCCGTTTATTTTGTGGTGATAAACTGTGTTTTTCAATGAATTTGACCATTCAAGACGATATTAATAGGGCCATAGAAACCCTCGCCAAAGGAGGGCTGATACTCTATCCCACCGACACTATTTGGGGGATAGGATGCGATGCCACGCGCCCCGAAGCAGTGAAACGCGTTTTTGACCTCAAGCGTCGGGCCGACAGCAAGGCGCTCATCGTGTTGCTCGACAGTGCCGATAAGCTTGACCATTATGTGGTTGATGTGCCCGAGATGGCCCTGGAATTGATTGAGGTGGCAGTAAACCCGCTCACCATCATTTATGAGGGCGCTTACAATGTGGCTCCGGCGTTGCTGGGCGACAACGATTCGCTCGGTGTGCGAATTCCGCAGGACGATTTTACACAACAATTATGTGCTCGCTTTGGCAAGCCTATAGTGTCGACAAGCGCCAACATCAGTGGCGAACCATCGCCAGCCACCTTTGCCGATATTTCTAAGGAAATTATCGAGGGAGTGGACTATGTGGTGAGTCACAGGCAAGACGATGCCACCCCCCGCAAGGCCTCCAATATCATCCGCCTAAACCGCAACGGCACATTTAAAATCATCAGGTAATAGCGAAGAACCATGGTTAGCGAATCCCGACAACGGTTAAAATATCTCTTGAGCGACTTCATCTCATCGAATGTGGCGTGGTTCTCCTATAACTGTGTCCGTTATGCCATGGGTGCCGTCCATGGCCAGCAGTCGCTTAAGGCCTTTCTCCTGTCGGGCAACGTGATGTTGGGCCAGTTGTTGTTCCCGTTGCTGATGATGGGAGTGTACTCTCTCTCTGGATACTATAACGAGGTGTTCCGCAAGTCGCGTTTGCAAGAGTTACTGCAAACTGCCTCCAATTCGCTCATCAACAGTCTTATCCTCTTCTTTGTGGCTCTTATTAACGACCCGACAATAGAACGTCAAACCAACTACGAGCTAATAGCCATATTGTGGGGTATGCTGTTTGTTTGCGTTTATATTCCACGCGCCATCATCACCAACCACACCTCACGGCGCATCAAGCGGCGTCAGTGGATGTTTAATACCCTGGTGGTGGGTTGTGGAACTGCGGGATGTGCATTCGTTGAGCGTCTTGAGCGCATGAAAGTGTCATTAGGCTACAACGTGGTCGGATATGTGGCTATTCCAGGTGAGAATAACGTGAAGAACATGGACCGCCCGATTTTTGACCTTGATGACATTAGGAAAGTGTGCCTTTCGCAGAATATTAAGGAAATCATCGTAATACCGACTAAAAACAACCGTAACCATGTGCTCACGGTAATCAACAAACTGTTTTCACTCAACCTTCCCATAAAGATTGCCCCCGACAAGTACAATATCCTGTTGTCGCGCGCAAGGCTTAACGATATCCACGGCGACCCACTTATTGACATATCGTCAAGTTCGATGACCGAAGGCGGCAAAAATATGAAACGCCTTGTTGATATAATCGTGTCGAGCATAGCCCTCGTATTCATCGCCATACTTTATCCCATCGTGGCACTCTTCATCAAACTCGATACGAAAGGTCCAGTCATTTATAAGCAGGAGCGTATCGGCTACCACAATAAGGTGTTCAACATCCTTAAGTTCCGCTCGATGATTGACAAGGCTGAGGTCAAAGGTAAGCCCCAACTCTCGAGTCAGGACGACCCGCGCATCACGCGCGTGGGACGTTTCTTGCGCAAGTACCGCATCGACGAGCTTCCCCAGTTCTGGAATGTGCTGCGCGGCGACATGACACTGGTGGGCCCTCGTCCCGAGCGCAAGCATTATGTGGACCTTATCTCGGAGCGCCAGCCAGCTTATGCCCTTGTGCATCAAGTGAGGCCGGGCATCACTTCCATGGGTATGGTGAAATTCGGCTATGCCCAGACCGTCGATCAGATGCTGGAGCGCCTTGATTACGATCTCATCTACTTGGAGAACATGTCGTTGCTCAACGACCTTAAGATTGTGGTTTACACCCTCAAGATTATCATCACAGGCAAGGGAGTTTAACGATATGGAAGCCTTCGACACTCCGGCGGGTGCCAAGCAGGAAGAGCGCTCATCGTGGATTTTGAGACTACTTGCGTGGCGCGACAAGCACGTTAGTGATTCGACGTTGGTGGTTATTCTTGCCTTGCTTGTGGGTGCCGCCGCGGGGCTTGCCGCCGTACTGCTCAAGTGGCTAATTGCCACAATAGCTTCATTCTTGATGTCTCGTGCCACGCTCACTGGCAGCAACTATGAGTACCTCATTTTCCCCGTATTGGGCATCTTGATTGCGGGCCTTTATGTGCGTTATGTGGTGCGCGACAACATTTCACATGGTGTCACGCGCGTGCTTTATGCCATCGCCTTGAAGAACAGTCGTCTCAAGCGTCACAACATGTATGCCTCGCTCCTCTCGTCCTCGGTAACCATAGGGTTCGGCGGTTCAGTGGGTGCCGAGGGTCCCATTGTCTTTACGGGTGCCTCAATAGGTTCTTATTTGGGGCAGCTATTCCGACTGTCACCCCAAATGCTGATGATGCTCGTGGGATGTGGCGCGGCAGCCGGTCTGGCCGGCATTTTCAAGGCGCCCATTGCAGGCGTGCTTTTCACGGTTGAGGTACTGATGCTCGACCTCACGGCGATGTCGGTGATGCCGCTTATCATAGCCTCGGTGGCCGGTGCCACGGTGTCGATACTTTTCACGGGCTTTGAGGTGGAATTCTTGTTTTCGCAGAGCGAGCAGTTCCTGGCTTCACGTATCCCATTGGTAATTGCTTTGGGTGTTTTCACCGGTCTCGTTGGTGTATATTTTAATAAGGTGATGGAAGGCATGGAGGGCATGTTTTCCCGCTTGTCGTCGCCCTGGGCTCGTTTTGCCGTGGGTGCCATCATCTTAAGTGCCCTCATCTTTTTCCTGCCGCCACTCTATGGCGAGGGCTACGGAAGCGTCAACAGTCTGCTGGGTGGCGACGTAAAGGCACTCTTCGACAAGAGCCTCTTCTATGAACATCGCGACAGTGCCTCTTGGGCCATTGCCGTAGTAGCGTTGCTGTGCTTTACCAAGGTGTTCGCCACGAGCGCCACCAATGGCAGCGGTGGGGTAGGCGGTACCTTTGCCCCCTCGCTTTATGTGGGATGCATGGCGGGGTTCCTTTTCGCCTTTGTGATGAACGAGTTGGGGGTTAGCGACATACCTCTATCCACAAAGAATTTCGCCCTCATGGGTATGGCGGGCGTAATGGCGGGCGTGATGCACGCACCCTTGACGGCGATCTTCCTCACCGCCGAGATGACCGGAGGCTATGGACTGTTTTTGCCGCTACTTATCGTGAGCGTCGTCGCCTACGGCACGTCGCGCATCTTCACCCCCTACGGCATCTATGCCCGTCGCCTTGCGCAGCGTGGTGAGTTACTCACTCACCAGAAAGACCAGACGGTGCTCACCCTGCTCAAGATGGACAGCGTGATTGAGACCGACTTCATTGCGGTGCGCCCCGAGATGAGCCTTAAGGAGATGGTCGATGTGATTTCGCGCAGCAACCGCAACCTGTTCCCCGTCGTTGACGATGACAACATGCTGCTGGGAGTGGTGCTCCTCGACGACATCCGCAACATCATGTTCCGCCCAGACCTCTACCGGCGGCTTCACGTGAACCGTTTCATGTCGACACCGCCAGCCAAAATCGTCACGGGAACACCCATGGAACAAGTGATGAAGCAATTCGACGACACCAATGCCTGGAACCTACCCGTAGTCGATGAACAGGGCCACTACGTAGGCTTCGTTTCCAAGTCCAAAATCTTCAACTCATACCGCCAAGTCCTTAAGCATTACAGCTACGACTAATCACTTTTTTCTTGTTCGCCACAGGAGCGGAATTTGCGGGATAACTATTTTATTTGTACTTTTGCGGGCGTTTTGTAAAGAGATCTATGTCAGTATGGCGGCTTGTCGCTCGTTGTGGCTCCCCTTTCGGGGTGGGGCGCGTCGAGAGGAAAGTCCGGGCAACACAGAGTGCCACACTTCTTAACGGGAAGGCGGGGGTGACCTCGCGGTAAAGGTGACAGAAAACAACCGCCGGCTTCGGCCGGTAAGGGTGAAAAGGTGGGGTAAGAGCCCACCGGACGTGGTGGTGACATCGCGTGCCGCATCTCCTGTGGGTTGCAAGGTCAAGTATATCGGCAGATATGGGTTACTCGCTCATGCCGAGGGGTAGACTGCTATATCACGTCGGTGACGGCGTGGACAGATAAATGACAAGCTACCGCGCCACGGGTTGGCAAGGTAACATAACCCGGCTTATAACCGTACTGACAATCACAGTGGGCCGCCACGCAACGAAGCAGGCGGCCCATTTTCATTATCCGATAATTATTAGTAACTTTGCGGCACAAATCGAAGAGTCAATGGCGAAGACGCTGAAAGAGAAAACGGCCTCCGGAATGTGGTGGAGCGCGCTGAACAACGGCACCATGCAGTTGCTCAACCTCGTCATTGGCATCTTCCTGGCTCGCCTGCTGACACGTGCCGATTACGGAATGGTGGGTGTGTTGACGATTTTCACCTTGCTGGCCGGTAACTTGCAAAGCAGCGGTTTCACACAAGGACTTATCAATTTGAAAAATCCTACCGCTCGCGACTACAACTCGGTATTCTGGTTCAATGTGACGGTGAGCATCATCCTATATGTATTGCTGTTCTTCTCGGCGCCGCTCATCGCAGCGTTCTTCCATGAGCCGGCGCTGGTGCCACTGTCGCGATTTGTGTTCCTGGCATTCCTGATTTCGTCGTTCGGCATCGCCCATGGAGCGTTCATGACCAAAAACATGATGTTTCGCGAGATGGCTATCGTGAGCTGCACGGCATTGGTGGTGTCGGGAGTCGTGGGTATAGTTCACGCATGGATTTACCGCAGCTACTGGAGTTTGGCTTGGCAACAAGTCGTTTATATTGCGGTAATGAACATGGGCCGTTACTTCTATGTGAAGTGGAAACCCTCGTTCAAAGTCGATTGGGGACCGGTTAAATCGATGTTCGGATTCAGTTCACTCATCCTGCTCACCACAATGCTTAATACGTTGAGCCAACAAGTGCTGACATTCTTCTTCGGACGCATTTTCCCCATGAAAGAGGTGGGAGATTACTCGCAGGCCAACAAGTGGAACACAATGGGACACACGCTGGTGAGCGGCACTGTAGGCTTGGTGGCGCAAACGGTGATGGTGGCCGCTGGCGACGAGTTGGAACGCGAGCGCCGCGTGTTTCGCAAGATGATGCGTTTCACGGCGTTCATGGCGTTTCCTGTCATGTTTGGATTGGCGCTCGTATCACGCGAATTCTTGCTGGTGACGATAGGGGAGCAATGGCTGGAAAGCTCACGCTTGCTAGGCTACTTATGCATCGCGGGTGCATTTTTGCCGCTCTATACGGTATTCCAAAATTTGACCATCAGCCGTGGTCGAAGCGACATGTACCTCGTGTGCAGTGTGCTGCAAGTGATTTTGCAGATAAGCATCGTGGCACTGTACAAGTGGGGCATGCTGGTGATGGTGCAGGCATACGTGGCACTTATCATCCTATGGCTGCTGGCATGGTACACGACAGCACGACGGTTGATAGGCTACAGCCTTTTCCAGTTTGCCAAAGACATATTGCCGTTCGCTTTGATTTCGGCAGCAGTAATGGGCATCACGTGGCTGGCAACACGTTTCATCGAGAATTTGGTACTCTTACTTATTGCGCGTGTAATTATCGCCGCAGTACTCTACTATGTGGTGATGCGGCTCTTACGGGTAAAAATGCTCGATGAGTGCCTTGAATTCCTCAAAGCGAAAGTAAGAATAGGCGGCGATAAACGCGATAGACAAAGCAACTCAAGCCGTATGGACAGCGAGGCGAATGAAGCAGGCGCGCAATAAGCCTTGCCACCTTCCTTTCAGGGGCCAGGGCCTGCGGACAAAAGTGCTCCACATCTTCCCATTTGACATTAAAGCGTCGCGCGTGCCGCAGTACGGCAAGTTTACACTGGTCAAGTGCTGCGCCATACTCTTTAATCGTTGAAAAATGCTCAATCACCACGGCACACGAGCGCAAGTAAGAGCGATGGTACTTCGGCGACAGCGTGTTGGTGTAGGATGTTGTGTTGTCATCGCGATAGAAGTAGAGCGTTTCGTCAACCCATTCCCGAGTGAGTGCGGCCACCATGCGCGGAGCAAGTACAAAGTCATCGCCGTAGTCTATTCCTTCTATTGGGAAAATACCATTCTCCAAAAGCGCTTGACGGTTGATGAGCCGTCCCCAAATGCGATTATACACTACGTTTTGACATAGAAGATGGCTCACATAGGCGTGTTTCCCTCCTTTAAAGGGTGGTGTGGAGCCGGTGATAGTTCCTTTACGATCAATGGCATATCCTCCGTCAACCATCATAGCACCAGTGGTTTCCATGTGCTTTACGAGTACTTCGACACAACGTTCGTCGATGTAGTCATCGCTGTCGATGTGCATCACACATTGTCCTGTGGCTGCCATCAAGGCGGTCAGTCTTACGGCACCTATCCCCCGGTTATGCTCGTGCGTGAGGATGCGCACCTGATGGGCGCGATGAGGATATTGCGCAACGACCTCCTTGAGCAGATTGATGCTGTTGTCGGGCGTGCAGTCATCTACGAAGACATACTCGATGTCGTCGTAAGTCTGCTTCATCAGCGAATGGGCGCACTGCTCGATGTACTTTTCTACGCCATAAATGGGGACAAGAATTGATACTTTCATATTTCAAAAGAGATGTGAGGAAAGTATTTGGACCACTTGTTCCAAATATTCGCGGTCCACATCATCAAAAGCATTTAATTCGCGGCTATCGATGTCGAGCACACCGGTGACAGTGCCTTTGCTGTCGTGCAATGGCACCACAATTTCGCTACGCGAGAGGCTGCTGCAGGCGATGTGTCCGGCAAATTGTTCCACGTCGGGCACCACAAGCGTTTCGTCACATTCCCATGAGGTGCCGCACACGCCACGCCCTCGTTTTATCCTATAGCAAGCCACCGGCCCTTGGAAAGGACCAAGAACGAGCTCGCCGTCATTAACGAGGTAAAATCCCGTCCAGAAGAAACGCTCGCCCATAGCTTCGTGCAACAGAGCGGCAGTGTTGGCTAATATACTGACAGTGCAAGTCTCACCATCGATGAGCGCTTTAAGCTGTTCCAAGAGAATTTGATATTGTTCTTGTTTTTTCATCGCTAAAATATTATGCGACAAATTTACAAAATTTGAACAAACGTGGCAAATTCCTATAAGAAAAGTGTAACCCATTACACCTTACTTTTATATGTATTTGTGTGACGACTATTTAAAAAAAGTAGAAGATGCGTCGTATAATGAAGAATTTTTATAATTTTGCAAAAAATATATTTAATTGATTGAGAAATGAAAAAGTACTTATTTACAATTTTAATGACGGCTTTGGCCGTTACCGCGTGGGCCGGTGACTATGTGCTCACTGTGAAACTCGATGCTCCAGCTAATGGCGAGTCGTTCCGTCTTGTTAATTACGATACTGGCGACACGCTGGCGTTAGCAACCGCCGTACAAGATAAAGTCGTGTTCCGCGGCTCCGTGGCCCAGCCCGTCATGGCTCGCGTCATCGGTGCTGGCCATAAGCTCGATGTGGTGGTGGAGACTGGTAACATTAACCTTGATGCCGAAAGTGAAATCGCCACTGGCACAGCGCTCAACAGCAGTTATTCTGAAATTATAAAAGAAATTAACATCGCTGTGGAAAAATATCGTCAAATCGAGCAGAAGCTCAATGCTGGCGAAATAGACGAACAAACGGCGCAAATGGATGCCATGCTCATTCCACACATGATTGTCAATGCGCTCGATAATGGCTATGAGCGCAACAAAGACAATGTAGTGGGCCAGTGGGCTTTCTGCAATTATATCTCCATGAGCGATGGTATAGATTACTATGAGCTTACCGAAATGCTCAAAAACGCACCAGCCAGTTACGCCTCGCTCCAACGCGTGCAAAAGACATTGCAGGCCTTGCGTGCCGTTGAAGAAACCGCCGAAGGAAAGCAGTTCACCGATTTCGCCATGACCGACACCAAAGGCAAGGTCACTCGCCTGAGTGATTATGTGAAGCCAGGGCAATATACGCTAGTCGATTTCTGGGCCAGCTGGTGCGGGCCGTGCCGTCGCGAAATTAAGAACACGCTCAAACCGCTCTACGAAAAGTATAACGGCAAAGGGTTACAATTTGTAGGCGTCGCCGTGTGGGATGAGCCAGAAGACACCGATATGGCCATCGAACAAATGAAATTGCCGTGGCCCGTGATGAAAAACAACCAAAATTCTAGTGCCGAGACTGAGATTTACGGCATCCAGGGCATACCCCACATTATGGTGCTTGATGGAACAGGGAAAATCCTCTCTCGCGGCTTGCAGGGCGAGGACCTTGTAAACTACATTGACAGCCTCTTTGGAAACACGAATGAATAAAGATTGAGTGTTAAGAGTTAGCCAATTGCTAATGGCAAATTAAAGCAACACTTTAAGTTTATTGCTTAACATTTAACACTTATTATTGATAAGTTGGCGCGCATTCTCAATGGCGGCTTGGCTGATGGTGCCACCGCTGAGCATGCGCGCTATTTCTTGCACGTGCTGATGCTCGTCAAGTGGCATAAGGGTGGTGAGGGTAGAACTCTCGGTGTCGCTTTTGGTCACCAGTAGATGAGCATCGGCATACGACGCAACTTGTGGCAGGTGGGTGATGGCGATTACTTGCAAGCGTTGTGACATATCGTGCATGAGCGCCCCGATTTTACTAGCCATTTCTCCGCTTACACCCGTATCAATTTCGTCGAAGATGAGCGTGGGCAAATCGACCGAGCGCGCAATCACCGCCTTGACGCAGAGCATGAGACGTGAAATCTCACCACCCGATGCGGTGTCCTTGACCGGCATGAGCTTCTGGTTCTTGTTGAAGGCAAATTTGAATTCCACCGCGTCGGTACCTGTTGTGGCGGGGGATGTCTCGCTAAACTCGATTTCGAAAGCTAAGTTTTTCATACCCAATTCCTGGGCGAGCGGCATCACCTGCTCCACAAAGGATTTTGCCGCCGTTCGACGTGCCTCGGAAAGCGTTTTAGCCAGCTTAAGCACTTGTTGGTATAAAATATCACGTTGGCGAGTGAGTTGCACGATGTATTCATCGCTATTGTCAATCTCGTCGATTTGCTCTTTCAGTTGATGTTGTAGGGCAAGCAATTCATCGAGACTCGTCACATTGTGCTTACGCTCCAGCGAAAAGATGGTGTTCAGACGGTCCTCAATGTACTCAAGTCTTTGAGGATTGTCCTCGATGTTTGATGAGATGGATTCAACCGACTGCGCAATATCCTGCAATTCGATTAACGCCGTGCGCACCCTTGCTCCCATGCCATCCACATCGGATATGATTCCGTCGAGTTGCTCCAGTTGTTGTGCCACCCGCAACAAGCGTTGCAAGGTGGAATCCTCTTCACTGTCAAGGCTATTGCCAACATCCCAAAGCGTTTCTCGGATAGAGGCCGCATTGGCCAATACCTTTTGTTCCGCCTCAAGTTCCTTGTCCTCCTCTGGTTCAAGCTTGGCTTCGGTGAGTTGATTGAGCTGGAAACGGAGATAGTCCTCTTGAGCGTGCGCCTGTGCCGCTTTTTCTTGTGCGGCTTTTAGCGCCTGGTTGGCTTTTCGATAGTTGTTGAATAAAGTGGCGTATTCGGCCAAAAGCGCCGCGTTGCCGGCAATATTATCAAGCACACTGAGCTGGAACGAAGGCTGCGCCAGCAGCATGTTGCTGTGTTGCGAATGGATGTCGACAAGGCACGTCATGAGGTCGCGCAAAGCCGAAAGGGGCACCACACTGTCGTTGACGAGTGCGCGTGAGCGTCCCGAAGGCGCAATTTCGCGACGAATAACCATCTCGCCACCGTCCTCGTCAAGGTCGTTGTCGCGATAGAACGAGGTGAGGTCGAAACGCTCGGTGTTGATGGTTGCCTCGACGATGGTTTTCTTGTCCTTATCTCGCATAGCCGAGGTGTCGGCCCTTTCACCCAAAATGAGGCCCAAGGCTCCAAGAATGATAGACTTTCCTGCGCCCGTCTCACCTGTGACGATGGTCAATCCCCTCGAAAAGTCGATTTCGAGGTGGTCAATAAGCGCATAGTTGCTAATGAGCAGTCGTTGGAGCATGACGAAAGTGGGGGTGTGCCGCTTTTTACTTAGCTGGTTCCTTAATTTTGTTCAGGCGGTCGAGCTCGGTGGGCCACAGGGCGTAAAGGGCATCATATATTTTCTCCTTCTCGCTCGAGTTGGCTTGTGAATAGATGTTGACAATCTCGTAGAGCTTGGCGTCCTTGAACATCGAGAGGCATACGCTCATGGGCTGGGCGTCATACACTTTCTTCAAATCCTCAGTAAGGCACTGCGTGACTACTGCGCGGCCCTTATCAACGCTGGTCACCATAATGTCGAGGCCGTTGCGGTGGTAGTTATAGAGGATGTTGCGGATAGGACTCGTGGCCTTGTCGGTGAAGGCACTGAGCACAGCGCTGCGGTTTTTAGTGTCCTCAAAAGCTTTCCAACCGCTCTCGCTGGTACTCTGGGCGAGCCTCACTATGTTGGCGGCCTTATCGTAATAAGGGTCACCGCCATTGGGTGCGAAAGTGTCGAAGTCGAGCGCGATAATCATGTAGGCCCAAAAGTTGAGAATTGCGGTAAGGTTATTCTGCATCTCCATCTCGTTGAATACGAGCGGGTCATTCTCCTCGTAAATAAAGTCTATTTTCGTATCCTTGAAATTGAGGACAGTGCTAGTGTAGGAGCTGTTATAGACGGGACGCATTGACTGTATCTGCAGGTCACCGCTCATCTTGCCGGTGGCATCGTCGTAGGAGCTGATGGTGAAGAACATTCTGCATTCGATGCGTTCATTGGTGGCAAATTGAGCATCGGTCCACTGGGTGGTGTTCACATACTCGTTCATGGCCTCCTCAAGGGTCTTGAAAATTTCCTTATTGGCGTTGCTCACCTTCTGCGCATTGACTTCCACCTTGCAGTTAAGTTCCTCGGCTTGAACCTTCAGGCCAGGCAGGAGCAAGGTTGCCGCAATAGCGAGGCACACGAGTATGGCACGGAAAGAATATCTCATTATGACAGGTATTTCGTTAATAAATCGACGATGTCGGCAGCTACGAGCTGCTTGCTCTTTGTGTCGTAGCGCAAGGTCTCGCCATCGCGGGTGAAGATGGTCACCTTGTTGGTGTCGGTCTGGAAACCGGC
>JAGCUP010000169.1 GCA_017962765.1 Muribaculaceae bacterium | reverse complement strand
GAGCCATCGGGCCGGATGGCGTAACGGGAGTGGAAGTAACTGTCGTGGGAGACCACCACCTGCTTGTCGTCCTTGTTATAGGTGACGACGTCTTTCTGCGCCCATGCAAACACAGGCGACAGAGCTATCAATGAAAGGATAATCTTCTTCATTTTATTATGAATTTTGATGGGTATTATTGTGTCCGAAATATAAAACAACCGCTAAATTACCATAAATCAATAATGTGCGCAACTTTTTCATTGTAAAAATTAAAATAAAGAGAGAATAAGTCCCTGCGACTGGCATCTTGACATGGATGATCACATAAAAGTGATGGTGGACGACTCCTTCCCGGGGTCATCCACCACTTATATTTTCATGGAGTGAGCTTAGACTTAAGTGAAACTATCGCGTAATATGAAATTTTTTGCTGATTTGTTTGGGCTTTTAGCCCTTAATGCCGTCGCACCTTAGATTTCGCCACCGAGCATGCGGAACATCTGGTAGATGTGCTTGAAACGCTCGATGTGGGGTTTCTTGAAGTAGATGCGGTGGTTCACGCCACGGTCGCTAATGAAGGTCATCACGGCCCAGCGGCAGTGCGAGAGTGCATAGGCGAGGTCCTTGCTGTCGTCGTCGACAGGCTCGTCGAAGTTCTCGTAGTAGAAGCGGGTTCCGTCCTTGCCGCGATTCAAGTTCTTTGGCACGTAGCTGTAGTTGAACTTGTCGATGGTGAAGTCGAGGCGGCTGAACTCGATGGGGTCGTCGGCATAGAACTCGGCGCGGAAGCGGAGCTCGGGTTTGCCGTTCTCGACAGTGAAGTAGAAGAACACGTCGTTCTCTTTGATGTCGAGGGTAATGCCGTTATACAGGAAACGCTGCTTGCCGTTCACGTTGGCCGTGGTGAAATAGTTCCTGAGGGTGTCGATGCCGCTCATGTCCACGTCGTCGTTCTTCCAGGTATAGGGTTTGCGTTCGGGAATTGACGACTTGCTGTAGTCGATGTTGAGCAAGCTGTCAATTTCGTTCTTGCGTGCCTGGTGCTTAGCCTCTATCTCGGCTCTCTTTTCGGCCTCGAGTGCCTCATATTCCTCCTTGGTCATACGAGGCTTGTACTTGGGGTTGTTGCGGTCGAGCTTCACCTCCTTAATGTCGTCGTCGGTGGCGGCACCTGCCTCTTCGTTGGGCGTGGTGTAGTGCTGGCGAACGCTGCGGATGGGCTTTTGGATGCTCTCGTCCAAGTCGTTCTCATCGACCCCCGTCATAGTGGTGGCGGCGGCTTGCAGGCTCATGGCAGACATGGCCATGAGGGCATATAAAAATAACTTTTTCATGCTTTAAAATAGTTGTTGATATTTTGTGAGGGCAAATTTACAAACAAAAATTGGATTTACAAACAAAAATGAATAAAAAAGTGCATTTTTGTGTAATTTCACTAAAAATCAAGAAAATATTTTCCCATCATTTGTGAGGTCCCAGTCGGGTAGTTCGTGTTTTTTGGTGCAAATGTAAACTTATTTAGTAAACAAGTTGACGAGTAAACAAGCGAACAGCATTCGTTCGGCTTGTTTACTCGTCAAATAATAATGTGTTGCCTCGTTAACGCGTTAAGTCGTTAACTGCTGAGAGTGCTCGTTTAGAAACGGAAGCCCAGGGTGAGCGACACGCGGTCCTTGTTGGTGTCGATATCGGCCATGTTGTTGAAGTCGGTACCGTCGCTATAGGTCACCGTGGGGAACGAGTTGAAGGTGCTCTTGCGGTTCTGGTGCACGTAGGCCATGTCGAGATAGAACGACTTGTACTTGTAACCAAAGCCGGCAGTGATGTACTGCGTGGTGCGGTTGAACTCGTAAGAGGGGTTGGTGCTAACTGTGTTCACGTTGGCCACACCGTCCTCATACTCCTTGTTGACGGGCGACGTCTGATAGGAGTAGCCGGCGCGCAGCGCGAAGTTTGGCGACACCTTGAATTCGGCACCCACGCTTATCTTATGAGCGGCGCGGAAATAGTCGTTGATGTCGTTAGTCGTGCTGATATCCTCGTCACCGTTGTCATACTTCACGCGCATGGTGTTGTAGCCAGTGTACTCATAGTCGGCACTGACGATGGCACTCTTGCCAATCACACCAGCGATACCACCCATGAAACGCCACGGCGTGCTGATGCGGTAGTGGTATTCGTTCCACGTATCGCCGCAGTGGGCTCCGTCGCTGAAGGCCGCCTCGTTGTCGGGAAGGTACTCATAGTCCGAAATCGTGCTGTAGAGGTCACGCATGTCGTAGTAGGTGGGGGTGTGGAAGGCGAAGCCCAGTCTGAACTCATTCACCGGCTTGACGATGACGCCGAGCTTGAAGTTGTAACCGGTGCCCTTGGTGTCGAGGTAGTTGACAAGGCCATAGTTGGCACGGCCGTTCACGATGTGCTCAGCATTCTCGTTGTTGGGTACGTAGGCGTTGTTCAAGCTTTCGCCATAGTACATATATCCATCGTAGTCGAGGTCGAAGAAGCCGAAACCGAAGCCCCAATAGACAATGTTGGCGCAGTTACCGGCCAGCGTCACGCCATACTCGTCGGCGTGGCCCTTCTCGTCGATTTCATACTCGGCATAGCCAGTGGTGCCGGCGCCCATGAGGCCCTGGAAGGAGCCAGGGGCCGACTGGTTGGGGTTAATCCAGTAACTGTCGAAACCAAGCACGCTAATCCATGGCGCGTTCGAGTTCCAGTAGGGGTCGGAGCTACCGGTCGCGTGCAGGTCGCTTTCGGTCCATCCTCCGGCGGTGGTGAGTCCGGCCACATAGTTGGTGATGGATGAGTTGATGCCGTTCCATCCGCCGGTGTAGTGGCGGTGGAAGTCTTGGTTGCGATTATAGCTGAAGCCCCAGTTGAAGTTCTTGAGAATGTCGCCATCGAGCTTGAGCGCGCCCACATATCCCACGTTGTTGAAGTTGAAGCGTGTGTTGCTCAGCTTGTTCATGCCGTCGGCCTTCGAGCTGTTGAAGTCGAGGCTGATGGTGGCGGCCAAGTCGCTGTTGCGGTAGATACCTATTCCGCCAGGGTTCTGGTTCATGGAGGAGATATCGCCGCCCACGGCGGTGTAGGCTCCGCCCATGGCCATGAAGCGTGAGGTGCCTCGCAGCTCGGTCTGCGACATGTTAAGCGCGTCGAAGGCCGCTTGGGCGTTCATTATCAAGGGTGCTGCGAAAAGCAACAGTGCAATAAGTTTCTTGTTCATGTGATTGTATAGATAATAGAATGTGATAGTGATAGAAATTGCAATTATACCTGGGTAGGGGAGGGGATTCCCTAACGGCGATGGCCACCGCCGCCGCCACCTCCGTGGCTACCACCGCCACCGCTGTGGCCTCCTCCTCCGCTATAGCCTCCTCCGCTATAGCCACCGCTGCTACGTCCGCCGCTGTAGCCGCCGCTGGGACGACTTCCGCCGTAGCTCGACGAAGAGCTGCGCGAGGGCGAGGGCGTGTAGGTGCGTCCGCCACCGCTCGTGGTGGCCGATGGGCGGCGTGCTGAGCCCGTGTTGCCGCTGTAGCCGCTCGAAGGACGGTTGCCATAACTGCGGCTTGGCGAGTAGCTGCTGCTGGGTCGGCGTCCGTTGCTGCTGCCACTATAAGAAGGACGGTTCATACTCGGGCTGTAGCCGTTGCCGTGTCCTGCGGGCCGGCGTCCACCACGGTTGTTCCATCCATAGTGTCCACCGTAGTGGTGACTGCCGTAGTGGTATCCGCCCCATCCGTAGTGATGGTAATATGGACCACCCCAGCTATATCTCCATCCCCAGTTCCAGCTGTACCAAGGGTCATACCACACGTTGCGCCATCCCCAGCCCCAACGCCAGCTGGGCGAATACCAGCTGTAGCTGTAGGGATAGTACCAGTTGTACCAGGGGTCGTACCAGCGTGAGTCAACGACATATACGTTCACTTCGGGACGGTCGTTGTAGTAGAGCGCCACCAACTCGTCGTCGTTAGCGTCGAGCACCACAGTACTATTGTGGAAACGCTGCAGACGTCGGGTGTTGTTGAAGTCGCCCTGCTCATCGTAGAGCGTATCGTAGCCGATGCCCTCCTCATCATACGAGGCGCCACGGCGGTTATATTCGTCCACGTCGCGGCCGTTCACCACGGGTTCCACCGTGGATTGCACATACACCGGCGCGTTGCCATACACCACCACGCGCCGCGTGTCACTCTTAGCGGGCTTGGCGGGTTTTACCGTTTCGGTGTCCTTCGACGCATCGTAATAAACGTCGTCATAGTCCTGCGCAAAGACCGTGGCCGGAGCCCAGGCCATCACGCCCAACAATGTAAAAATACCCAACTTTTTCATAGTCATTTAATTCTTTGCTATTTAAGGATTAAACAATACGTTAATTTGCTCTCTTTGACCGCTCCCGAGCCTTTTAGTTTAACGGGCGCGGTGTTCTATTTGGACTTTTTAGTGTCGCAATTGGCGAAGCGCTAATTTTCCAAATACAAAAATACACAAAAAAAAGGAAATTGGTGCACCATTCCGTTTTTTTAACAGTTCGTGTGTGTCTGGAATTCGCTTTAAAAGAGTATGAAAAAATCCCTTGGGCACGAGGCTCAAGGGATTTTTAGAATTGTGGACGGGACAATGTCCCGATAAACTTACTTCACATGGACCTTGGCAACGCCTTCGGGAGTGGAGATGAGGTAGATGCCATTGCTGAGGTTCCAGGTGCCGTTCTCGGCGGGAATTTCCATACCAGCCACGTTATAGACACGGGTATATTCGTCACCGGTGAGCACACGGCCGTTGAGGGCCACACGACCGCTGGCGGCGATAACGTCGATGCCCGTCTTCACCTTAGTGGTGACGGTTTGGACATTCGACCAGTCGCTCTCGGTGCCATCGGTATAAACGGCTTTCACCTTATACTGATAGGTGGTGGCGCGGTCGAGGTTGGCCACGGTGTAGCTCGTTTCGGTGATACCGGTGACGGTGCGGCTGTTGGCGTCACCCGTCTCTTGCGGAGCGTGAGCTGCGGCACCGTTGGACAGGTTGGCCTTGTCCACTTGGAGGGTGTAGCTCTCCACGTTGGGCACGGCGCTCCAAGTGGCGACGAATGACTTGTCGGTCAGGGCTTGCTGGTCGGCTTCAGCCATTACGGGCACTTCCTTGTCGAGGATGGCCACACCGGTGAGGGGGATGACGACATCTTCCACGTTGCTGCTCGAGAGCGTCACTGTTCCACTGTATTCGCCAGCGGTTTGCGGTGCAAA
This sequence comes from Muribaculaceae bacterium, assembly GCA_017962765.1. Classification (GTDB taxonomy): domain Bacteria; phylum Bacteroidota; class Bacteroidia; order Bacteroidales; family Muribaculaceae; genus Sodaliphilus. The sequence goes on along the minus strand of JAGCUP010000169.1, from coordinate 18,647 downwards.
TGTCACAGTCACAGTGGGGCTGTTAGTGGCATCGGCATCAACAGTATTCTGGTCGATGCTGAAGACGTTGTTGTCATCGTTAAGCGTCACGGTGACAGCACCTAGCAGATTGGCGCCGATAACGATAAAGCTCTCCGATTGGCTTTGTCCTTCAACTACCTCAAAGCTGAGGCTTGCGGGCGAAGCGCTCAGTTCGGGAGCCACGGCGGTGGCGGTGACGTTCACGGTGACCCTTTCTGCGCCGTCGCTGTCGATGTTGATGGTGGCAGTGAAGTCGCCAGCCTCGGTCGGGGTGAAGTTCACGGTGACAGTGGCTCCTTGCTCGGCGATGGCCTGCTCGATGACATAGCTGTCGAGGCCGAAGACATTGCCGTCGGCAATCGAGAGGATCACGTCGTTAAGCAGGTTAGTGCCCTGCACGGTGAAGGTGGCGCTGTTGCTTTGGCCCACGACGGTTTGCTCAATGGTCAAGTTGGTCGGGTTGGCCTCAAGTGCTGGAGCCACGGCGGTACCGGTAAGCGTCATGGTGACGCTCTCGGCATTCGTGCTGGCGATGAGGAGGGTGGCACTATAGTTGCCGGCCTCGGTCGGGTTGAAGCTGACGGTGAGCGTAGCGCCTTGTTCAGCGTCGGCCTTAGAGATGGTGTAGGTGTTGAGGCTGAAGGCGGTGTTGTTGTCGTCGAACGACAGGGTCACGTCGCCTTGCAGATTGACACCCAGCACCTCAAAGCTGTCGCTATCGGTTGATCCGGCGATAGCCTCGAGGGCCATGGTCGTCGGGTCAACAGTGAGCTCGGGCGTGGGAACCTCGTTGAGGGTAACTTCCTCGACGTTGCTCCAGTTGCTCTCGGTGTTGTCGACATAGATGGCTTTCACCTTATAGCTATAGGTGGCGCCCTCGTTGAGGTTGCTCACCGTGTAGGTCTTGGCGGTAATGCCGGTGACAGTGCGGACGCTGGCGTCGCCGGTCTCGGTGGCGCGGGCGGGTGCATCTTGTGCGGTAAGAGCCTCGGCCACATCGCCACTGAACACTTCCACATTATATATATAGAAGCGCTTCTTATTGGCGGTGCCGGCAAAGGTGACGGTCTGCGCATTGGCATCGTCGCAGTCGAGCACCACGACGTAGTCAGCCGCATTAGCGGTAAGTTCTTGAGTGGCTGCGGTGTTGGAGCCCGAGGAAAGGCTTACCGAACTGGCGTCAGTGCCATAGTACTTGGCATTGAACCTCACGGTCACCTTGCCATTCGAGCCGCTCAGGTTGAGGCTGGGCGAGGTGAGCGTGCCAATAGCGGTGCTCGAACCCAATTTCACGCCCGAGGGAGCCTTATAGACCTTGGTACCGGTCCATCCGGCATTGTCGGCAAAACTATTCATGGAGGAACCCACATCGCTGGTGCCGTCGTTTGTGACGGTGCTGCCATCGAAGGTCTCGGTGAGGATGGCCTTAGGAGTGGCTGCTTTCTCGTTCACCTGCAGGGTGTAGCTGGTGACGTTAGCGGCAGGAGTCTCGTCGGTCCAGTCGGCGGTAAAGCTGGTGGAACCAACTTTGGTTTCATCGGCGGCCTGCATCACCGGGTCGTGCTTCTCGAGCACGGCGCTACCGCTCAGGTTGACGACGACGTCATCAACGTCGGCGTTACTCAGGGTGGCGGTGGCGGTAAAGTTGCCGGCTGCGGTCGGCGTGAAAGTTACGTTGACCACTGCGCCATTGGCGTTGGCGGCGGTGAGGCTGCTCTTGTCGAGGCTGAAGGCATTGCTGCCAGCGAGTGCGATGGCCACGTTGCCCGTGAGGTTCTCGGCGCTCACAGTGAAGGCTCCGGTGGCGCTTTGGCCCACGGTCACCTCGCCCATGTCAATCGTGGTGGGGTCGGCACTCAGTGCGGGCACAGGTTCAGACGACAGGGTGACCTCTTTCACGTTGCTGAATTCGCTTTCGCTGGCTTCGCTCACATCGACTGGCACAGCTTTCACCTTGAACTCATAGGTCTCACCAGGTGTGAGGTCGTTCACGGTGTATTCCTTAGCGGTGATGCCGGTGATGGTGCGGCTACTGGCGTCGCCCGTCTCGCTCACAGCACGTGCCGGTGCATTCAGTGCTTGGGACACATCGCCACTAAACACTTCCACATTATAAATATAGAACCGCTTGCTACTGGCTGTGCCAGCGAAGGTGATGGTCTGCGCTGCGGCTGCGTTGCAGTCGAGTACCACAGTGTAGTCGGCGGCGGTGCTGGTAAGCGCCTGGGTCACAGCAGTGTTGCTGCCCGAAGAGAGCTTGACCGAGCTGGCATCGTTGTTGTAGTACTTAGCGTTGAACCTCACGGTCACCTTGCCATTCGAGCCGCTCAGGTTGAGGGACGGAGTGGTAAGCGTGCCGGCATATCTTGTTGAGCCTAATTTCACGCCGCTGGGAGCCTTAAAGACATAAGTTCCGGTCCAGCCTGTGTTGTCGGCAAAACTGTCCATGGATGAACCTACGTTGGTATTGCCGTCGCTTGTAACGGTGCTGCCGTCGAAGGTCTCGGTCAGGATGGCGATGGGAGCGGCTGCCTTCTCGTTCACTTGCAGGGTGTAGGTATGGTTGATGTCGATGTTGTCGCTCCACGTTGCCTTGAACGACGTGTTGCCCACATTGGTGGCGTCGGCGAGTACGGGTGCGTCGAGGGGCGATACTTCACCCTTCATGTACCAGAACGACACGGTGCCGTCGCTGTTTTGCGTGAACTCGGTAACGGGCTTGCTCAGGTAGCCGGCACCACCGGTCGATGATGCAAGGCTACCGTCGGCTTTCATGTTGAGTTTGGAAGCCGGCGTCGAGCCGTCGGTAAACTCTGTTGTGCTGCCATTGGGCCACAGGTCGTTTGAATTCGTCGATGTGGTGAGTTTATTGTCGGCCGGGATAATGGTCATTAGCTGTACGGCCTTGTTGTTGACCGTATTGTCTTCCCAACGGCTGGCCACGTAGGTAACATGGTTAATCATCACGCCCTCATCTGGGATACACACGTCCCATCCTTGCTGCTGACGATTCTCGAGGATGAAGTATTCATTCTGGTTGAGCGGACTCACGATTTTCACTGCCTGGTCGGTGGCTTCACTCTTCTGGTTGAAGACATCAAGGGTATATTTAGTGCCAGCTACCGGGTTGATAAGGTCAATCCAGCCCATGAAATTTTTCTCGTAGGCGCAGTAACCAATAGGTGTGTCGCCATCAATTGTCAAGCCGTTGTAGCAGCCGGTATTCATCAAGCTCCAGTAGTCCATGCCGTAATATCCGTTGGTATAGGTAGTCTCGTACCAGTCGGGCAAACCGAGGCAGTGGCTGAACTCGTGGCAGAAGGTGCCGATACCGTCCATTGTGGAATTGTAGTCACTGCTGCCAGTAGTTTCGTTGAAAACAGCGAATCTATTGATGGTGACGCCATTGCGTGTCATGGAACCAATGTCGCCATAGCCATAATATTTAGCCGAGGCAAGATCCCATTGGCAGGGCCAGATGGTGTTGGAGCTTGCGCCCTGTGCCTCGCCAGGACCGGCATAGACAACGATACACACGTCGGCTTCTTCGTCACCATCGTTGTCATACAGGCTCCAGTCAATGTCATTGCCGGCTTTCGTGATGGCTTGTTCCACCATGCGTCCAAGCCCCTGGTCGTTGCCGCTGCTGTCGTTGCCGCCATAGACGGATCGGTTGCTGTCCAAAGTGTAGATGCCATAGACATCGAATTGCGGTGTGTATTTGCCGTTACTCTGGTCAGTAAAGTACTGGTAAACACTTTTTGAGCTCGTCTTATATTGAGCCTCAAAGGCAGACTTTGAGTTTTTCATGCTGACATCCTTGTATTGGATGAGGATAATGGGAACTCTTGGTGAACCAGTGTTGGGGACTTGGGTAGAGCCCACCTTCTTAGGGCCAGAAACCTTACGGGCGCTGGTGCGGCGAGCCTTTTGCTGCTGCGTTTCCAGCGCTTGCATAGTGAGGTTGCCGTCGTTGGCGGCAAGAAATGCCTGCTCGTCGGCGGTTCGTTGTCCCGCGTTGTGGGCAAGCACGTTAGAGGCTCCCGACGGTGTACGATAGACAAAATCGCCGTTGTCGGTGCGGATTATCGTGAGTCCGTCTTCGGTGACAAGGCTGTGATGCCATTCGTCACCCACGTTCTGCACGGTAATCGTCGTGCCGTCGCTCTGGGTAAACGTGTGCTTACCCGGTTTTGCCGGCACTGCCAGTGCTGCGAAACAAGTTCCCAGCACTGCCAAAAGAAGTGCAAATTTTCTCATAAAGGATTAATAAAAATGTAATAAAAAGAATAATTAAATTTCGATAATTGTGTAAAGCCGACAAAGATAATCTTTTTCTCGCCAACTTTCAAAAATATGGGACAAAATCTTCAATGAATAAATTCATTTTCTCCACTAAATCTCCATTTTATGCTCAAAAACCCCTCGAACAAACGCTCAAGGGGTTTTTGTGAGTAAAAACTAGAATGTTTCTTGTGTGGGACTATTTTATATGCAGTTTTGCTACCCCCTCGGGTGTGGCGACGAGGTAGATGCCCTTGTCAAGCATCCATGTTCCGTTGATAGCGGGAATCTCGATGCCGGCTACGGTATAGACGTGGGTAAATACGTCGCCACGCAGGACGTTACCTTCGAGGGCGATGCGTCCCGCGGCCACAATGGCGTCGATGCCGGTTTTCACCTTGGTAGTGACGGTGGCGATGTCGCTCCAGTCGCTCTCGGTGCCATCGGTGTAAACGGCTTTTACCTTATATAGATAAGTGGTGGCGCGGTCGAGGTTGGCCACGGTGTAGCTCGTCTCGGTGATGCCGGTGATGGTGCGGTTGTTGGCGTCGCCTGTCTCTTCGACACGTGCCGGAGCACCAATGCTGCTGGCGCGCATCACTTGCAGCGTGTAGCTCACGGCGTGTGGCACTGCGTTCCACGAGGCGATGAACTGGCGCTCGGCCACGTCTTGTGGGTCAACAGCATTAATTTGCGGCACCTGTTTCTCTATCGTAGCGGTGGCACTGAGCGTGACAGTGACACTCTCTGCGCCCTCGCTGCTTAGGACAATGGAGGCGCTATAATCGCCAGCAGTGGTGGGAGCAAAGGTCACGGTAACGGTGGCATCGTCGGCTTCAGCGGTACTAAGCGAATAGGTGCTGAGGCTGAAAGCTCCGCTCTCGTCGTTGAGAGTGAGCGTGACATCGCTCTGCAAGTCTTGGGCCGTGACGGCGAACGATTGAGTGGCGGTTTCGCCTTCCACAGCTTCAAAGGATAGCGAAGTGGGTGTGGCTCCAATAGCGGGCATGGCCTCGCGCAGGGTCACGTTCTGGATGTTGCTCCACCGGCTCTCGGTGTCGTCAGCATAGATGGCTTTCACCTTATAAGAATAGTTGCCACCGGTGGAGAGACCAGTCACGGTGTAGCTCTTGTCGGTGATGCCGGTGATGGTGCGGCTGTTGGCGTCGCCCGTCTCGGTGACGTAGGCCGGTGCGGTGGGTGCGGTGGGTGCGGTGGTGTCGCCGTTATAGACGGTGGCATTGTGCAGCACCACATAGCCCGAGGCGTTCTCAACGCGCACCTTATACTGGGCGTTGGCTGTCACGTTAAACACGGTAGTGTAGGTGGCTTCCTCGGTGGCCATTGCGAATGTCTCGCTGGCCACTTCGGTGCCGCTACTGTTGAGGATAAGCACCTTCATCGAGGCGGTGATGGGGCTCAGGGCCGCCACGTTAACAGTCATCACGTTGGCGGTGGGTTGGAGCAGTGCGCTGGTGGCACGTCCCTTCGAGCCGCGTGCGTTACCTATTTGCAGGTACCCATCGTTGGTCGAGGTGATACCCGATTTGGTCCAAGTGATGTTAGAGAAATCTTCCTCGTTAAGTAGGTAAATTTGCTCGGCCTCGCCGCCGTTGACGACCAGCGTGTAGCTTACCACGTTCTCGTCGGGTGTTTCATCGGTCCACTCGGCGGTGAAGCTGGTGGTGCCCATCTTGGTTTCGTCGGCAGCGAGCATCACGGGCACTTCCTTAATAAGTGGTGCTGTGGCGGTGAGCGTCACGGTGAGGCTCTCGGTGCCGGTGGTGGCTACAGTGACGGTGGCACTATAGTCGCCTGAGGCCAGTGGCGAGAAAGAGGCAGTGATGGTAGCACCCTGCTCGGCCTCGTCGATGGTGAGGCTCGTTTTGTCGATGGAGAACACGTTGTTCTCATCGTTGAGGGTGAGGGTGATGCCCTCATCAAGGTCGCTGCCCGTTACTGTGAAGGTGGCGGTGCCGGTGTCGCCCACCTCCACGCTACCCAGATTCACCTCATTCTTATTCACGGCGAGGGAGGGTGGTGTGGCCACGAGAGTCACTTGTTTCTCGTTAGACCAGGTACTTTCGACAGCCACCTCGGGGTCGTTGGGAACGGCTTTCACCTTGAAGGTATAAGTCTCGCCTTCGGTGAGGCCGGTCACGGTGTAGTTCTTGTCAGCGATGTCGGTGATAGTGAGGCTGTGGATGCCGTTATAGACAGCGGCGTTGTGGAGCACGATATATCCTGTGTTATTCTCCAAACGCACCTTATATTCAGTGTTGGCGGTTACATTAAATAATGCCGTGTAGGTTGCCTCGCTGGTGGTCATATCGAACGACTCACTAGCCACTTCGGTGCCGCTGCTGTTGAGGATTAATACCTTCATGTTGGCGGTGACAGCGCTCAAGGCAGTCACCTCGACAGTCATCATGTCGGAGGTGGGCTGGAGCAGTGGGCTTGTGGCGCGTCCCTTCGAGCCGCTGGCGTTACCTATTCGCAGGTATCCATCGGTGGTGCTGGTGAGACCTGACTTGGTCCATGTGACATTTGAGAAGTCTTCCTCTGAGAGTAAATCGTTTTGACTGTTATTCTCGATATGAAGGGTGTAAGTGTTGTCGCTGTTGTCGTTGTCGGTCCAGGTGGCGCGGAATGAGGTGGCCTTGATGTGGTTGGCATCGGCCAGCACGGGTGCCGACAGTTGGGGAAGGCCGCTACCGCCTTTCATGTACCACAGCGTGGCCGACCCATCGCTGTTGAGGTAAATTTCGGTGATGGGTTTGCCCAGTAGGCCGGCTTCGCCGGTCGAGTTGGCGAGCGAGCCGTTTGATTTCATGTTGAGCGTTGCTGCCGGTGTACTCTCATCGGTAAATGCATGGTTAGTTTCACCATAGAGGTCGGTAGTTTCGTTGTTCCGCGAGCGCGTGTTGTCGGCGGGCATGATGGTCATCAACTGGATGTCCTGGTTATTGACGGTGTTGGCATTCCAGCGGTTGGCGATGTAGGTGACGTGTGAAATCATCACGCCTTCGTCCTTGATATAGGCGTCCCATCCTTGTTTCTTGCGGTTCTCGAGAATGAAATACTCATTGTCGTTGAGCGGACTAACGACCTTGATGGCTTTGTCGGTGGCCTCGTTTTTTTGGTTGAATGGCGTCAGGGTGTACTGCGTGTTTTCTACGGGCGTGATGTAATCAATCCACCCCATGAAATTCTTCTCGTAGGCGCTGTAGCCGATGGGCGTGTAGCCATTGTTGTTGTAGCAACCGCTATTCATCAGGCTCCAGTAACCCATACCATAATAACCGTTGGCGTAGGTGGTCTCGTACCAGTCGGGCAAGCCGAGGCAGTGGCTGAACTCATGGCAGAAGGTGCCCACACCATCGATGCGCGTGCCACTGTCATTGCTGCCATTTACCTCGTTGAACACGGCAAAGCGGTTGATGTAAACGCCATTGCGTGAACGTGCGCCTGTGCCGTCTCCAAAGTACGCTCCCGACGAAAGGTTCCATTGACAGGGCCAGATGGCGTCGGGGACCGTGGTGGAGGCCTGTGCCTCGCCCACACTGGCATACACGACGATGCACACGTCGGCCTGGCCATCGCCATCGTTATCATACTGGCTCCAGTCGATGTCGTTGCCCGCCTTGTCGATGGCATCGCCAACCATCATGGCCACACCAATGTCTTTGACACTACTACCTTGGCTGTTCGTTCCATGGGCACCGTATGTGGCGCGCGTCTTGTCGAGAGTATAGGGCCCATAGACATCAAACTGTGGCTGGTACTTGTTGTTGCTTTGGTCGGCGAAATACTGGTAAGCGCTCGACGAGCCGCTGGTGTACTGGCTGCGGAACGTGGAGATGTCATTGCTCAGCTTTTTGTCGCTGTACTCGATCACAATGATGGGAACGCGCGGGGTGCCTATCGTGGGAACCTGAGTGGAGGCCGCTTTTTGTGGGCCGCTCACACGACGCGCACTGGCGCGGCGCGCATCGGTGGCCGGTGTGGCCAGCGACTGCAGTGTGAGGTTCGTGGCGTGCTCGCGCACCCACTGTGCCTCGGCCGCCGAGCGGTCGGCCGTGTTGTGGGCGCGCACATCAGTGATACCATCCGCCGTGCGGTAATAGAAGTCGCCATTACTGGCGCGTTCCACGGTAAGTCCGTCTTGGGTGAGAATGCTACTGAGCCACTCGTCACCCACAGTGTGCACGGTAATCTGTGTGCCGTCGCTCTGGGTGAGGGTTGTCTCACCCGGTTTGGCTGGGACTGCCATCGCCACGAAATAAGCCGTGACTATGGCCATGCAAAGTAAAAATAGTTTCTTCATTCTTGTTATAGGTTATGTTTTTTGTTTTGTAACAAATTAAATGGCAGTCGTGTCGAGGTCCGAGGCCTTGCCCGTGAATTGTGGCGCACGTTTCTCGAGGAATGAACGGACTCCCTCGAGATAGTCGGCACCCTTATAGACGCGCGTGCGGTAGGCATTGATGCGCTCAAAGCCCTCCGACGAGATGACCGACGAGGCTTTCGAGAGGATGCGGAACTGGCGCTTGATGGCGCTAATCGACATCACCGAGTTGCGGCGTAGTGGTGCGAGGAAATGGTTCTCAAGTACCTGGTCCAGCTCCTCGGGCGGTGCCACGCGGTTGATAAGACCCACGTTGAGGGCATCCTCGGCCTCGATGGGCGTGGCGAGGAAGAACATCTCGCGCGCTTTGTTGAGGCCCAACTGGTTCACGAAGTGCATGATGCCCGAGGCGTTGTAGGGAATACCAATCTTGGCGGGGGTGATGGCGAAGGTAGCATCGCGCGAGGCGACAATCATGTCGCAGCTCAGGCACAGGTCGCAGGCGCCGCCCCACACGGTTCCGTTGACGCAGGCGATGACCGGGATGGCCACTTCCTGCACTTGGTGCAGCATGCGCTCCATGGGCACGTCGTAGGCGAGCGGGTCGCTGCCATCCTGCGGCAGTTCGCGTATGTCGTGTCCGGCGCTCCACACGCCGTGTCGGCACACGGCCTTGATGACGATGGCCACACACTCGCTCTTGTAGCCGAATTTCACGGCATCGACGATGTCGTGGCACATACGGTCGCTCAAGCAATTCAGTTTCTCAGGATTGTTCATCTCGATGAAACAAATCCTGTCTTCAATGGTCACCTTGACCAGTCTATTATCTTCGTTCTCCATATTTTACTTAACTATAATCTATAAACTAACTCACTCCCATAACCGCCTTGACGAGCAGGAGCACGATGGGAACGGTGATTAGCAGCACACCAATGATGTCGATGATAAGGCCCGAGCGGAACATCTTGGTGATGGGCACATATCCCGAGGCATAGACGATGGCGTTGGGCGGTGTCGAAACGGGCATCATGAAGCCCAGTGATGAGGCCAGTGCTACGCCCACAGCGACTGGAATTGGGCTGAAACCCAACGACAGCGCCGTGCCAATGGCGATCGAGCCCATGAGGTTGGTGGCTGCGGTATGGGAGGTGAATTCCGACAGCAACAGTGCGGTGACGCAGAACACGGCAATGAACAAAATTTCCGATGGTTGTCCGCCCATCATGGCCTTGATGCCGTCACCAATCCAGTGGGAGAGCCCAGTGGTGTACATCATCGCGCCCATGGCAAGGCCGCCGCCAAAGAGCAGCAGCGTGCCCCAATCGACGCCCTCGACGCCTTCTTTCCAGGTAAGTGCCTTTTTCCCCTTGTCGTTGCCGGGAAGGAAGAACAGGAGCAGTGCGCCCACCATGGCGGCGATGCCTTCGGGGAAGACGTCGCCGAAGGTTTTCACCACGTCGCTATTGGAGTCGTAAATGATACTCAGGATGCTGGGGGCCACCCACAGAACAACGGCGACGCTGAAGGCGATGACGGTGTTCTTTTGCGCGCGCGTCCACTTGCCGAGCGAGCTGGCCGATTCGCGAATAAACTCTCGTGCGCCCTCTATGCGGTTCACGTCCGAGGGAAACATGCGCCACAGCACCACGTATGCCACCACAAAGTAGCACACCATGGCCACAAAGCCCCACACCATCCACTGGAAGAACGAAATGGTGGGCGCTTGGGGTGCCATTTTCTCAAGATAGCCCAGCATCATGAGATTGGGTGGGGTGCCTATTGGGGTGAATACGCCACCTATCGAGCAAGCGTAGGCCGTCATGAGCATCAGACCGGTGGCATATTTATAATTCTTCAGGTCGATGATTTTCCCGTTGGCCGCCATCATTTTGCGAATGGCTTCGAGCAGGCCGAGCGCGATGGGGAACATCATGGCTGCTGTGGCCGTGTTGCTGATCCACCCCGAGCATATCATGCAGGCCAGACCGATGGCCAGGAAGATGCGGCGCGGCGAATCGCCCACCCATTTCATTGACATGATGCCGTAGGCGATGCGCTTGTCGAGGCCGTTAACCATCATGGCTTTAGCCAGCAAGAAGCCGCCCAGGAACAGGAATATCATGGGATTGGCAAAACTGATGAAAGCATTTTCCATCGGAGCTACGCCCAGCATAACGCACAGCGTGGGGCCCAATAGCGAAGTGACGGGAATGGGCACAGGCTCGGTGACCCACCAAATGGCCACAAGTGCCATGATAGCCAAGAGGCGGTGGGCCTCCACCTTGAGTCCGTCGATGGGCATGAACCAGATGATAATCGCCAAGACTGGTCCCAATATGGCGCCTATGATGGCGCGCAGGTTGCGTGTGGGTCGTTCGGTGCTCATGAGCTTAAATCGTTACTGTTGTGATTTTTCGAGTTCGGCGAGTACGTTTTTCAGTTCCTCGTCGGTGGCGGTGAGTTTGGCCTTGCAGTGCTTGAGCAGTTGCAGCGACTGCGAGGTGAGCGCGCTCAGGTTGTCGATGTCGCATTCCTGGCTTTGCATTTTTTTCACTATGCTCTCGAGCTGTGCGATAGCTTGCGAATAAGTAAGTTGTTCGATTGCAGGATTTTGTTCCATATCGGTCATTATTTAATGGTTGTGATTGTCGATTTTGAGGCACCGTCCTTGAAATGGGTGGTGATAGTGTCGCCGGCCGCGAGCTGTGACGACGAGGTGACCACGTGTCCGTTTTTCATCGTGAGCGAGTAGCCACGGTTGAGGGTGTTGCGCGGCGACAGGATTTGCACTTTGTCGTCGAGTGCACCCAGGCGAAGGCGTTCGCGCGCGAGAATTTGCGGAATGGTATTGCACGTCATTTCCACGAGGTGGCGCAGGCGAGCCCGTTCGCTGTCGAGGCGTTTGCCCACGACGAGGGGCAAGGCGCGTGTGTGTTGGTCGAGGCGCATTTGACCTCGTTCCAGTATCTGTCGTGCCGACAGCGGGATGAAGTCGGCATAGTAGTCGAGTTGTTTGCGGGCCAGCGATACGGCTTCGCGCACAGTGGAAGACACCGAGTTTTTGAGCTCCTCGAGGCGCGTGAGCTGCTCGGCAGCGTGCTTGATGAGGAACTCGGCGGCGGCCGTCGGTGTCTTGACACGCAGTGCGGCCACATAGTCGAGCACAGTGGTATCGCGCTCATGCCCTATGCCGGTGATGACGGGCAGTGGGAAGGTAGCAATGCGAGCCGCTAGGTCATAATTGTCAAACGAGTTGAGGTCGCTCGTAGAGCCACCGCCGCGGATGATGACCACGCAGTCGAAGAGTTCGGCGTGCGCATCGATGCGCGACAAGGCTTGGAGCACGCTGGGCACGGTGTTGTCGCCCTGCATCGCGGCAGGGAAGAGGCATGTGTAGAAGGCCAGCCCGTAGGCATTGCCGTGTAGCTGGTTCATGAAGTCGCCATAGCCCGCCGCACTTGCCGCCGAGATGATGGCGATGCGCTGTGGCACGAGCGGCCATCCAAGGGCCTTGTTTTCATCGATGATGCCTTCGTCCTTGAGGCGCTTGAGAATTTCAAGGCGTTGCCGCTCCATGTCGCCCAGGGTGTATTGCGGGTCGATGTCGGTGATAACGGCCTTCATGCCGTAGAGCTCATGGAACGTGGCATTGACCTTCACCAGCACCTTCATACCGGTGACAAGATGGTTGCCGGTGATGGCGAAGAACTTGGCGTCGAGCGCAGGGTAGGCACTGGCCCAGATGACGGCGCCGAGGCGCGCGATGGTGTTGCTGCGCTCGTCTTTTTGCAGTAGCTCCATGTAGCAATGGCCGCGCGATACCTTCAGGTCGGCGGTCTCGGCCGTCACCCAACAGTCGAGCACGTCGCTATGGTGCAACAAGCGCTTGATGCGTCCGTTGAACTCGAGCAGCGAGATGCCGCGCGGTGACAGGTCAAGGGGCAGGGTGGGGAGGTCGTCGCTCATCGTGTTGGAGAAATTTTGGTGCCTTTAATCGTGTAGCGCAGTTCGCGTCGCAGGTATGGCGCGAAGGTGGCATATTCATTTTTGTCCATCATTTTGTCGAGGTGGTGGCGAGCCACGAGGGTGTCGCCAGCCACTTCCACTTCAATCATTGTGAAGTCGAGGCTCGCGGCCAGGCGACGCTTGATGTCTTTCGATGCCGTGGGCAGCAAGAAGTCGGTCATGGCGGGCATCTTGAAATGGCCTGAGGCGAGGCGCGGCTTCCAATCGGTGCCATAGAACGAGACGCGGCTGTCGGGGTAGGGGGTGAGGACTGTTTCGACGGCCATCACGAGGCTGTCTTTGCCCTGGGTGAGCAACCGCAGTTGCACGCGTGCGGCAACCGAGGTTTCCACGGTGATGTTTCGGTCATCGAGGCTCACGATGCGCGAGCCGTCTTCGGCCATATTGTTTGCGACGCGTGCCGTGTCGCCATCGCGGTAGTGATTGAGCATCACCACGCGCATGGTGGGCGTGAGCGTGTTAAAAATGCCGTAATTTTCGGCCACGAAGAGGTCGCCGATGGTGGCGGCGCGGCCGGCGGCGAGTGTTACCGCGAAAAGTGCGTATAGGAATAATCGTTTCATTGTTTTATCGTGATCGTGCCGTCGTCGGCGATGAGCAGATGGTTGTCGGTGATGTCCTCCTCGGTGAGCTGCCTGATTTCAGCCGCCACGAGGTTCTTGTGGTCGCGACGGGGACCTTCGCCAGCAATTTGGATAAAGGAGTGGATTTTGCCGTCGATAAACTCACCGGTGAGGCTATTCAATCGCGCCACCAGTAGCGGCGCATAGCCGGTGAGCCCCGCCGTGCCCATGCCCACGGGTGTGGCGAAGTTGCCCAGGCTGTAGGCAATCAAATGGCCCTTATACAGCTCCATGCAGCGCGGCACGTGGGGACCGTGCCCATAGACGATGCTCGCGCCGCAGTCCACGGCGAAATGGGTAAACACGCGCAGGTTGCCGCGGTCGTCACCCTGTAAGTATTCGGTCTCGTAGGGCAGGTGGCGGCATGCCGTGCCTTCGGCGCCGCCGTGGAAGCACACAATGACGATGTCGTTGTCACGCTTGAGCTCCGTGATGATGCGCCGCACCGTGGCCGTGTCTTGCGTGCGCAGGCAGTAGTCTTCGTGGCCAAAGGCGCAGAAACCGTAGCGCACGCCGTTGATGGTCCTCGACGTCTGCTCACATTCCTTGCGTCCGGCGTAGGCGATGCCGGCCTCTTGCAGGGTCTTTGTGGTGGAAACGGCCCCTTCTTCCCAAAAATCAAAGATGTGGTTGTTGGCGATGCCCAAAAAATCATAGCCGGCATCAACGAGCCGCCCTACATACTCGGTGGGCATGAGGAACATGAAGGCGCGGGGACTCTCGGGATTCTTGCGCGGACGCCCCTCGTCGGCGAGCACGCCCTCGAGGTTTCCGCAGGCCACGTCGGCGGCCCGTAGAATGCTGTCGCACTCGATGAAGATGTCACGGCCATCGTTGCGTGGCAACCGCACACGCGGGAAGGTGGAGCCTAACATGATATCGCCTGTCATGGCGATGGTGAGCGTGTCGGGTGCCGTCGCAGTGCTATCACCGGCTACGGCGGTGTCGCCCGAGGCGGTGTTCTCGCCCGAGCATGCCGCCAACAGGGCGGCCAGCATTACTATGGTGAGCAGTCGTTTCATTTCTTGCGTTTGCTTTTCTTGATGAACTTGTCGTAGTCGCCCAGCGCGTCGTAGTTCACTTCGCGACGGCCACGGCGACCATGGGCCACGGCCACTTCGTCAAAACGCTTTGCGCCGCGTTTGCCGCGCTTCGAGGGCTTGGGACCCTTAGCCTCCTCGATGAGCTCGAGGGTGCGTCCGAACATCTCTGCCCTTCGCTCGCGGCGGTTCTTCTTTTTCTCGCCGTCGGTGGGTTTGTCGGCGGCATAGGCCTTCTTTTTGCCCCTTCCCTTCTCGGCGGCGGCAGCGTAGTCCTTTCCCTCGACGGCAATCTCAAGGTAGAGGCGCTTGCCGAAGAATTCCTCGCCAGTGAGCGAGCGGATGACGTGCTTGGCGTCGCCCAGTGCCACGTCGAAGAGCGAGTAGCGGCTCAACAGGTCGATACGCCCGATGTTGATGCGCTGGCCGTGGGTGACAGCATTAATCATCTTGATGAGGTTGGGGGCGAAGAAGCCGTCGGCTTTTCCCACATTAATATATACGCGCTCGTAACCATTCTCGCCCTGACGGCGGTCTTTCTCGGCCTTGTCGCGGGTGGCGCGCTCTTTGCGGTCGCGTTTCGACTTTTCGGGCTCAATGTCGATTTTCGGCGCCTTCTTGTAGTATTCGATGAGGCGGTTGAACTCGAGCGACAGCATGCGTTTGAGCAAGTCTTCGCTCGAAAGCCACGACAGTTTCTTGACCACGCTGGGCAGGAAGGGCGCGATGTCCTCTTCGTTCACGTCCACGTTCTCGAGGCGTGCCGCCAGGTTGAAGAGTTGCTTCTCGATGATTTCGGGGCCCTTGGGCACCTCGTGGCGCTCAAATTCCTTGCCGATGTGCCGCTCTATCTGTTTGAGCTTGCCGCGCTCGCGGCTGTGGATGATGGCGATGGAGATGCCGGTCTTGCCGGCGCGTCCCGTGCGTCCGCTGCGGTGGTTGTAGATGTCGTTGTCGTCGGGCAGCGCATAGCTGATGATGTGCGTGAGGTCGGTCACGTCGAGGCCGCGGGCTGCCACGTCGGTGGCCACCAGCAGTTGGATGCTGCGCTGGCGGAACTTCTTCATCACGGCGTCGCGCTGCGATTGCGTGAGGTCGCCGTGCAGCGCGTCGGCGTTATATCCGTCCTGGATGAGCTGCGCGGCCACTTCCTGTGCCGAGGCGCGTGTACGGCAGAAGATGATGCCGTAGATGCGCGGCAGGTAGTCTACGATGCGCTTGAGCGCAAGGTACTTGTCGCGCGCGTTTACCATATAATATATGTGGCGCACGTTGGCCGAGCTCTCGTTGCGCGTGCCCACGACAAATTCTTTGGGGTCATGCATATAGTTGTGGGCGATGGCCGCGATTTCCTTGGGCATGGTAGCGCTGAACAGCAACATTTTGCGCTCCTCGGGCACGTGCGAAAGAATTTCGTTGATGTCATCGACAAAACCCATGTTGAGCATCTCGTCGGCCTCGTCAAGGATGACGGTGTTCACGCTTTCCAGATTCACCACCTTGCGGTTGATGAGGTCCAGCAGACGGCCAGGGGTGGCCACTATCACCTGCACGCCACGCTTCACCGCCTTGATTTGCGGCTCGATGTTGGCACCGCCATATACTGCGAGAATTTCCATGCCGGGGATATAACGGGCATAGTCTTCGAGGTCGGTCTTCGTCTGCAGGCACAGCTCGCGCGTCGGGTCGAGGATAAGGGCCTGGGTGGCCGTCGACGACGTGTCGATGCGTTGCAGCGTGGGCAACCCGAAAGCTGCCGTCTTGCCGGTTCCCGTTTGGGCGAGTCCCACTACGTCGGTTTCCTCATGCAGCAGGTGCGGGATCACCATTTCCTGTATGGGCATGGGTTTCTCATAGCCCATCGTCTCGATGGCGCGCAGCAAATCCTCGCGCACGCCCAGTTCTTCAAATGTCATATTATTTATTTTATTTATATTCGTTCAGTTTGTTTCAACCTGCAAAGATAATTCAAACCGAGCGCAAAAACAAGAATATGTTTGCAAACAATAGCATATTCTCATCTCATTTTCCAAAAAATGTGAAAAATGAGGGCGATATTTCGTGGTTTGGAAAATTGTTGGTAAATTTGCCACGATTTAACAATTCAGCCGCCTATGCTATTTCCTGAACGACTGAGACAACTGCGAGAACAAAGCGGAAAGAAACAACGCGAACTTGCCGCCTCCATTGGGGTGGACGTGCCCATGTATTGCCGTTACGAGCATGGGGAACGACGTCCCAAGCGCGAGCAGGTGGTAAGGCTGGCCCGCATTTTCGGCGTCGATGAGGCCGATCTTGTGGGACGCTGGCTGGCTTTCGCCGCCCTTGGCGAGATAGGCCACGACCGCATGGCCAACGAGGCCCTGGGCTTCCTCAAGCAACATTTGGGAATGGGCGAAGAAGCGCCTGCACCCGTGCCTGTTAAGGAACCTGTCGAGGTCGTTCAACCCGCAGCGACGCGCTTGACACCTGCACCTGTGATGGCAAAGCGCGACCTTGCGTTCCCCGATAAGGAGGGTGTTCCGTCGCTCATGGCGGGCAAGGAAATGGAATTGTTGCCGCGCGTGCCCGACGCGAGCGCCGACTGCGTAGTGGCGACCGCGCCGCTGCTTGCCAGCGAGCAGCAAATGCCTGCATTGCTGGCGCTCACGCAGGAATATCACCGCATACTCAAAGACACTGGGAGCCTGTGGCTGCACCTGCGCCACGGCGACCGTGCCGCCACCCTCAACTGGCAGCTGGCCCTCGCCTTGGAACGCGAGCAAGGTTGGAAACTCGCTCACGACGTGGTGTGGGACAAGAAAAACAGCGACACACCACAGCATGCCGGCATCGCACCGCGCCACGATCTGGTGCTGCACCTCGTCAAGGACGCTGAGCGCGCCTGGTTCGACAGCGAAGTGTTCAAGCGCGTGTTCAACGAACTTATTGTGACTAATAGGCGCACTACGAAGACTGGGCAGGGTTACCGCCGCAAAATCGAGGGAGCCAAGCACATGAGCGATGAAGAAAAGCGGGCTGCCACCCAGGCTCTTGACCAAGCTATGGCGCAACTTGCCACCGGCGAGCTCGCCGACTTCCGCCTCTTCCTGCGCGAGAGCCGTATCCCCATGAGCGAAGACAAGCCGCAGGGACGCGGTGTCAATGCCCACGGTTTCTTCCTTCAGGTTACACCTGGGCCCGCGCCCGGTGACGTGTGGCGACAAGCCGCGCAAGAGGGTGGGGGAATCACCCGCGAGATAGGGCGCGTTATCGTCGACTCGGCATGCCCGCCCAGCGGCACACTGCTGGTGACGAACTGCCAAGCCAACGGAGCCCTTGAGGCGGGTGCAACGAGCCGACGCGTGCTGGCGATTGATGCTGACACCCAGGTTATTGCCGACCTTGAGAAGCAATACCGTCACAAGTCGTCGCCGCGCGAGCTCTCGCTGTTTTGACGCTGCGAGGGCAATAAAAAGCCATTTTTTTAGTTAAAACATTAATAAACCAATTTTTATAAACTATTTTTAAACAACAACGACAATGAAACGTACTATTCTGTCAATCCTCATCGCTATCTTCGCCTTCGCATTCGTGCAGGCCGAGGAACCCACCAAGGTCGCTAACTGTCCCAAGAAGGCTCAGTGCGAAAAGATGGAAAAATGTGACAAGGCTAAAGCCGAGAAATGCGACAAGGCCGAACCGGTCAAATGCGACAAGGCTAAAGCTGTGAAATGTGAGAAGGCTGCTCCGGTCAAGTGCGACAAGGTTAAGGCCGTCAATTGCGACAAGGCACAAAAATGCGAGAAAGCCGCAAACTGTGACAAGGCACAAAATTGCGACAAGGCCGAGAAATGCGACAAGGCTGAGAAGCACTGCGACAAAGCCGAGAAATGCGACAAGGCCGGTAAGCAATGCAGCAAGGACAACAAATGTGACGACGCCAACAAGCACTGCATGAAAGACGGCAAGTGCGACAAGGCTGAGTGCTGCCGCCCCGAAGCTGAGTGCTGCTGCAAGTAATTATTGACTGACAACGGGAAGCCGCTTCCCGCCACGTTTTGCCCCATGCCGGCCCCATGGCCAGCATGGGGCAAGCCGTTTCATGGCGCTCACTGTATCGTTTAATCTTCTCCTTTTTCTATTTCCGCCCCCAGTTGCGCGTGTAGCGTTGTCAACGCAATGTGAGTTCAAAATCGAACTGCGAAAAAACACCAGGTGTTTGCTTGTTGAATCATCATAGATTAACATGAAAAACACCGAGGGGTTTGCCTAACGGCAGGGGGCGAGCAGCCCCCAAAGAGTGTCTTGTCAGCTGGCAGT
>JAGCUP010000168.1 GCA_017962765.1 Muribaculaceae bacterium | reverse complement strand
CCCATGAGTTGAGCGATTCCACCACGATAAAAATCAAGTTCTTTCCCTCTCCGACGGCATAGTCGTTATCGCTATACTTGGGTTGCTCGGCGAGAAAATACTCCACCTCGGCTCGTTCTTCGTCGCTCAAGTGATGGGTGTTGAAAATGGACGTGGCAGCACAGTAGGCCGCATAGGGAACGAAGCCGTTGAGCTTGTAGTAGTTGCTCATGCGCGTCCACACCACGCAGTAGCTGTCGTGAAGGCGCGACGTATAGCTGCGGGCTTCGTCGTCGGTGGCGTAATAGTAGATGTCAACGCCGGTGCGTAACAGCGCAAACGACGCCAGCATGGCCACGCTCCACCACAGGCGGCGCTTGCCAGTGGTGGCCGACTGCGCCACGCCGCGCTTAAGCTTCCACTGATAAAGGACCCACAGCGCCACCGGAGGAATGATGACTTTGAGAAAGCCCCAGCGCCATGAGCCCTTGACGCTCTCCCACAACACGTCGCCCACGTTCTGCACAAGCAGGAACGAGGAGAACGGCATGAGGTCGCGGTAGGTGGGATGATATAGCAGTTGGGCCAGGCACCACACAGTAAGCAGCCACAGCACAATCCACTGCGTCCAGCGCCAGCGCGCCGGCAGCACGGCCAGTGGCAACAACAATATGGAGGCATCGGCCAGGTGGTTGACGAGGTGGAGCACCACTTGAGTCGCCGTAAGTTGCTCCATGTAGTGCGGATTGAGGTTGCGGCCTATATAGTTGTCCACGACAAGTAACTGCACAATAATGCACAGGGCGGCCAAGACGAAAAACGTGGCCAACGGTGACAACTTTTTGAACGCGGACAGCTTCATGGCTTAGAATGGAACATCGGCCTCATTGCGGTCACGCAGGAAATCAGCATTCGTGACATCGGGCGGCGGCGCCATGGGTTGCTGCGCAGCTCCTCCGGCAACGTTCATGCGCGATTCCACAGTGCTTTCCTGCACAGTAAAGTCAGTATCCCAGTTGTCAAAACGGGCAAAACGCTTCACAAATCGCATTTTCACATCGCCAACGCTACCGCTGCGGTGCTTAGCGATAATAAACTCGGCGAGGCCACGAATGTCGTTGCCCTCGGCGTCCTCGGTCGACTTGGTGTAATACTCGGGACGGTGGATAAAGCACACGATGTCGGCATCCTGCTCAATGGCACCGCTCTCGCGAAGGTCGCTAAGCTGCGGGCGCTTGCCGCGTTTCTCGTCACCACGCTGTTCCACGCTGCGATTGAGCTGCGAGAGGGCCACGATAGGGATGTTCAGCTCCTTGGCGAGCTGCTTGAGCGAGCGCGAAATGGTGCTCACCTCCTGCTCGCGGCAACCGAACTTCAAGCCGGTGCCGTTCATCAGCTGAAGGTAGTCAATGATAATGATTTTTACGTTGTGCTCACGCACGAGACGACGCGCCTTGGTACGCAGCTCGAAGATGGAGAGCGAGGGCGTGTCATCGACATAGATGGGCGACGAGTAGAGATTCCTCACACGCGTCATGAGTTTGTCCCACTCCATCTGTGACAACTGGCCACTCTTGATGACCTCGCCAGGCAGCTCGCACACGTTGCTTATCAAGCGGTTCACAAGCTGCAAGTTCGACATCTCGAGCGAGAACACGGCCACCGGCGTGTTGAAATCCACGGCCATATTCTTAGCCATCGACAGCACGAACGCCGTCTTACCCATGGCTGGACGCGCCGCGATGATAATCAGGTCGCTATTTTGCCAACCGCTCGTGATTTTGTCGAGCTCACGGTAGCCCGTGGCCAGTCCGCTCAAGCCGCTCTCACGCTTCGATGCGTCCTCAATTTTTTGGATAGCCTCGGCAATGACGTTGTCAATTTGCACCACATCGCGCTTCATCGTGTTCTTCGACAGATCGAAAAGCTTGGCCTCGGCCTCCTGCATGAGGTCATAGACGTCGATACCCTCGTCGAATGCTAGCGTAGAAATGCCGCTCGAGAAGCTGATGAGCTCGCGAGCCAGGTATTTTTGGGCTACGATTCGAGCATGGTACTCAATATTGGCGGCACTCGCCACACGGCCTGTGAGCGCGCTGATACGCACGGCGCCACCGGCCTCCTCGAGGTGACCACTGTTGCGCAGCTGCTCGGTGACGGTGAGCATATCGATGGGGCGTTGCATTGCGCCCAGCTCGACAATGGCCTCGTAGATTTTTTGGTTTGCAGGTTCATAGAAGCACTCGGGCTTGAGCAAGTCACTCACCACGCTATAGGCGTCCTTCTCGAGCATGAGGGCTCCGAGGACCGCATCCTCAATCTCGGGCACATGCGGTTGCAGCTTGCCAAATTCGTTGACCACCTGTGGTTCGTGCTGCGGTGCGCGCCGCGCCTGCCTGCTAAGGCTATTTTTCCCAGTTTCAAATTCCATATATTCCTTTCAATAATTTCGTTTAGGGATGACAAAATTACGCATACCTTATCATATATGCAATTTTCCTACCCCCTAACTTTTCCCCATTTTTTCCACACTTTTTCAACATTACCCATAACCACATTTAAGGGCTCATTTTGGGGATAACTCGATATCAGGTCATTCATGATTTTCATCGCGAAGATTATTTTTCTTGGCCTGCTTATACACCTTATTTAATTGCTTGTCAATTTCGTGTTGCGGGCGGTCGAGCTCAGAAAGTTTGATTTCGACTTTTGACGTGTCGTCGGTCGCGAACTTGTCACGGTAGTGGATAATGAGGGTAAGCGTGGCGGGCAGTCCCCGATAGTGATAGGTGGTCTTGAAACGCACCTGCTCACAATCCTCAAAGGGAATCTTGGTGGCCAGGCCGCGCGCGTTGAAAACGACGAAATGGTCGGCGCCCACGCCAAAGGCTGGAACGCCCCTGAAGGCCATGCCCGCCTTGCCATAGTTCCCTGTTGCCGAGAGTATTACCCCAAGGGTGATGAGGCTATAGACGATGGCAATCACCCAGCCCTGCCACTCGGTGAACAGGTACGACAGGCCCACTTGCACGTGCATAATGACCGCTAGGCCCACCAGCAGCGCCGACAGCAGCGTGTAGAGTATCGCCTTCGTCACCACCTTGCCCTTACTGTAAAAGTATTGATGCAATAATTCCATATGTATCAGGATTACCCCGCAAATGTACGAAAAAATCGGGAGATTCACAAAAACACATCAAAGGCCGTCGCGCTCGGGCCTCCCTTAACGGCGAGGCGCTTGACGCAACGGCTTTGTGATGAGGTCGCCCTTCGATGGTGGCCACGGGCCACGGGGCGAGCTGAAAGAGTGGCGCTATCGGCTTACTTGCGGTACACCGAGTCGCTCACCGAGAGGCTATAGCGGCCCTTGGCGCGGCGACGGGCGAGGACCTTGCGGCCATCGGCGGTGCGCATACGACGACGGAAACCATGCTTGTTAGCTCTCTTTCTGTTCGACGGTTGATAAGTACGTTTCATCTTTTATTTGTCTGTTTGATTAAATTTTTCCAAAACGGCGTGCAAAATTAGTCACTTTTTTCAAAATAACCAAACAAAGTGCGTTTTTTAGTGAAGAATTTTGCAAATTTTCTCCTTTTGCCGTAATTTTGCACCCTCAAAGAAATCACATTATTAATTATTAAAGATATCGCAAAGACTTATGATGAATGCCCAAGACATCAAGAACGGAACTTGCATCCGTCTCGATGGCAGACTCTACTTCTGCATCGAATTCCTTCACGCGAAGCCTGGTAAAGGCAACACCTTCATGCGCACCAAGCTCAAAGACGTCGTCGACGGACGCGTGCTCGAGCGCCGCTTCAACATTGGCGAGAAGCTCGAGGACGTTCGCGTGGAGCGCCGCCCCTATCAGTTCCTTTACATGGACGGTGATGACGCCATCTTCATGAACAACGAGACTTATGAGCAAATCCCCATTCTCAAGGAGGTCATCACCGGTGCCGACTACATGAAGGAAGGCGACGTGGTCGAGGTCGTCAGCGACGCTTCCACCGACACCGTGCTTTATGCCGAGATGCCCGTCAAGACCGTGCTCGAAATCACCTACACCGAGCCTGGCATCAAGGGCGACACGGCCACCAACACCCTCAAGCCTGCCACCGTCGAGACCGGCGCCACCGTGCGCGTGCCCCTCTTCATCAACAATGGTGAGAAAATCGAGGTCGACACCCGCGACGGCAGCTACGTGGGCCGCGTGCGCTAAGCACCCCCTACCCCACTAGAACCTACAAGGGCGGCATGGATGAAACCATGCCGCCCTCATTATTATATTGCAACTTATAATCAATACTGAATCTTGAAAGTGACGGGCACGACGTAGTGGTAGGCCACAGGACGGCCATCGAGCATGGCGGGCTTGAAACGCGGCAACTCGCCGCACACGCGCTGCGCCTCGTTGTCGAGCGAGGGATGCACGCCGTGAACCACCTCGACATCGGTCACCGAACCGTCGCTTCGTACGAGGAAACGCACCATTACCTTTCCCGAGATGTTGTTCTGCGCGGCCTTGGCGGGATACTTGACGTGGTGTGAAAGCCACCTTAATAGTCCGGTTTCGCCACCATCAGCGAACTCGGGCATCTGGTCAACGGTCTCAACCGTCTCCTCGGTGACCGCAGTGGCCGACTCCTCATAATAAGTGCCCTCGGCCTGAATCTCACTGGTGGTGACATACTCCTCGACAATCGTCGTGTTCTCGATGCGCTCACGTTCCTGCTCCTGTTCTTGCTGGCGCTGGGCAGCCTGCTGCTCGGGCGTGACGACTTTCTTGCGCACGCGGCGTTTACTGGTTTGCACCGCGGCATCGGCTGCCGTGAGCATCATGGTGACTGCCATGAGCAACAACATGATTCGCTTGAAGGGAGTATTCGATAGTTTCATATTACGTCAAGTTTAGGTCAATGGGGCCAATTCACGGCCACGATATTCTTGCACGCAAAATTACATAATATTTCCCAAAAACGCAACACTACCGCAAAAAAATGCGAAACATAGACCGCGTTTCGTCATTGTTAAAACAAAAAACTTATTTTTCGTTTTGCATTGCTCTCGGTTTGCACTAATTTTGGATAAATTAAGTGACTCCTTGGCAAAAAAGCAGGCTGGCTTGCTTGTTTTGCGCTCAGTTTGCACTAATTTTGCAGTGCGATGAGATATTTGGTAAGTGAAGCGATATGGGATTTCGGGCTCGACGAGGATCTGACAGCGCTGCCGGCATGGCGGCGCGATGAGGTAATGCGATACCGCCGCGAGGTGGACCGGCGTGTGCGCGTTGTTGCCCACCGCTTGCTGCGCCAGCTCCTGGATGAGGAGTTTGGGTTGAACCTTGACTCGTTGCGGGTCGCCCGTACCGAGCAGGGAAAGCCCTTTTTCCCTGAGTTACCCGATGTTCATTTTAACATCAGCCACTGCGATGTGGCCGTGGCGGTCGCCGTGGCCCACGAGCCAGTGGGCATTGACGTGGAAATGGTAACCGAACTCGATATGGAAGTGGCACGGCGCGTACTCAACGACGACGAGCTGCACGACGTACTTGCCTCACCTCGTCCCGACGTGGCCTTCACCCGCCTGTGGACAATCAAAGAAAGCTACCTCAAAATGCTGGGAACCGGCCTCGTCGACGACCTCCCAAGCCTCACCACACCCACAAGCCACGTCTGCACGACAGTGTCACCCTCGTCGCGCTACGTCATCTCAGTCGCTCTGTAATCGTTATTTCTCTTGCTCGCGGTGGCGGGCGGCGAGGCGTTCGTATTCAGGGTTGCCGTGCTGGAGGAGGTCGTTGTATCGGCGCTCGTCGTTGATAATGGAAAAGGCTGCCTCGAGGTCGTTGTTGCGGTGACGCAGTATGTAGGTGTATGCGCCCGGGTCGCTGAAGACATCGCGGGCGATGAGTCCCTTGAGCACGAGGCGCAACAAGTTTTCGCTTGTGCGATATTGCTCCTCGTCAAGTTTGACGCTGTCGCGTTCACCGCGCTCAATAAATTCCTTCATATCGACATCGGTAAGCGAGAAACTGCTGTCGAAGTCATCGAGGGTGGCATACCGCTTCTTGAGGTCCTTGCGGTGGCGATCCACATAGTCGATGGCATACTGGTTGATGACGCCCTTGGCCATCAAGTTGCGATAGTAGGGTGTGCTCTCGGTGGTGTCAAGCGGTACAAACACGTCGGGCAGGATGCCACCGCCGCCATAAATGGGACGTCCGTTTTGGAGCGTAGTGTAACGCAACGAATCGTTCAGGTGGATGCTGTCAAGAGTAAAATATTCGCCTTCCTGAGCTCGGTTGACAATATCCTCGTCGTAGGCCTCCTTGTCGCCACGTTTATAGGGCTTTTGGATACAGCGACCCGAAGGCGTGTAATAGCGCGCCACAGTGAGGCGCATCATCGAGCCGTCTTCGAAGTGGAGCGGGCGTTGCACGAGGCCCTTGCCGAAAGTGCGACGTCCCACGACCACTGCACGGTCCCAGTCCTGCATGGCACCGGTGAAGATTTCGCTGGCGCTGGCACTGTACTGGTCCACCATAACCACAATCTTAAGGTCCTTGTATCGGCCCCAGCCGTCGGCCTTAGCATCGTTTCGCGGCACGTTATTGCCTTGCGTATAAACTAACATCTTACCCCCGTCGAGGAATTCGTTGCTCATATCGATGGCCGCGTTGAGATAGCCGCCGCCGTTGCCGCTCAAGTCAATGATGAGTTGCTTCATGCCCTGCTTTTGCAGCTTGCCGATGGCCTCCACCATCTCGTCGTGGGTCTTGGCGCCGAAGCGCGAGATTTGCACATAGCCGGTTTTGTCGTCGAGCATAAAGCTAGCATCGACGCTATAAAGGGGTATCTTGTCGCGCGTGATGCGGAAGGTGATAGGCCCGGGCGTGTTGCGACGCTTCACCTGCACCACAACCTTAGTGCCCTTGGGGCCGCGCAGCCGCTTCATGATGTCGTTGCGCGACATCTTCACACCAGCGATGACCGTGTCGTTGACGGTGACGATACGGTCGCCGGCCAGGATGCCCACGCGCTCGCTGGGGCCACCGGCGATGGTTTGTATGACATAGAGGGTGTCGTCTTTCATGTTGAACTGGACGCCGATGCCGCTGAACTCGCCCTGCAGAGGCTCCTCGAGTTCCTTGGTTTCCTTAGCGTCGGTGTAGCTCGAGTGCGGGTCAAGCTCCTCGAGCATGCCGCGTATGGCGGCTTCAACGAGCTTATCCTCATTGACGGTATCAACATAGAACGTGTTGATGGCAAACTGAGCGTTCATCAACTTTTGCATGGGCGTCTGCTTGCCACGTTGTGCCACGACGGTACATGCCGCGGCAACCATAATCAGTATAAAAAATAGTTTCCTCATTGGGGCGTGTGATTTACGATTATTTTGTGCAAAAGTACGAAAAAAGCCTCAACGGGCACGCCCAAGGGAAAGTTTTTAGCGTTTTTTATATCTTTAAGGCGGTCGATGCGGTGTTTTTTAGAAAAAATGTGTAAATTAGCGTCGCCAATTCAACACGACTTATGGAAAAAGACAATAAAACACGAGTGGCCCTCATCACGGGCATCACGGGACAAGACGGCTCCTACCTCGCCGAATTCCTCTTGGCCAAAGGCTACGAGGTACACGGCGTGCTCAGGCGCAGCAGCTCGTTCAACACTGGCCGCATCGAGCACCTTTATCTCGACGAGTGGGTGCGCGACATGAAGAAGGCACGTCTGGTGAACCTGCACTGGGCTGACATGACAGACTCGTCATCATTGATACGCGTCATCTCGAAAGTGCGCCCCACGGAAATCTACAACCTGGCAGCACAGAGTCACGTGAAAGT
>JAGCUP010000167.1 GCA_017962765.1 Muribaculaceae bacterium | reverse complement strand
ATTGGGATCTTAGTGGCACATTGTCCAACGTGAACCTAATCTTTAGCGTATGTCTGTCTTTGTCAAACAAGTCCCGATACGGCATGCTTTTCAATAGTAATTGAAAAGAATTGAGGAATCACGACATAATATCGTGCTTCACTAACCATCAACAAATAGTTGATGACGTGGTTGTGTTAGTGTTGGCGTGTCATGTATTATTGTAATCGCTATTATTGGTATGGATTATCTGAAAAAATGGCTCGATTTGTTTCGAGCCATTTTTATTTCGCTGCGTAGATTTCGTTGGCAAGGGTGAGGGTGTCGGGCTTGCCGACGTCGAGCCACAAGTAGTCACGCGGAGGGCAGTAGGCGTGGATGGGCAGCGTGCGGCAGTGGTCCACATAGAAGGGAGTGATGGAGAATACGGGGCTCTTCTTGGCATATTCCTCAAGAGCAGGGAATATTTCGGGCGATAGGATATAGATGCCGCCGAAAGCCATTTCGTCATATTCGGTACCAGTGTAAACAAGGCCTGCGGGGCGTGTCTCGCCAGTGCTCTTATTGACCCACCCCTGAAGACGACGCTGCCGGTCAAAAAGGAAGTAACGCTGCGTGGGGCGGTGCTTGACGAGTATGGTGGCGACTGCACCACTGTCGAGGTGCTCGCGCGCCATGTCCTCGAAGTCAAGGTCGGTGAGAATGTCGGCGTTGTGAACGATGAAGGGCTCATCGCCGTCGAGCCATTGCCGTGCTGCCACAATGGCGCCACCCGTCTCGAGCAACAAGTCGCGCTCATCGCTGAAATGGATAGTGACGCCGAAATTGTTGCGGGAAGCCACAAAGTCCACCACCTGCTGCGCCAGATGGTGCACGTTGATCGTGATGTCGTCCACACCATATTGCTTGAGATGGTTTACCACGCGTTCAAGCATGGTGACGCCGGCCACCTCGACGAGAGCCTTGGGACGGTCGTTAACCACGGCGCGCAGGCGCGTGCCAAGCCCGGCTGCTAGTATAAGAGCCTTTTTCATCAGTTCTTTGCGACGGGGTTAAATGTTTGTTCTATATTTTGCTCTCGATGAACGAGTTCCACTTTAACATTAAACTGTTTGTTTAAGTGCTCGGCAAGGTGCTGTGCACAATAAACCGAGCGGTGCTGGCCGCCGGTACACCCAAAGCACACCATCAGGTTGGTAAATCCACGTTCGATGTAGCGCTTTACTGTCGCATCGACCAGCGCCTGGGCATGGTCGAGGAACACGATAATCTCGCCGTCATCCTCGAGGAACTTGATGACGGGTGCATCAAGGCCAATAAACGGCTTGTAGCGCTCATATTTACCGGGGTTGTTCACGGCTCGGCAGTCAAACACGTAGCCGCCGCCGTTGCCGCTGGCATCGTTGGGGATACCTTTCTTGTAGGCAAAGCTCATCACCTTTACCGTCAAGGCACGCTTTTGGAGTCCATCGGTAAACTGCGACAGGTTGACCAACTCGTTGAGCACCTTCGACAGATAGGGATACTCCACGTAGGGCGTTTCAAGTAACTTGCGCAGGTTGTTGATGGCAAACGGCACGCTCTGCATGAAGTGCGGTTTCTTCTCGAAGTAACCACGGAAACCGTAAGCACCCAGCACCTGAAGCGTGCGGAAAAGAACGAAGTGGCGCAGCTGGGAATAAAAATAGTTCTCATTTACCGGCTTGTACTTGCGCAACGCCACCAGGTATTCCTTGAGGAGCTCGTGGCGCAGACTGTCGGGGAAATTAGCCTTTGCCTGCCATAAGAAGGAGGCCACGTCGTAGTAGAACGGGCCCTTGCGACCGCCCTGGAAATCGATGAACCAGGGCTGCCCGTCCTTTATCATCACGTTGCGCGACGGGAAGTCGCGGTACATGAAAGTGGCCGAGGAACTGCGCAGCAACACGTCTGCCATGTGTGCGAAATCATCTTCGAGCTTCTCCTCGTCATATTCGAGTCCCGTGGCTTTGAGGAAGCAGTACTTGAAATAGTTGAGGTCCCAGTAGATGGAACGGCGCGTGAAGTCGCTCGCCGGATAGCACACTTTGAAGTCAAAGCCGTCGGCACCCATAAACTGGAAGTCGCACAGCTGGCGAATGGTCTTCTTGAGCAAACTTTTCTCCTCCTCACCGAAGACGCGCGTCTTACGCCCCTTTTCTATAGCGTTAAACAGGGTAAGGTCGCCCAGGTCTTCCTGCAGGTAGCACATTTGGTCGTCACTCACCGCCAGCACCTTGGGAACAGGTAGACCCTTCGAGGCAAAATGCTCATCCATGGCGATGAATGCGCGGTTCTCCATCTGGTTGGTGCCGATGGCGCCTATTAGCGTGGGCTCTCCCACGAGACGGAAATAACGGCGGTTGCTGCCCGAGATGGGCAAGTCAATCACTTCGGTAGGCTGCGCCCCCGTGAGCGAGGCGTATAAATTTTTGAGTTGTTCTATATTTGTCATTGTATGATGTTTTATTTCGGTTTAAAATTCGCTGGTGAAATGGAATTTGATTTTGGGAAAGTCCTGCTGCGCCATTTGAAGCACATAGCCACTGTCGGCAAGGAACACGTCGCGGCCTTCAGTGTCAAGGGCCATGAACTGGTGCTTGCGGTGTTTAAAGGCCTCCAGTGCTTCGGCGTCGTCGCTCTCAATCCAGCACGCTTTGTAGAGGTGTATGGGTTCCCAACGGCATTGCGCACCATATTCGTGGAGGAGACGGTACTGGATGACCTCGAATTGAAGCTGACCCACAGTGCCGATAATCTTACGATTGTTGAACTGGTTGACGAACAGCTGCGCCACGCCCTCGTCCATGAGCTGATCGATGCCCTTGTTGAGCTGCTTCGTCTTCATGGGGTCAGTGTTCTCAATATACTTGAACATCTCGGGCGAAAAACTGGGAAGTCCCTTGAAATGGACTTGCTCGCCCTCGGTGAGCGTATCGCCAATCTTGAAGATGCCGCCAGTGTCAGGCAGGCCGACGATGTCGCCGGGCCACGCCTCGTCAATGGTTGACTTGCGCTGAGCCATGAACTGCGTGGGCGAGGTGAAACGCATCGTCTT
>JAGCUP010000166.1 GCA_017962765.1 Muribaculaceae bacterium | reverse complement strand
GTTGTGGAAGCCCTCATTTGAGAGGCTAATTACAACAGTCATGCTTGACATTGGACGAAGGTAGGGGTTGTGGAAGCCCTCATTTGAGAGGGTAATTACAACACATAGCCTTGTTGTCTTCGCCAAAAGCCTGTTGTGGAAGCCCTCATTTGAGAGGGTAATTACAACACACTCTCTTTGTAGAACGTATTGAGTTTGGTTGTGGAAGCCCTCATTTGAGAGGGTAATTACAACCCAAGCAATGCAGCAAGTGACCAACAAGGGTTGTGGAAGCCCTCATTTGAGAGGGTAATTACAACTTATTCCCCACCTGCGTCTGCAACCCTGCGTTGTGGAAGCCCTCATTTGAGAGGGTAATTACAACCAATCGCTTTCTAGAGGATAGCAAAGTGTCGTTTAGGGCAATTTATTGGGTGGTTTTTGCGTTATTATAGAGTTATAGAGTAACTTTGCACGATGATGAAGAAACTTTTTTTGGCAATTATAGCTGTTTTCGTGGCAAACCTTGCGACTATGGCCCAGGAGAGCCAAAGCCCGGTGTCGTTCACAGGCAACAGCCACGCGGTGTGGAGCGAGACTCCGGCGGCCACGACGGGCCTGAACACGATATTTGTGCTGCACGACATGAACGGCGTGAGCATGCATTACAAGGCTACCGACCCCGAGGCCACGGTGACGTGGTATAGCTACGGCGAACAGGGCGGCGCTTACAGTGTCGAAGTGACGGGTATCACCTACGACGGTCTCACGAGTACGCTCGCCAATCCCGAGGGCAACCGTGGCTATATCATCTACGAGGACACGCGTCCCACCTACGTGTGGGTGGTCGATTACTCGGCATTTCCGCTCGTCATCAATGCCTTAACACTGGGCGAGGGCGACTGCAGCACGGCCACCATTTATGTGGACGGCAGCGGCCCCGACATCGTGTATTACTCCATCACCGGCGTGCGCCACGTACTGGACCGCGAGATAAAGCTCTCGTTCTACGACCTCGAATGGCAGGCCGACGAGGAGGAGGACCCGGACGATGGCCCTGACGGCCCCGATGACGGGGAGACCAAGATATGCCCCTTCTGTGGCGAGACCATCCCCGCCCAGGCACGCAAATGCCGTTGGTGCGGAGCCTGGCTTGACGGCAGTGACGGCGGTGGTGGCGGCGACGATGGCGGCAACGGCAGCAATGCCGCGATGCACCGCCACAACAAGTATCGCCACTCGCACCGCAGCAGTCGCCGTGCTGTGCGGCGCCGTGCCCAAGGCACCGCCGCCACGGGCCAGTGGGTGCAGGTAGAGTCGAGCGAGACCTACTCAGGCTTCAAACCCACTATCGTGCTTCCGTCGCCCTATTGCAACACCACGTTTACCTTGAGCGGCGACCGCTTCCTCGAGTTCTGGAACGAGCCGCTGCAGACAGCCACGAGCGACACTTTCGTGCCTGTGGCCATCGATGCCCACTGCATCGCCATCCAAGAGGAAGAGTCGCACGACAACGAGATTAAGACCCAGGGCGAGGGCATACTGGGCGGCTCGGCCCCTGCCACCATCACCTTCCGAGCCTATTGCACCGATGCCGTCGTCTATAAAGAGTGGCAGATGGCCACCGACCCCGATTTCCAGAACATCGAGCTGCGCCTGGGCCAAGACGAGGTAACGCAGACCTTCATGGAGGAGGGCACCACCTACTGGCGTTTCGTGTATGCCAACGAGGACAACTCCTGCGATGACGTGAGCGAGACCTTCACCGTGTCAATCGGAGTGAGCGAGCTCAAGTGCCCCAACGTGTTCACGCCGGGCGTGAGCGAGGGCCAGAACGACGTGTGGAAAGTGTCGTACCGTTCCATCACCAAGTTCCATTGCTGGATATTCAACCGCTGGGGAAACAAAATCATCGAGTTCACCGACCCGTCACAGGGATGGGACGGCACCTACGGAGGCAAGCTCGTCAAGCCCGGCGTATATTACTACGTCATCGAGGCCGAAGGTGCCGACGGCAAGCGCTACAAGCTGAGCGGCGACATCAACATCATCCGCTACCGCAAGAACCCGTTCTCGGGAGGCGGCGAAGAAGGTGGCGGTGGCGGCGTTGAAGGCGGCGGCGTAACCGAATAGCGGCCAATCGGCCAGTTTGGGTCACCCCTACCCCACCCAACCCAAATCGGTCATTAGACCGGTATTGTGAGTTCTTCTCCCCCTAATTATGCCATAAAAGCTTTATTTTGGCATCTTGCTGCCACTGAAATTTTGCCATAGCCCGCTATGCCTTCGATTTCACTAACAGCAATCTGCTCAAACTAAACGCTGTTCTGACATAATTTCTAATGACCGATTTGGGTTCAAAAAACGAGCCCCACCGTGAATGGTGAGGCTTGTGATGGTGTTGGCGCGCTATGGCGCATTGTCGAGCAGCTGACTGTCAGTTGTTACTTGGGTTAAGGTTCTGCTTGAATGACTTACTGATGAGCTCGGCCACGTTGTGCGAATCGGTCGTACGGAGCAACTGCTTCCGATGGTACTGGACGGTGTTGAGGGAAATGAACATTTCTTTCGCTATCTCGCGACTGCTGATGCCTTCGGCCAAGAACTTGAGGACCTGAAGTTCGCGTTG
>JAGCUP010000165.1 GCA_017962765.1 Muribaculaceae bacterium | reverse complement strand
TTCACGCTGGCCGACGGCCCCGAGGTGGAGGATGACCTGCACGTGTTCACGTAGCTCAACTTTGCCGCCGACCATCCGGCGCTCGATATGCAAGACACTTTCTTCTTGGCCGAGGACAAGGACGACGTGACGCGCAACATCGTACTGCGCAGCCACACGAGCTCGGTGCAAAGCCGCGTGATGCTCACCTCGCAGCCGCCCATCCGCATCATCTGCCCGGGCCGCGTCTATCGCAACGAGGCCATCACGGCTCGCGCCCATTGCTTCTTCCACCAAATCGAAGGCCTGTATATCGACAAGAACGTATCGTTTGCCGACCTCAAGCAGGTGCTGCTCTACTTTGCGCAAGAGCTCTTCGGTCCCGACACGAAAATCCGCCTGCGTCCCAGCTACTTCCCGTTCACCGAGCCCAGTGCCGAAATGGACGTGTCGTGCATGCTGTGTGGCGGCGAGGGATGCAGTTTCTGCAAGCACACCGGCTGGGTCGAGATTTTGGGTTGCGGCATGGTGGACCCCAACGTGCTCGAGCTGTGCGGCATCGACAGCAGCATCTACACGGGCTACGCCTTTGGCGTGGGCGTGGAGCGCATCACCAACCTCAAATACATGGTGAAAGACCTGCGCATGTTCAGCGAGAACGACACGCGCTTCCTCGAGGAGTTCCAGGCCATCCACTAAGCCATGACCATCAAAGAGCGTTACGCCACCGTGCTGGGCCGGCTGGCCGAGGCCAACCCCAATCCCACGACTGAACTGACTTACAGCAACGAGTTTGAAATTCTCGTTGCTGTCATTCTTTCGGCCCAGTGTACCGACAAGCGCGTGAACCTCGTCACCCCGGGCCTCTTCGCCGCCTACCCCACCCCGCAAGCCATGGCGGCGGCCACCCCCGACGACATTCTGCGCCACATCTCGAGCGTTTCTTACCCCAACAGCAAGGCGCGCCACCTGCAAGCCATGGCTCGGATGCTCGTCGATGAGTTCGGAGGCCGTGTTCCCGACACCATGGAACAGCTTACACGGTTGCCCGGCGTGGGCCGCAAGACGGCCAACGTGATGCTGGGACTCGTCTTTGGCAAGGCGGCCATCGCGGTCGACACCCACGTCTTTCGCGTCGCCAACCGCATCGGCCTGGCCCACGGCAAAACGCCGCTTGAGGTCGAAAAGGCGCTCACCCGCCACATCGCGCCCCACCTGCGCTACAACGCCCACCACTGGCTGCTGCTCCACGGCCGCTACGTGTGCAAGGCCCTGCGTCCCCTGTGCCCCGAGTGCCCCCTGCGCGACGCCTGCCGCCATTATGCCCAAGGTACCGCAGCCCGTTAACCCACCTTCAACGACTCGACGAAGTCGTTGAGCGTTTCGCTCAGCTCCATTTTCTCGGTGATGCGGGAGCGCATCTTGCCCATGCTGCTCTTGTGCAGGCCGATTAGTGTGGCTATTTCCTTATAACCGAAGCCGCATAACATCAGCTCCACCAACTGCAACTCCTTGTTGTTGAGAACTGGGTATTCGTGGCGCAGTTTCGTCGCGGCACCGTGGTAGCGCGTATCCACAAAAAGTGTAATCTCATGCCAAAAGGCATCGTCGTTCACAAATTTCGAGACAAACTCCTTGTACTTGCGCTCGAACACTTTCGGAGAGTCGTACTCGCTCGAAGACACTAAAGCGCGCAACGCAGACAGGTAAGCCGACACCAACGTGTGCTGTGCCTCAGCGACCGTAGCCATCTCTTCGGCACCCTGCACTTGGCGTTCCTCGGCCAGCACCAACTGCCGCTCCTTTTCCTCAATCTCCTCCAACAGCCGTGCACTTTCGGCACTCCACTCCTCTTGGATGGCGCGAATGCGTCGCCGCGCCCTAATTCTCACGGCTGCCACAATAAAGAGAGTGAATATCACCAGCACAGCCACGATACCTGCCCACAGACGCGAACGCCGTACAAGCTCACCCTGCGCCCGCTTTTTCGCGGTCAAGGCGTTGTCACGGTCGAGGGCTTCGAGGCGCATAAGGGCGTGCACGTCCTTATTCGACGCGATGGAATCGGCGAGACGCGAGCACACCTTGGCAAGGCGGTAGGCCTCGGCATTGTCACCCTCGGCACGCGCGATGCGCTCGCGGCACGAGAACACGAAGTAGCGCTCCTGGGGCGTGGAGGCCAGTGCGGCCATCGCGAGCCATGCCCGAGCCGAGTCGGGACGACCGAGCGTCGCGTAGGCCCGCGACGCGTCATAGCAAAAGTCGTTGGTCAGCCACTTCGCGGAGGTGACTTTCATGGCCTCTTGCAGCACGGTGAGCGACTGACGGGGCAGCGAGTCCTCATAAAGGCAGCGCGCCAAGCCATCACGGCAGTCCATATAGGCGAAAGTGTCGCGGCTGGCCAGACACAGGCGCGCAGCCTCCTCGAGGGCCGCGTGCGCCTTCTCGTGGCGCGTCACGCGGTAGATTGATGCCAAATAGGAGGCCACAACCGCCGTGTGGGGCGTGTCGTCGGTCAACTTGTAGTGATAATATGCCTTTTCAAAATAAGGCTCCTTCATGACGTGACGAGCGAAATTTCTGTTCAGTATAATGCCTATCCTCGCATTGGACTGCCCTAAGTTGCGGTGGTCGGCAGTGTCGGCCTCGTTAACGGCGCGCAGATACCATTCCATGGCTTCGGGATAGCGCAACGCGTCCTCGTGCGACCCGCCCATCAGTATCAATGCCCGCACATAATGGCACCTGTCAAACGCCCCATCGCCACGGCCATAGAAATCAATGGTTTGGCGCAGCACAGTTGTGTCGAGCGTCACATATTGCTCGTAGCGCAACTGCTGGTGCAGCAGGGCATAGAGCATGCGGTCGGCGTCGGTCGTGAGCGACGCGCTGTCAATGGCCTGCAACTGCCGCCACGCCGCCACGCTGTCGGTATCGACAATGCTGTCGATGGCCAGCAACCGCGCATCGCCCGCCACGCCGCCCCCGTGGCACCCAGTGAGCAAAGAAACCACCACCACCGCCACCATCAAACAGTGAGCCACATGAGCTATGAGCCTTGAGCAGTGAGCCTTGAGCTTGCGGGGGCACTGTTGAGCGTGATAGGACATAAGAACAGAAGTGTTCATAAGAACAAAAGTATTGTTGTTTTTATTGTTTTTGTTGTATGACTATCAAGCATTGAGCGATGTGAGCCATGAGCCTGTAGGGACGCGGCACCGCCACGTCCGCTCCACGGGATGACATAAGAACAGAAGTCCGCATAAGATATTTAGTTAACAAGTTAACGAGTAAACGAGTAAACAAGCAAATAGTTTTTTAGTTGACAAGTAAACGAGTAAACAAGCAGTTTGCAGGGACGCGGCTCCGCTGATGCTCTGCCGCGCCCCCACTTATTAATTCCTAATTAAGCATGATGTTAACTCAAAATTCGTTAATCGTTACCCATTAATCGTTACCCACAACTTACTGCCCAAGCAGTAAGTTGTATAACGCTGTCACGTCGGCACCGCTGACGATACCGTCGCCGTTGATATCGCTGATACCTTCGACCTCGGTTCCGTCAAGCAAGTCGTTGTAGAGTGCGGTCACGTCGGCACCGCTCACCACGCCGTCGCCATTCACGTCGGCGAAGTCAATCTCAATAATCTCGCCGAATTCATTCCACGGCGCGGCGGCGCGATAGGCCTCGGCGGCACCCACGGGCACGTAGAGCTTACTTTCAAAGAGGTTGTCACAATTAAAAGCATTGCGAGCGGCTTCGGGGAGCACGGTGGCACGGCAATACACGTCGCCAAGACAGTAGGAGCCATCATTATAGGCTTTTTTGGGTGCTCCCACAAGAGGAACAGCCGTGACTATCTCAAAGGCACTCTCGCCTATATGGGTCAAAGTGGCGGGCAGGTCGATACGCTCCAAGCCCGAGCAATAGTAAAAAGCGTGGTCTTCAATGCTTTCCACACCCTCAGGCAGAGTGATGCGCGTTAAACTGGAGGCTTCAGCAAAAGCATGGGTGCCAATTGTTCTCACACCCTGCGGTGCCACATACTCTCCATCGCGGCCACAAGGGAAGCGTTCCAACCTGCTTCCGTCCTTGTTAAGTAGCACGCCATCGACCGAACAATAGGTGGAATTGTCGATTGCCACGTCAAAGTCCTTCAAGTTATTATAACAAACCATCCCGATTTTAGTCACGCTCTCGGGGATGTGCATAGTGTTGACTTTTCCACTGAACCTGAAGCCCGTGGCAATAGCAAGGCAGTCATCGGCCACATCGATGATACCGCCCTCGGGTGTGCCCTTATAGAGCCACAGCACGTGGTTGCCGCAATAGATCGGACCGTCGGGCAACGCCTTGTACCACGGAGAGCTCCAGTCAAAAACATTGAAGCCCACGTCCTCGAGCGTAGAGGGCAAATTCAGCTCGCTCAAGTTGACGGCGCCATCAAACGCTCTGTCGCCTATCACACGCAGTCCCTCGGGCAGCACGACCTTCTCCAGCGAACGGCAGTCCCCGCATGCGCCGGCAAGGATTTCCGTTGTGGACGACGGCAGGGTGAGCAGTTTGTCTTCTTTCATGTTCGGATAGAGCACGAGGCTTGCGAAACCACTTGTGTAGAGCGCACCATCTTGCGAGACAAACGCCGGATTTTCCTGGTTGACATTGATATGACGCAAAGTGGCAATCGGGAACGCCTCACCGGCAATGAACGCCACGTTCTTGCCAATGGTAAGCGTGTCAATACTTGCCATATAGAAAGCGTAGCTGGCAACACCTTTCACCTTGTAGGCCACATCGTTGTAAACCACCTCGTCGGGTATGGTCACGTTACAGGGTTCCTCCACAAACGGCCCTTGGCTCAGCACAACGCCTTGCGGGTCGTCGGGCATCACCGAGAACAACATCCCGTCAGCCTCAAAGCCCATGGCAAAAGTAGAAAACGAGACCAGTGCTCCTAAACAAAATATTAGTAACCGTTTCATAATACTAAAAATGTTATTTAATATAATCCTAAATTCATTATTTGCACAATGATAAATTCATCGAAAAGATGGTTCTATGAACGCGACCTTTTTTGCAAAAAAGCTACCATTCGCAAAGTTAAACGAAAAAATCGGGATTACCAAAGTTATATGTAAAAAACATTCTCACATTATCTGTTTTACAAAATACACCCCTCGTTTCTTGTTTCATATGTGGCGCCTCGCGGACAAACGAAACCATTTGAAAAAATCACTTTGGGGGCATCAAAAACAACATGAACACCTATTGGTATGGCAAAGCCATCACCAACAGTTATGCTTTCCCCTGCCTTATAAATCACTAAATTTGATTCGTTCTCACTAGGGAAAGAAGTGAGCACCAAATTACTCTCACAATAATCGCTTACAGAGTGACGAAAATTAATGGTTGGGTCGCCTAAAATACACATTCCATAACTCCACGAAATTGCAGAACGTGAATGGAAACTGGTGTTATGATAATTATTCCACCAATATTTATATGCGTCACCCAAGTTTTTGGTCGGAAATTGATTATAGAACTTATTTGTTCCAAGCATTGAACCGATTTTCGTGCTTCCTATTACAGCAAGCGTTTTTCCATTATTAAACAGATAGGCACCTCCCAAATATGTTGAATTTACTGTCCACAAACAGGCAGAACAACAAAACAGGTTATAGGCAAAATTAGACGAGGTGTTGTTAACAAGTGAACTCGCATAAATATTTTCCCATGTTGAAAATTGATGAAGCGACGGTGAAGAGTGGGATGCCAAGTGGGTAAAACCATATTTTCCCATCTCCAATCTGTTCAAATAGTCAGCTCTCGAAAATACGGTATCTATGCCTTTCCTTATATCGTCAACACCACCAGAGGCAAACACTTGTGATACTTGATAAGACGGAAAACTTGTGTTCCAATCTTTATCAATATAATTCAGTACTGTGTCGGCTGATTGATAATTGGTGTTCCACCAATAAGAATGAGACTTGGCAAATTGAGCTCGGAGTAAAGACGCTTCTGACCCAATAGTGTTTAGGCCATAAGCGGTTAGGCGTGCGACGTATATTTCGGCTCCCACACTCCCCGTGTGAGAATCATAAATGCCGTTATTGTCCACATCTGCCCAATTTCCATTAAGGTCCATAAAATATAGTTCGCAAGGCCATTTTTTATACCCATAACTTTTATTGGTATGACCATAATCATTATCTATCTCGAAAAGGCAGTGTGACAAATCACCCACGAATATCACCCCACAGAGGTTGGACTGATATTGCAATATTATGGATTTCAATTGCTCAGGCGTGTCGTTGTTTACAATCTCCACATATACACCATAACCGTAAATAGCGTGCACGTCCTCAGCATATCTTTTAACCTCATAACTGATGGAGTCGTAAATGGCCGCATTTACAATTATGAGATAGTTGGGATATGAGGACGCGTTTGGTGTGAAATGTAATTTTTGCGAATGAGAAAAATCACCAGTTGGAGCACTTATGTGCAGCGGTTTTATTTTAGCTGCCGGATAAGCCAAGGTCAACAGACTGTCATCAATTTGGAATATGCTTGCGTCCGTTAAACTATCCTCATCCAATGTGTTTCTTGGAGAATAATCTCTCATATTGCCAGATGATAGATATTTGTTTTGAGCATAAACACCAATCTGTAACAGAATTGTTGCAATGGCCATCAAAAGAATCTTTTTGTTTTTCATCGCGGCCTCCTTTCTCACTTGGTGAGGATCATGCGCTTGGTGTCGATTTCTTGGCCGTCGGCCACGAGGGAGTAGATGTACATGCCGGCGTTGAGGTCGCTGCCGTTGATGGTCACGCTGGCCACGCCGCGCTCGGCCACGTTGATCGTGCGCAGCAGCTGGCCCTGCAGGTCGAAGACGAGGACCTGCGCCGTGAGGACCTCGGCGGGGAGGTCGCAGCGGATGACGGTGGCCGACGTGAACGGGTTGGGCGTGTTCTGGTACAGGCGCGCGCCTGTGGCGAGGCCGCCGTCGCCGCTCTGCGCGTTCATCTGCTCGCGCATCCGCTCTATCTGCTCGTCCTTACTCTCGTTCTCGGCACGGAGTGCGTCCACCTCGCCGCCCAGCTCGTTGACGGCGTTCACCAGCAGGGGAATCATGCCGATGTAATCGACGTACATGTAGCCGTCCTTGCCCGTCTCGACGAGCTCGGGATAGACCTCTTTCACCTCCTGTGCGAGGAAGCCGAAGCGCTCGACGCCCTGCGACTCTTCTTGCCGCAGCTGCTGCCACTCGGCGCGTTTCTTCGTGATTTTCTCGCTCTCGCCGGGTAGCGGCTCGGTGAGCCAGCGCTCGTCGCCGTGGCCGCCGAGGGCATCGGGCTTGAGGCGGTAGCTCACGCCGCGCAGCCGCGCCAGCGACTCACGCGCGCCGTCGAGGGTATCCACATTCTCCTTGAAGCGGCTGTCGCTGGAAATAAACACGCCCGTGGTCTTCACGTTGCAGCGGAAGTTCATGGCGCTGCCCTTGTGGATATCGTAATAGAAAACGGTGTCGGTGCCGTCCCAGCCGCGCGTGTAATAGACGCCGTCGCTGCCGTGCAGCCACAGCTGGTCGGTGTCGAGATATTCTTGCTCGTCCTCGTCGTAGTTCTCCATCTCGCCCACCATGACGAACTTATAGGCACCGGCGTAGGCATCGCCGAACGAGATGCGCGCACGCGTGCCGCTCAGCCCGGGGCCAAACAGGCGCAGATTGGAAATGGTGTCGCGGCGATTGTAAAACGCTCCCATGTGCTCAATCAATGAGTCGGGGTTCTCGCCGATGTCCATGAAGCCGTTACTTTTCACTGTCACCTGCGCGTCCACTTGGAACGAGGTGACCATCATGGCTACTGCCATAAAAGATAATAGTTTTCTCATAATTGCTTTTTTTAAAATAATTAATAACTAATGGCTCAGGAGTTTCCAGAACCGAGATGCCTTAATGGCGTTTGATTGTCAATAATGTTGTTTAAGTTATCGTAATCGTTTTTAATAATGTGCCTTTTGAGGGAAGTTTTTAAGGAAAAGCATGGCCCGTGGGGGAGCGTTGGAAGAGAGCTCTGTCGTGTG
Source organism: Muribaculaceae bacterium (assembly GCA_017962765.1). Classification (GTDB taxonomy): domain Bacteria; phylum Bacteroidota; class Bacteroidia; order Bacteroidales; family Muribaculaceae; genus Sodaliphilus. Next base: position 14,769 of record JAGCUP010000165.1, on the reverse strand, counting down.
TCGCGACGCCGCCCGCGACAGGCCATGCGCGTGTGCCCTCATGGGAGCACAAACTTGCTTTTCCTCAATTAAAACTCTTTTACTCCTTGAACTCCGTAGAGGGGAACTCAGGAGGTGCGGGCGTCACTCGATGAGGAGGGAGCCCTCGTAGGTGGTGCCGTCGGCTAAGGTCACGGTGACGGTGTAGGTTCCCTCGTCGAGGGTGGGCATCGGCACCACGTTCTCGCCGCCGATGAGCGGCGCGGCGGCCTCGGTGGCGCCGGTGGCGTCGTCTGTTACCTCTACGTAGGCAGCAGGTGCCGTCAGGTCAAGCTCAACGGTGAGCGTCTCTTCCCCGTCATCATAGACCACTTCGGGCGGCAAAACTCCCCCGTCATGGCCTCCGCCCGTATTATTGGTCATGACAACCACTTGTTCCTCGGCCACCATGGGGATAGCCATGAACACAATTCCAAACACAAATAAAACAAATTTTTTCATCGCTAAAAGTAATTAAATGGTGAATAAATTGAGGTTATATATAGCGGTCAGAAACCGTAGATTTTTGCGATGAGAAGGTGTCGTAAAAGGACCCAGTAAAAAGTCGTGCAAAGGTACAATCAAAAGGACTTTCGCCCCAAAAAAAATTTTGTGACATGCGCAACATTAAAGTATTGATTTACTGAATCTTAATCAAGCGCGTCGTGTGACATCAAAAAAAGTGCCTCAGCTGAGGCACTTTTTGGGGTATTTTTTGAGACAAAATGTGAGGTTACCGCACCAGCGTGGGGTGCGGGTCGAGGGTGATTTTGTGGTTGCGATAGAGGAGCCCGAGAGCTTTCTTGAAGTCCTTCTTGCTGCAGGCGAAAGCGTGAGCAATCTCGTCGGGCGACGACTTGTCGCTCAGCGTCATGGTTCCGCCGTGGGCGCGCATGTGCTCGAGGATGTCGCGAGCGAGGTCTTCGACGCGCAGTTTCTCGATTTTCTCCACGGTGAGGTCGATTTTTCCATCGGGCCTCACCTGCTTGATGAAAGCGTTGTGATGCTCGCCCACATTGAGCTCGCGGAAGGTCTCGCTCTGGTAAATCATGCCCCAGTGGCTGCCGTTCACTATCACCTTGTGTCCCAACTCTGTGCGCTGCACCACGAGGGCATCGACCATCTGGCGATGATAGTAGCGCGGCTTCTGCTTGCTCAAGAACTTGTCGAGCTTGGCACTGGCCACGACGCGGCCCGTGGCGTGGTCGAGATAGACGTGCACCACATAGCTGCGGCCCACGGCCATCTTCACGCGCTGCTCCCTGAACGGCACGAGCAGCTCCTTAGCTACGAGTCCCCAGTCGAGGAAGGCTCCCACGACGTTGACGGCCTTGACGCGCATGAGGGCGAAGTCGCCCACCACGGCAAGTGGCCGCTCGGTGGTGGCCACGGGCCTGTCCTCGCTGTCGCGATAGACAAACACTTCCATCGTGTCGCCTTCGCGTTCGTTGCCGTTGAGATAACGTTTGGGCAGCAGCACCTCGTTGCCGTCGCCATCGGCCAGATACAGGCCAAAGTCCATACTGCGGTTGACGCGCAGGACATTAAACTTTCCAATTTCCATATTGTGGCCCACCTTGGGGTGATTATCGTTTCAGCTCGGCCTCAATGGCGCGCAGGTCCTCGTGGATTTGCCGCTCTATCGACAGACGCTGGTCCACCTGCTTGACGGCGTGGAGCACCGTGGCGTGGTCGCGCATGAGGCGCATACCGATGTTGGTCGATGACAGCTGCGTGTGTTTCTTGGCCAAGTACATCACCATCTGGCGCGCGTCGCTGATTTCGCGCTTGCGCGTCTTGCCATAGAGCAACTCGCTGTCGATGTTGTAGTAGTCGGCCACCGTCTCGACAATCATCTCGAAGGAGACCTCGCGCTTGCGCACCTTCACCGAATTGCCGATGACGCCTTGCGCCAGCTCGATGTTGATTTCCTTGTTGAGCATGGTGGCGTGGGCCAGCAGGGCCACGACGATGCCCTCGAGCTCGCGCACACTCTCGGTGACGTGGGTGGCAATAAAGTCGAGCACGTCGGCGGGAATGTCGAGACCATCCTGCGAGGCGCGCATCTCGAGCACGCGGCGTCGCAGCTCATAATCGGGTTTGGCGAGCTCCACCGTCATCCCCCACTTGAAACGCGAGATGAGGCGCGGTATCATGCCGTCCATGTCGGCGGGTCGGCAGTCGCTCGTCATGATGAGCTGCTTCTGGTTCTGGTGCAGGTGGTTGAAGATGTGGAAGAACGTGTTCTGCGTGCCTTGCTTGCCGGCAAACTCCTGGATATCGTCGAGCAACAGCACGTCAATGCTCTGGTAGAAGTTGACGAAGTCGGGCTCCTTGTTGTTGCGCACCGCGGTGCGGTACTGGTTCTCAAACACGCGTGCGGTAATATAGAGGACACGCGCGCGAGGCTGCGTCTGCTTCATCTTGATGCCGATGGCCTGCAGCAGGTGGGTCTTTCCCACACCCGTCGATCCGAAGATGAACAGCGGGTTGAACGTCTTGCACGAGGGGTCGGAGGCAATGGCCTTGCCAATGCTCACCGCCAACTTATTGCTCATGCTTCCGCAATAGTTCTCGAAGGTGTACTTGGGGTTGAGCTGCGGGTCGATGTCGTCATACACGGGCTCGGCAAACGGGTTGGCCGGGAGGCGCGACTGGCGGTCGACGGCATTGGCGAGCGTGGCGCTGGCGTGCTGGTCGTTCTCGAGTGTGACGCTGGTCGAGGGGGCGTCCTTGACCACATTATAATTATAGAACAACTTCACCTCGGGGCCAAACACGCGCTTGAGCGTGCTGCTCACCAAATTGAGGTAATGTTGCTCAATGTGCTCGACGAAGAACTGCGAGGGGAGCTGCAGCGTGAGCTTGTCGTCCTCATAGCTGACCGCCACGATGGGCTCGAACCAAGCTTGGTATTGCTCGGCGTCGAGGTTATCCCTGAAGATGGACAGGCACCTGTCCCACAGGGCGGCGGTTTGTTGCAATGAGGTCATTTCAAAATTACGGTTAGTTTCTTGCGTGCAAAGCACCGCATGAGCGGCGCTTTTGCGATACAAAATTACATCGAATTTTGTTAAAAAAAACTGCCCGAAAAATTTGGAAATTTAAAACCCTTTATAAGGTCCATGATTTGCAGCACATTAGTGGCAGTCCCTACCCAAAAGGGAATTTGGCCTCAATTCCAAATCGACACAATACTGATTTAAAGTAAATTATAGCAATTTCTCCTATCTTCCCTCCACCCTTTTTTTCTTAGCGCGGAATGGCTAAAAAGCGCATTTTCACCCCACTTAGTCGAGACGCAAAAAAAAGTTGAAAAAAATCGTTATTTAGAATTAATCCAAATAACGAATTCTTTCCCGAGGTGCCCGATTTTAGAACACCTTGATGGTGATATAACGCTTGGGATTGGCCTTGACATCCTGCAGCAGCGAGTCGAGGCTCTGCACGGCGCTGTTGGCGTTGTTATAGAGCTGGCGGTCGTTGAGCAAGAGGCCCAGGCTCGAATCGGTGCCGTTGATTTTCTTGGTGAGCTGCTCAAGGTTGGCCACCGTGGCATTGATGCTGTTGATGGTCGAGTCGAGCGGCATCGTCTTGAGTTTGCCTGTGACCGCGTTCAAGTCGCCGGCGCTCGTGTTGAGCTTCGACGTCACCCCGTCCACGTTGGTCATCACGCCCGGCACGCTCGCGTTGAGCTGCCGCATGAGTTGCGACAATTGCTGGCTACTGGCTGCGAGCTCGGCGGTGATGCCGTCGAGGCGCGCCACGCTGGTTTGCAGGGCCGGATTGGAGGTGACGGCGTTCACGTTCGACAATATCGAGTCCACCTTAGGCAACATTACGGTCACCTGCGGCATCACGTTGTCGGTCACCGCGTCCATCAGTCCCGCCTGCACCGTGCCCTGGATTTCGTCGCCCACGTTGAGGTAGGTGGGGTTATTGGCCAGGTGCAACTCGAGCGAAGCTCCCCCCATGAGTCCCGAGGAGAGCGAGATGGTGGTACCGACAGGAATTTTCAGGCCCTTGTCCATGCTCATCTCCACGAGGATGCGGTTACTCTCGTAGTCGTAGCTGATTTCGCTCACCTGCCCCACCTTGAAGCCGTTGATGGTGACGGGCGACGACACGTTGAGGCCATCGACCTGCTCGAAGTGGGCCGTGTAGAAATTGGTGGGCTTAAACAAGTTCACGCCCTTGAGGTATTCGATACCCCAAAAGAGGAGGCCCAAAGCGGCGATGACCACGAGGGCAATAATCACATTTTTAGAGAAAAAAGACTTCATTCCCTTTCGTTCTTTATTATTCAGGCTGCAAAATTAAGCAAAAACATCTTTACAGGCAATTGACTTACACATATTTTAACCAGAATATGCCCAAAAACACCACTTTTTAACCCATATCGTGCATCGAAAAAGATGTTTTGTGGGATTTTTACTCGTTTTTCCTGCAAATGCTTGCCAAAACGATACAAAATCGGTATATTTGCGAACTAATGCAGAATCCACTTTGGGTGGGGAGCGCATTCTTGACCGATTATAACAAACTTAAAAATCAATAGTCACTTATGAAAAAATTTTTACCCTTATTCGCTGCTCTTGTCGCCAGCCTCTCGGCTGGAGCAATCGAGCAGGACGAAGACGGCTACTACCTCATCGGCTCGGTCGCTGACTGGGACGCATTCGCGGCCATCGTGGCCGAAACACCCGAAGTCAACGCCCGCATGACGGCCGATGTGGATCTAGGTAACGACCAAACCATGATAGCCGAAAATGGCTATTTTAGTGGGATTTTCGACGGACAGTACCACACGTTGACCGTTGCATATAACAGCACTCACCCCATAGCACCTTTCAGCTCAATCAAAGATGCTACCATTAAAAATTTGCATGTGGATGGTTCCATACATTCAACATCAGGCCCGTTGAGCGGTTTGGCTCTACATTCCTTAGGAATCGAGAACATTTCCACCGTCTGGATATCGGCCAATGTCACGAGTTCGTCAAAAGCCAATGATTGGTCATGTTTCGGTGTCGTGGTGGGATATGCCAACAGCAACACAACTTATGTCAACATCACCGATTGTCTGTTTAGTGGCACAGTCGCAACCTACGGTAAGCAAAATGGCGCCTTTATGGGTTATGACGGATATACCAATAAGGCCAAGACAACTAATTGTTTGTCAATTGGCACTTTCGATTACTACAGCACAGCTTCGGCCTATTTCCCCGGAGAATACGAAAACACCTATTTCAAGCAGTTCAAAGTTGGATACAATACCAACGCTATTCCCGAGGAAATGCAATGCACCGACGAGCAGCTGGCCGACGGCACCATAACCACGGCACTACAGGCAGGCCGCGACGAGGTGGTATGGGCACAAGACCCCGATAGCGGTACGCCAATGCTGGCCATGTTTTATTCAATCGAGCAGGACGAAGACGGCTACTACCTCATCGGCTCGATTAAAGACTGGAAAGCCTTTGCCGAAATTGTGGCCACCACCAACGACGCCAAAGCCCGAATGACGGACGACGTGGACCTGGGCAGCGACCAAACGACAATCGGCCATCCTAACGAAAACCCCTCCTACCATTTCAAAGGTGTTTTTGATGGCCAAGGCCACACATTGACTGTTCACTATGTTCCACAGGGCTCAAAAGACATTTGTTCGCCTTTCCCCAATATCAGCGAAGCCACCATCAAAAACCTCCACATTGACGGAACGATTGAAAGCACCACGGCGTGCCAGCCGGCGGCGATAGGGGTTGCTCGTTATGGCACAAGCACAATAGAGCGAGTGTGGAGTTCAGTCGAAATTACTTCAACCAAGAGCAGTTGGTGTGAAGCATCTGGTTTGGTGGGATGTGTGGACGGATATAAGTCTGGCCACCTTATTATGACAGATTGCATGGTATCGGGAACGGTCAACTCATCGGGCAGTTTTGAAGGCTGCTTTATCGGTTATATTAATGGAGGTGGCTCAGCTACCGTGAGCAATTGCTTGTCGGTTGCCACATTCAACTATTCAGGCACTTCAGGCTTCATGGGGAATTACACCAATTGCTATGTGAAACAATTCCCAAGCAGCATACCCCAAGCCATGCAGTGCACTTCCGAGCAGCTGGTCGACGGCACGATAGCCACGGCACTGCAAGCAGGACGGCAAGCGGCAGTGTGGGTACAGGACCCCGAACGGGGGATGCCCATGCTGCGCATCTTCACCGATGTCGTCATCCTGGGTGACGTCAACTACGACGGAATCATGAACGGTGCCGACGTGACCGCCCTCTACAGCCTCCTGCTCGACGGCACTCCCGTGGTCGGCGAGGCCGACATAAACGGCGACGGCATCATCAACGGCGCCGACGTGACCGCCCTTTACAACCTCCTGCTGCAATAGCGACATTTCCTGAAAATCCCTACGGCAACCGCTCCACCGTCATTCATGGCAATTTTGGAGCGGTTGCCGTGGTAAATCCTTTGATTTCATTGCCGAACAAGAAAAATTGATTATCTTTGCGGTGAAATCATTGCCGACATGAAGAAAGTATTTCAATATTTGTTCCACATTGACCATTGGCTTATAACGATATTTGCCTTCGTTATTCTTTGGCTATTATATGCAGCGGTCAGTGGGATTTCCATCTTTTCTCCGGTGAACAGGGCCTTGAGCGATATGTCGGCCACCGATCTCTTTTTCCAAATTGCCAACAAATCCAGCCAAATCAACCAAGACATCACGATAGTGGATATCGATGGCGAGTACGACAGGGGCAATATCGCCAAGTGTATTGCCGAGGTTGATTCACTCGAGCCCTGGATAATTGGCGTCGACATCATTTTCGAGAGCATTAAGGGAGACCCCGAAGGCAGCATGAATCTGCTTCAAACGGCTGGCCACACGCGCTCAAAAGCAATATGGGCGACCAAACTGCTTGATTACGACAATGAGGACAAGTCGTTTCACGGTCAATCAAATTCTTTCTTCTGTGATTCCCTCACCTTGCAAACGGGATTCACGAACCTTAACGACAACCTGGAGCGTACTACAATCCGCGAAATGCTGACGGCCGAGAAGCATGACGACGACCTCAAGTATTCATTCCCTTTGGCCATTGCGCTTGCTCTTGGCGACTCAGTTTCAATAGAGCCTGAAGGCAAACTATCCATTGATTATGGCACGACTTTCCCTGTAGTTCCTTACAACTCGATTGAGAGCCACAAGGACTTAATCGCCAATCACATCGTGATAATCGGCAGCACAACCGATGAGGCCGACATGTGGCGAACCCCGATTGGAAAAATGTCGGGCGTAATGATTCAAGCCTACTCACTAAATACCCTCAGATGCCATTCCGACATCAAGCACTACAGCATTTGGATAAATATCTTGGTTGCTTTCATCTTATGTTATTTATCTGAAGTTCTTATTGATGTCGGTTTTCAATGGCTTCGCAGACGGAACAATGCAACGAGCACATTCCTGATTGACTCCAAATTGCTTCTGCGAGTGGCAACTATCGTATGGATGGCACTTGTCACATGGGCCATCTTGATGGTGTTCATCTACCATAATAAATACTTCAACGCAGTCCTCATTTTGGCGGCACTCGGCCTGCTTGTCGAGAGTCGCCGCATCTACAACGCGGCAATTAAAGCACTGTCTAAAAACCACAATTGGTGGATTCTTAGGAATTCATTGATAAATAACAACATTTTCAAATGAAAAAGACCATCATATTCATTTCATTTGTCTTAATAATCTTAGCGTTGGCATTTTGCTTTATTCACTTTGACGCACATACTTTTCAAGTCGAAAGGACCTATAAAGCACAGGCCGATGGCAAGGCAATCACTGCCGGGCAGACAATAGACGAGAATACCACCATCAAAATTGATGATGACGGATTCCTCCTGTTTGTAGATAACGAGAATAAGAAGAGATATTACATCAACACCTCTTGCCACTTAACAGTAAAAAAACTCATCGGCAAGGCCAAAGCGCCCATGCAGGTGACTATGAGTTACCTGGAATCACTGTTCACACAGGAACAAACCGACAAATACACCAGTGCCGCAAGTGTGAATCGTGGAGACGGCAACGAAGGCAAAGCATCTGTTTTTGGACAAGGCGACAAACAACCCGACTCAGTCCCCAAGTCAACCAGCGAGGCCGACTCAACACCCGAAGAAACCATCTCTTTGTACCACATCATTCCATAAATCACCTGGCGGAAACAAAAAAGCGGGGTTGGGGCTTGCGGGATTGAAGGATTTTTAAGACCTTTGCAGTATCTATCGCACCAACCCTTAAAAACTGATTTCGCTATGGCAACAATTCGCGACGCTAAAACGCTTTATGGCTTGATTGGCTACCCCATCAGGCACTCGTTCTCGGCCATCTACTTCAACGCAAAGTTTGAGGACGAGGGCATCAGCGCCTACTACAACAACTTCCAGCTCGAAGACATAGGCGACTTGATGGAAGTCATCGCCGAGTACCCCAACCTCAACGGCCTCAACGTGACCTCTCCCTACACAGAGCTCGTCATCCCCTACATGAAAGAGCTCGACGAGACGGCGCGCGACGTGGGTGCCGTCAACGTCATCAAGTTTGTGCGCGAGGGCAAGGACAACCAGTTGCGTCTTGTGGGCTATAACAGCGACGTGACCGCCTTCGAGATGACGATGAAAAAACTGCTCACGCCCGAGCGCAAGGCTGCACTCGTGCTGGGCACCGGAGGCGCCGCCAAGGCCGTCACCGTGGCTCTCGAGAGGCTGGGGGTCGAAGTCCATGCTGTGTCGCGTCGCAAGAGCGCCCGTACCTTTACCTACGAGGAGCTTACGCGTCAAATGATTGCCGACCACAAGATTATCGTCAACGCCACGCCAGTGGGCACGCTGCCCGACGTGGAGCAATGTCCCGACATCCCCTACCGTTTCCTCACCGCCGAGCACCTGTGCTATGACCTAGTCTATAACCCCAGCGAGACCAAGTTCATGCGGCTGGCGCAAGAACAGGGCGCACAGGTGAAGAACGGTATCGAGATGCTCCTGCTCCAGGCGTTCAAGAGCTACGAGATTTGGAACGCATAAACTGCCGGCGAAACTCATGTCACGCGTGCCGGCACTGCGCCTGCTGATACCCCTCATCGCAGGGGTAATGCTTGCCGCGTGCCTCAGCGGCACGACCGCCCTGGCAACCGCTATCGCCCTCGCCGTGGGCGCCGCCGTGACCTGGGGAGCGTTGCAGGCCTTTTCGCGCACGTCATCGTCCCGGCAGCGCGTCAGGCCTTTTTTCATCATCCCCATCGCGTTGGCGGCAGCGGCAGTGGGACTGCTCGATGCCGAACTGCAGCGTCCCGAGGAAATCGACCCGACGGCGTGGCACGACGGCATCGTCACAGCGCGCGTCGAACGCCTCACGTCGACCGAAGCCTCCATGGAGCTCCACGTCAAAGTGCTCACGCGGCAAGACAGCAACGGTGCGATACAAGAGGTGCCACTGCTCTTGCTACGCCTCACGACACGAGGCTGCGACCACTCGTTGCGCGCAGGCGACCTCTTGAGTTTCAAGGCGCGGCTACGACGCATCACACCCATGGGGAATCCCGACGAGACCGATTTCGCGGCACTGCTGGCACGGCGTGGTCTTCTCTACGAGCAACACCTGCCTGTTGGCGACCTCGTCAAGACCGGGCGCTGCCCCACGTGGCTCAACCGCTGCGACAACGCGCGACAGTGGCTCGAGAGCAAGGTGCTTGCCACACGCCTGTCGCCCGAGGCCCAGGCCTTCGTCATCGCCACGCTGCTGGGCAACAGTGAGTTTATTGACACCGACACGCGGCAATCGTTCTCGCGGGCCGGCGTGGCCCACGTGCTTGCGCTCAGCGGCCTCCACGTGGCCATCGTGATGGGCATCTTTTGGTTCTTCCTCTTCCCCCTTGATTACCTGCGACAACGCAAACTGCGACTCGCGCTCACCCTCGCGCTGCTCGCCGCATATACCCTGCTCACCGGTGCCTCGCCCAGTGTGGTGCGCGCCGCACTCATGGCGGCTGCGGCGATGTGCGCCCTCGTGCTGCAACGGCGCGCCGTGCCACTCAACGCGCTGTGCGTGGCCGCAATGGTCATTGTGGTGGCATCCCCGTCGAGCATATTCGCCACGGGCTTCCAGATGAGCTTTCTCACCGTGGGTGCCCTGCTGCTCCTGAGCGGCAAAATCAGGGAACATGCCCCGTCGCGGCGTTGGCTCGCTGCTCCTTACTACCTCGTAGCCACCTCGACGGTGGCGCTGCTCACCACGCTGCCCCTCACCGCCTATTATTTCCACACCGTCTCATGGGGCGGCATCATCGCCAACCTGCTGGTCGTCCCCATGTTACCCATAATGCTCGTCGTGTGCGCCACATTCCTTTTCCTAGCGGCTTGCGGGACACAGTTCGATGCCCTCAACACCATTATCGATGCCACTTACCACGCCCTCGAGCGATGGACGGGCCTCGTAGGCGACTGGACACCGGGCAGCAGCGCCGTCTATGCGTCGGCCACCACGGTATGGTGCTACTACGGCGTGGCACTCGCCCTCATCGTTTGGCTCTTCACGCGCCGCCGCACATGGGGCTGGGTGGCGGCGGCCGTGGCACTCGTGTGGGCGGGCCATGGTGTATACCAAACGGCGACCACGCCGCGCACGGGCTACGTCGTCTTCAACGACTACGACGCCACGCCCACCCTCTATTTCGAACACGGCACCGGCTACCTGTGGATGCCGCTCGACGACGACCCCTCGCAGCTCGACGACTTTAAACGGCGACACGCCGCTTTCCTCGCCCACCACGGCATCGACAGCGTGGGCCTCGTGAACGACACCGTGCCACTGCGCCTCGAGCACGCCGCCTTCGATGGCCATTCGGCCCTCCTCGACACCACCACCTTCACCCTTTTCGGGCCTGGAAAGTGGAAGCGTAGCGAGCGACGTGGCGACAGCCGTGTCGACATGGCCGTGCTCACGCGGCGCTTCCACGGCACAATCACCACCCTCACGGGGCTCTACAACATGGGGCAAGTGGTGCTCTCGGGCGACATCTACGAGCCCACGCGTGATAGCCTCACCGCCGAGTGTCGAGCCGCCGGCCTGCCGCTGCACGACCTGGGCCGCGACGGCGCCATCGTCCACTACATCCATTAAAGGTTTCACCACCCATGCCAAAGCACTTTCAACAAGAAAAATGAAAAAAAATGGCAGAATAATGGTTTAATCATTTTTTTTTCGTATCTTTGCGCTGACTTAACAAAACCTCTTAAAACCTAACCTAACTAAATTTACTTAACAAACAGTAATCATGAACGATATCAATTGGGACAAACTGCCTTTCGGCTACGTGAAAACCGACTATAACGTGCGGTGCTACTACCGCGACGGCAAGTGGGGCGAAATCGAAGTGACCGATAACGAATTCATCAACATTCACATGGCGGCCACCACGCTACACTATGGACAAGAGTGTTTCGAGGGGCTCAAGGCCTTCCGCGGCAAGGACGGCAAGGTGCGCGTCTTCCGCCCCGACGAGAACGCCAAGCGCATGATTCGCAGCGCTGAGGGCATCAAGATGGCCCCCATTCCGCAAGAACTTTTCATCGAGATGGTCGATAAGGCCGTCAAGCTCAACGAGCGCTTTATTCCGCCTTACGGCACTGGCAGCTCGCTTTATATCAGGCCGTTGGAGATTGGCATCAGCCCGCAAGTGGGTGTCAAGCCAGCCAGCGAATACCTCTTCATCATCTTCGTCACTCCAGTGGGACCCTACTTCCCCGAAGGCTTCAAGCCCACACGGGTGGTCATTTATCGCGAATATGACCGCGCCGCACCTAAGGGCACCGGCACGCTGAAAGTGGGCGGCAACTATGCCGGCGGCATGGCAGCCACCTCGCGTGCCCACGATGAGGGTTTCTCGACCGTGCTCTTCCTTGACCCGCGCGAGAAGAAATTCCTCGACGAGTGTGGCCCCGCCAACTTCTTCGGCATCAAGAACAACACCTACATCACGCCCAAGAGCAACAGCATCCTGCCCTCAATCACTAACATGAGCCTCCAGCAGCTGGCTCTCGACATGGGCATGAAGGTGGAATGCCGTCCCATCCCCATCGAGGAGCTCGAGACCTTTGAAGAGGCCGGCGAATGCGGTACGGCAGCCGTGACCGCTCCGCTGAGCGAGATTTACGACATGGACAACCATAAGACTTACACCATTTTGCACGACGATAAGCCCGGCCCCGTTATCACCGAGTTCTACCACCGCCTGCAAGCTATCCAGCGTGGCGATATGCCCGACGTGCACGGATGGACTCACATCGTAGAAATGTAAAAAATATGGTCGACTATAACAAAATTATAGGGCAATACTACACGACTGGCAGCGAGCTTCACTCGCTGCTTGTCATCCATAGCCATCGCGTCGCCGAGTTGGCTTGCATCTTGGCGGTGCGTCGCGACCTGGATATAGACCTCAACTTTGTGCGCGAGGCCGCCATGCTCCACGACATAGGCATCTTCCTCACCGATGCGCCCCGCATTCATTGTTACGGCGAAAAGCCTTATATCGCACATGGCGTGGAAGGTAGCCAGCTTCTCCTTGAACTGGGCTTGCCACAGCACGCCCTGGTATGTGAGCGCCACACGGGTGCCGGCCTCAGCCTTGACGAAATCGTGAGACAGCGTCTGCCCCTCCCCCACCGTGACCTGTTGCCGGTTACACTCGAAGAGAAACTCATCTGCTATGCCGACAAGTTTTTCTCTAAGACGCGCCCCGACCAGCAAAAGACCTATGAGCGTGCTCGCCGCAGCCTCGAGAGTTTCGGCTCAGCCACCCTCGCCCGCTTCGATGCCCTCACCACCCTCTTCGGCATCCCGTAATCCATCTCATCAACCACATTAATTATCGCTATTCCACAATGCAAACCATCGATAAAAAAGCTGAATTCTATCTCAATATTGAAGGAAAAGAAGTGGGGCCCCTCACCATTGACGAACTATTGAAAAACGGTCTCACACCTGACACCCTCGTGTGGTGGCAAGGTGCACCCAACTGGGAGAAAGCCGACAATCTCCCCGAGCTTCATCAACTGATGCAACAATCACAGCCGACTCCAGGGGAGGCTATCATCCTGCCAAATCCCACGGAGGACAACGACACCAACACGGCCGTTATGGAGAAACTCATGTCACAACTCGCCGCAAAAGACCTGCAAGTAGCACAACTCACCGTGCAGCTTGAGGAGAAAGACAAACAGCTCGCTGCTATATCGAAAGAAAACGCCTTCACTCCCTCAGTTGTGACCACTGACAATACCAAAACGAACAAAACATCCAACATCCTAATTTTTTTATGGATTGTCATCAACATCCTCCTTATTGCCTTTTGGAAGCTATTTGATATCATGTTTCCATACGATGAATATTATTATAATCACAAATATCATTTAATCGCCACGGCAACTGATGTAATCTACTGGTTAAGTTGGTTGCTTCTTCCCTTAGCCATCACAAATAAGAAACTAAAGGTTATTGGCCTTATTCTCACCCTAATTATAGTGGGATACCGCCTATTCATCGTTTTTAGAAATCACATCGAACTTAGTAGCATTTATTTTTAACTCTTCGCCGAGTGCTTATGCTTTTTGAGCGGCACGATGGACGGCATTCCCGTCGTCATGTCAGGGTAATGCGAGACGCAGTCTCGTAGGTGGTTGACGCAATGGCGTCATATCACATAGAACACAAAACAAAAGGGCACCTCGATGGAGGTGCCCTTTGTATTGTTAATGAAGCAGGTAGGTGTCCTTACTTGGCTTGAGCCTCGCCTTCTTGCGGACAATCTTTACACTTGTCGCAGCCTTCACCGGCAGGCTTGCCATGATGACGCGGGCCATGTCCCCTGTGTCCGCGGCCGCGGAACTCTCCTTTGTCCTTAAAGTCGCCCGGGCAGGGGCCTTCGCCATTGAACTCGGGACGCGGACCATCTTTAAAGTCGGGACGCGGACCGCCCTTAAAGTCGCCGTGACGCGGGCCATGGTGGCGCGATCCCATCTCCTTGAACTTGGCGAGTTGCTCCTCGGTGAGGATTTGCTCCATACGTGCCTTTTGGCTTTCAAAGATCTCCTTCTTCTGCTGCTCAAGAGCCTCGAGCTTCTTTTGGGTGTCATCCATGAGGGCGGTCATCTGAGTCTTCTGTGCCTCGGTGAGGTTCAGTTCCTTGGTCATCATCTCAACGCGTCCCTCTCGTCCGCGCTTACGTTCGTCCTGTTGCCCATTGTCCTGGGCACTTACTGTTGTTACTGCGAGCACTGCCATGAGTGCAAAAAACATTTTCTTCATAATTTTATCTCCTTTTAATTTTTTGAGGGTTAATGAAAAATTTCTGCGACAAAATTACTGCCAGCCGCAAAACCCCGCAATACTTATAAGGTAATCTAGTGGCCAACGACACAAAACTGGTGGCAAACGACGAAAGAGCGGTGAGCGGTGAGCTATGAGCTATGAGCTTTGAGCAGTGAGCAGTGAGCAGTGAGCCAAACAAGGAATTATGCATTAACAAAATTCCTAATTCCTAACCTGTTGGTTGAATTAAAATAGCGCATATTTGACTTGCCCTATTGGTTTATGATTAATAAAATTGAAATATTGCAACATGGTGAAAGCTGCGACTTTAGCTGCGATCCGTGTAAACAGGCCAGAGGTTTGTTTGGCGT
>JAGCUP010000164.1 GCA_017962765.1 Muribaculaceae bacterium | reverse complement strand
GCAGCAAAATGGGCCGCGCGTCGGTCGAGTTCCTGCACCATTAGGGGCGTGGCACCTTTCTGCGGGCCATAGACGCTGGCTGCGCCTCGCGGTCCGCACAACGGGTTATCCACATCACCGGCGATAGTGATAGTGGCCTCTGGGTAGCTGTTAAGCAGAAAATGCGAAGTGTCGATGCACTCCTCCCCTATTTCCAATCCTAAGGCGCGCAGCATCCCCATTCCGGCATCGCTGGTGGCGCTGCCGCCCAAACCCACGATGAGGTGTCGGCATCCGCGACGCAGCGCGTCGGCAATAAGTATTCCTGTGCCATGGCTCGTGGCCCGCAACGGGTCGCGTTCGTACGGTGCGAGCAGCGTGAGTCCGCTGGCGCGCGCCATCTCGATGAGGGCGGTGTCGCCATCGGGGGTGATGGCGTACTGTGCCATGATGGGCCGCATAAATGGGTCGCACGCCTCGATTTCGACCACTGTGGCGCCGGTAGCGCAGGTGAAGGCATCGAGCATGCCGTCGCCGCCGTCGCTCACGGTGAGCACTGTCACACAAGCGTCGGGCAGCGCTTTTCGCACTCCCCTCGCTACAGCCTGCCCAGCCTCCTGCGAGGTCAGGCAGCCCTTAAAGGAGTCCATGGCGACGACGATTTTCATTCGGCCAGGTCGTCGTAGGTTTGGTACAAGAAGTCGTTGTAGGGGAAACGCTGAGCGTGCACAATCTTCGCTTTCTCGTAGATGAGGCGCTTGAGCTCGTCGATGTTCTGTTGGCGCTTGGCACTGATGAAGACGCAGTTGCCCGCCATGCGCGACATCCAGCTCTCTTGCAGTTCCTCAAGTGGGATATTCTCGCGCTCACGCGGCGTAAGGTCATCTTCGTCCTTGGGCACGTAGGAGAAGCGGTCTATTTTGTTGAACACCATAATCATCTCCTTGTCGCCGGCGTCGCACACCTCTTGCAGCGTGCGGTTCACCACTTCGACTTGCTCCTCAAATCCCGGGTGCGAGATGTCGACCACGTGGACCAGAATGTCGCTGTCGCGCACCTCGTCGAGCGTCGTCTTGAACGATTCCACCAGGTGGGTGGGCAGCTTGCGGATGAAGCCCACGGTGTCGGTGAGCAGGAAGGGGAGGTTCTCAATGACCACCTTGCGCACCGTGGTGTCGAGGGTGGCGAAGAGTTTGTTTTCGGCAAACACGTCGCTCTTGCTCAGCAGGTTCATAAGCGTGGATTTGCCCACGTTGGTATAGCCCACGAGGGCGATGCGCGTGAGCTTGCCGCGGTTCTTGCGCTGGATTACCTTTTGCTTATCCCACTGCGCCAGTTTCTGCTTGAGCAGCGTGATTTTTTGCTTGACGATGCGGCGGTCGGTCTCGATTTGCTCTTCACCAGGGCCGCGCATGCCGATGCCGCCTCGTTGCCGTTCGAGGTGGGTCCACATGCCGGTGAGTCGCGGCAACAGGTACTGGTATTGCGCGAGTTCCACCTGCATCTTGGCATTGGCGGTTTGTGCGCGTTTGGCAAAGATGTCGAGGATGAGGCTGGTGCGGTCGAGCACTTTCACCCGTGTGGCTTTCTCGATGAACGACACCTGCTTGGGCGAGAGGTCATCGTCGAAGATGACAAGTCCCACGTCGTTGTCTTCGTCCTGGACGTAAGCCACAATCTCTTCCAACTTGCCCTTGCCCACGAACGAGGTGCTGTTGGGCGCGTTGCATTTTTGCGTGAAGCGTTTCACTACGATGGCGCCCGCAGTGTCGGCGAGAAATTCGAGTTCGTCGAGGTATTCTTTGGCCCGCGCTTCGTTCTGCTCGGGCGTGATAAGTCCCACGAGTACCGCGCGTTCTTCGGCCAGTGCGTTGATAGTTCGTTTTTGGTCGTCAATCAGTCCCATTGAATTCTTGTGCCATTAAGTATTTATTGGTAACCGCCGGGGACGATGGGTTGCATCGCGCTCCGGCGGTTGTGGTGCCGGATGTGATTATTGTGCCAGCAAGATGTTGTAGAGGGCGGTCACGTCGCTACCGTTCACAATACCGTCTTGGTTCACGTCGGCATCGCCGGCGGCGGTGGTGCCATCGAGCAGCACGTTGTAGAGGGCGGTAACGTCGGCGCCGCTCACGACACCGTCGCCATTCACGTCGCCATTATTGATTTCCCGTGCGGGAATTGTGAAGGTCTTTGTCTCCTCGATGGTACGAATTCTGTGATTGATGAATTCTACGCGTGCTGTAGCTTCAACCGTCTGCACCTCGTTTGTGCGTTGGATGTAATAGGGCAGATTCTCTTGATTTCCGTTAATAAAAAGAATTAATGAGCAACCGCTGTCACCTTCGCCTGGGTAATAATCAAAGTTGATGACGCAGTGGTCATCATAAATTCCAAGGTCATAGAAAAAAAACCGTCCAGCGGGTTCGATGGGTTCTTCTACCAGAGCCTGTATTGCCGTGATATAGCTTCCGGAATTTGAAAGAGCAACATAATCTTCACCACAATCAAGATACATCTTGTTGCCATTTTCTTCATAACAGATGCGGAAACTATTTCCGCTTCCCAGCACAACATAGTTTACATATTTGCTATACATGGCAGAGTTAAACTCCCATCCTTTGGCCATGTATTTTCCTAATCCTTTGTTGTATATTATGGTTTTACCTTGTTTTGTTGTTACAAAGCACCACAGGTAATAGTCTGATGATGACGATGAGGTCGCAGTTAGTTCTTCATAAGAAGTGGCGCCAATGTAATATCCGTTGCATTTCAACTTATACCAATAAATAGGATAGGTGTCGGGACTGGTCGTTGTCTCAAACGGTAGGGCCAGTGCCATTTCTGCCACGAGCAGTAGCGTGAGGGATAATAATAATTTCTTCATGTCGATATTGTGATTTGTATAATGACTGATTGTTCGTATATGCAGGGCAAAGCCTATTTGAGTTTACAAAAGTAAGCATTTTTTTTGATTGGAAGGCAATAAACTGTGCCTTTTGTGAACACAAATGTTTTTTTTACCGTCGATATTTTGTGAGTTTGGGGGATTGTTGTAACTTTGCGACGCAAAATAAATGACCAACAAAATGCGCAAGATTTTCATACCTATCCTTACGGTGCTCGCAATCACCATCGTGGCAGCAATAGGCAACACCGGGTGCACAGGGTGCTCCACCGGCGACGACACCACCAAGGTCGCTAGTGACACTATCGATACTACCCTCGTCAACCAGGCCGAGAAGCCAATCACGCTCGTTGGCATCGCAGTTGACGGAGCTCGTCGCAGTGTGGACGTGCAGCCTCTCGACAATCCCGACACTACCTACCACTTCGACTATCCCGCCGATCTTGACGAGCAGAGCCGCACCAGCTGGGTCATTGACGACACTATCGTCATAACCTATTACAAGCGCGGCAACGACACCGAGACCGACAGCATCGTCAAAATAGAGAAAAAATAACCCCAAAGACGCGGTAGTAGCTCAGTTGGTAGAGCATCAGCTTCCCAAGCTGAGGGCCGCGGGTTCGAGTCCCGTTTACCGCTCAAAATTTTAATACGCTAAAAATCAAGGATATAACCTTGAAATTTAGCGTATTTTGTCTTCAAAAAGCCCCTGTATAAGTCAAAAAAAACCGCAAATTCGTATCAAATTTGCCTTTTTTGGCGCTTCTAGGAGCGTTAGACGTGCAAGTAGACGTGCAAGTAAGCTCGGAACCAGATTATAGAGCAATTCTGCGACAGGCTGTCGCAGTTTTTGATAAAACAAGAGGTGGGGTAGACAAATTACTAGGTAAAAAAGTTGTATCTTTGTGGCCATTATGACGCGGGAAGAATTGATATTGGACTGCCGCTATTATAACGGCGAGGAAGAACCGCCCCAAAACATTAATAGTTTGTTTTGGGGGTATGAAGAAGTATGGGTAAGGTGGATGCTTGAAGGAAATCCTCATATTGAAAACAATATAAGATACTATACTCAACGGCATAACTTGCCAAATATATTGCCAGATGATGGCACTCCTCTGGGTATTAAGGCTATTCTTTGGAATAGACTCGACCATTGGAGTTATTTGCCTGCCGATGCCGATGCTTTCAAGAAATGGTATCTTGAGATGTACGTCGCAAATACCAAAACACACCGGCAATTAATTAATAATCAGTAATTTAGCTGCGAGATAACTATTAAACAATATTTATTGCAATGAAGAAAGTGATTTTTAGTATGGTTGTTGCGACTGTGGCGGCATTCTCGCTCGCGGCGCAAGACACCAATGACGCGGCGCAACCAGTGGTGCCCATCGAGGAGCAGACCGAGCTGGCTTGCGACAAGTATGTCCTTACTGTGCCCGAGGGCTTTAAGGCCACGAGCCGTGTGGTGAACCGCTCGTGCAACATGGGACTGCAGGAGCAGCCCTATGTGACTGTGGCCCCCTACTACAGTTGGTACGACGCCGAAAGTTTCAAGGCCGACTTGGAGAATGACGGCTACGAGGCTCTCGACGACATCACCGTGGGCGATGCGACCTATCAGGCTTTCTACTGGCTGGACGAGAAGAACAGAAACTGCCAGCACGTGAAAGTGGGCACACCGCATGGCGATGGCACGGTCGCCATCCATTTCTTCACCGGCTATAACAACATGGAGACCGACGAAGTCAAGGAGGCCCTGATGAACGCCGTACACACTGTGCTTGACAACTTCACCATCAAGAAGTAAACCCGCAAACTTACAGGGCGTGTGCGCCTGAAACTTTGATTACTTGGCCTGTGAGCATCTTGGCTTGCTCGCTGGCTAAGAACAGGATGGTTTCGGCAATGTCGTCCTTGTTCTTGACGATGACGTTGAAGGTGTTGGCCGCGTCGCGCAGTTCCTGCTTGTCGTGGGTGCTTTCGAGCACCGACTTCCATTCGCAGAAGATGTTGAACGCGCCCATGAGCATCGTGAAGAACGGTGCGGGCAACACGACCGAGGTCAGCACGTCGATGCACGAGAGGCACAACATGGGGAGAAAGTACTTGGTGGCTTTCTCCGTCGTCATCTTCAATGCGCGGCTCGTGGTGGCTTGCCCCGCGAGTTTCGCTTTTCGTCGCCCCGCGATAAAGTCTATGGCCATCGCCAGTATCACGGCGATGTAGGTCAGGGCGAGCCACACGGCATGTACGTGCAGCGATGCGTTTTTGAGTGTTTCTACGAAAAAATCCATTGATTTTGTCTGATTTTTTGGTGGTTAATAAAAAAAGCAGTACCTTTGTACCAGCCAATGACGGTGCTCAGTAAAAGACACAATCATTCGACAAAAAGTAGTATCTTTGCACCATAATATTTTCTCAATATGGACAATCTCAAAATTTACACGTCTAAGTATTTAGAATTAGAATCACCCGAGACCAAAAGTGTTGCCGATGCTATTTACAAAGCACTCGACGAGTTGCATGTGAGTCATGGTACGTTGCCAATGCCAACCAATGAGAATTATTGGATTCGTGATTATATGCCTGTAATGGTATCTGCCGATGGGACTTATGCTAAATATCAGTATTATCCCGATTATCTAGTAGATTATAAAACATATCGCAAAACGATAGTAAACCAAGAAAATGCTTGTATGGGGCTAAATATATTTGCCCCATACAATATAAATATCATTTTCGATGGTGGAAACTATGTAAGATGTGGCAACAAGGTCATTATGACAGATAAAATCTTTAGTGAAAATCCAAAATGGTCTGTTCATTCGCTTTTGGAGCATCTAAGAAAAACACTATGTTGTGAAGACATCATTTTATTGCCATGGGACATGAAAGATTTCTGCGGTCATTCAGATGGAATGGTTGCCCCTCTTGATGATAAGACAATTCTGTTAAACAGTTGCTGGAAGAAAAAGAATAAAGCTTTCCATAGAAGGTTATTGAAGATTTTGAAAGCACATTTTGACGTTATAGAACTATCTTATGATTGTAAAGAAGATATAAACTCATGGTGTTATTTGAATTTCCTAAAAGTGCCTAATGGAATTTTACTTCCTTGCCTTTCCGAAGAGGCAAAGTGCGATAATGACCAAGTTGCCGTGAGTAAGTTTAAACAGCTTTTCCCAAACTTAGAGATAAAGCCAGTTTATGCCGAACCTCTTATAAAGAAGAATGGTGCACTACACTGCGTAACATGGGAATACATTGAGAGAAAATAACTTCTCGGAATTACAATCATTTAAAAAGGACGTGCAAAATAGTACGCCCTTTTTTACTTACCATAATTGTGACCTAATTTCATAAGGATGCCCGTGAACGAGCGTCCGATGTTATCTTCGTAGAACTCCTTTATATTCATCACCGAAGCGTAATACTTTCGGCTGAACCACTTGCGGCGTTGCCGCACTTTCGTTCTGCCGATGTCGCCGCTATTGTCACGGGGCGTTTCGCGCCCTGTGCCATAGTCCTGCCACAAGCCGTATTCGAGGAATGCTTGTGAGAGCGACACTTCGAAGAAGCGTCCGTCGGCACGCATGGCGATGGCTTTGG
>JAGCUP010000163.1 GCA_017962765.1 Muribaculaceae bacterium | reverse complement strand
TAGAGCTTACTTTCAAAGAGGTTGTCACAATTAAAAGCATTGCGAGCGGCTTCGGGGAGCACGGTGGCACGGCAATACACGTCGCCAAGACAGTAGATGCCATCATTATACGCTTTTTGGGGTGCTCCGTCAAGAGGAACAGCCGTGACTATCTCAAAGGCACTCTCACCTATATGGGTCAAAGTAGTGGGCAGGTCGATACGTTCTAAACTTAAGCAATAGTAGAAAGCGTAATCTTCAATGCTTTCCACGCCCTCGGGCAAAGTGATGCGCGTTAAACTGAAGGCTTTAGCAAAAGCATGGGTGCCAATTGTTCTCACACCCTGCGGCACCACATATTTCCCATCGCGGCCACAAGGGAAGCGCTCCAATCGGCTCCCGTCCTTGTCAAGCAACACGCCATCGAGCGAACGATATGCGGGATTGTCGATTGCCACGTCAAAGTCCATCAAGTTATTATAACAAACCATCCCGATTTTCGTTACGCTCTCGGGGATGTGCATAGTGTTGGCCTTTCCGCTGAACTTGAAGCCCGTGGCAATAGCAAGGCAGTCATCGGCCACATCGATGATACCGCCCTTGGGCGTGCCCTTATAGAGCCACAGCACGTGGTTGCCGCAATAGAGCGGGCCGTCAGGCAGCGCCTTGTACCACGGAGACCTCCAGTCAAAAACTTCGATGCCCACGTCCTCGAGCGTCGAGGGCAAATTTAGCTCGCTCAAGTTGACGACGCCATCAAACGCTCTGTCGCCTATCACACGCAGTCCCTCGGGCAGCACGACCTTCTCCAGCGAACGGCAGTCCCCGCATGCACCGGCAAGGATTTCCGTTGTGGACGACGGCAGGGTGAGCAGTTTGTCTTCTTTCATGTTCGGATAGAGCACGAGGCTTGCTAAACCACTTGTGTAGAGCGCACCATCTTGCGAGACAAACGCCGGATTTTCCTGGTTGACATCGATATGACGCAAAGTGGCAATCGGGAACGCCTCACCGTCAATGAACGCCACGTTCTTGCCAATGGTAAGCGTGTCAATACTTGCCATATAGAAAGCGTAGCTGGCAACACCTTTCACTTTGTAGGCCACATCATTGTAAACCACCTCGTCGGGTATGGTCACGTTACAGGTTTCCTCCACAAACGGCCCTTGGCTGAGCACAACGCCCTGCGGGTCGTCGGGCATTACCGAGAACAGCATCCCGCCCGCCTCAAAGCCCATGGCGAATATGCAAAAGGTGACAGGACTCATCAATAGCGTCAATAATAATCGTTTCATAACAATGTCTTTTGTAGGTTCATTCATTCTAAAATATAGGGACTTGACTTATTCGCAAGCAAAGTTACAATTTTAGACTCATATTTTCATCTACCCCCCCATTTTAAGATTATTTAACTTTTTCAGACGAATTAGTAACTATTCAGCGATTATAGCAGGCGCGACTGTATGCGCAGAAGTTTTGCGCCTGAGGCGTTGGCGAATCGTAGATTCGACTTCGTGTTAAGGACCATGCAAGAGCCTCGAAGAGGCTTGCAGCTTGGTCATAGGAGAACAGCGAGAATGTGCCTCGAAGAGGAACTTTGTGCCCGTTGCAGTCTATTGGCGCCTCGTCGGTGTGGAAGTTCCTCTTCGAGGCACTTGTATTGCTCCACTTAAGAGCCAAGCTGCGAGGGCCTTCGGCCCTCTTGCATGGCCTTTAACACAACATCGGGTCTCGACCCGACCGACCTCTACGAGGTCCTTCATCCCGAATCGCTGAATAGTTACAGGAATTCCTTGCGATAAGACAGAAGAACATAAGTCTTCAGAAGAACAAAAGTTTTTTATTGTGACTAATAATTTTCTTGTGTTCTTTTGTCTTCTCAGCCTTTTGAGGAGTAAAAAAAGCGGACGGCTCTGGGTGGTGGGGGTGAGAGCCGTCCGCAGGGGGTTGAGTGGCGGTGTGTACGCCACTCAGGGGGATGTTATTGTTCCATTTCTTCGGCGTATTCCTCGGTTTCCTGGAGGAGGGCCGCAGCGGCCATTTCCTCCTTGGTGCCGACGAGCAACGTCTGGTATTCACGCAGACCGGTACCGGCGGGGATGAGGTGACCGCAGATGACGTTCTCCTTCATGCCCTCGAGGTAGTCGCTCTTGCCGTTGATGGCGGCCTCGTTGAGCACCTTGGTGGTCTCCTGGAAGGAGGCGGCACTCATGAAGCTCTTGGTCTGGAGTGCGGCGCGCGTGATACCCTGGAGTATCTGCTCGCTGGTGGCGGGCATGGCGTCGCGCACCTGGACCTGCTTGAGGTCGTGACGCTTGAGCTGCGAGTTGATGTCACGGAGCTTGCGTGCAGTGATAATCTGTCCGCGTTGCACGTCGAGCGAGTCGCCGGGCTCGGTGACCACCTTCTTGCCCCAGATGCGGTCGTTCTCGTCCATGAAGTCGCGCTTATCGACGACTTGCTGCTCGAGGAATCGGGTGTCGCCCGGGTCGAGGATGTTGACCTTGCGCATCATTTGACGCACAATGACCTCGAAGTGCTTGTCGTTGATTTTCACACCTTGCAGACGGTACACGTCCTGCACCTCGTTCACGATATAATCCTGAACGGCCGTGGGGCCCTTGATGCGCAGGATGTCGGCTGGCGTGATGGCACCGTCGGAGAGAGCGGTACCTGCGCGCACGAAGTCGTTCTCCTGCACGAGGATTTGCTTCGAGAGAGGCACGAGGTAGCTCTTCTTCTCGCCAATCTTGCTGGTAACGGTGATTTCACGGTTACCACGCTTGATTTTGCCGAAGGTGACCTCACCGTCGATTTCGCTCACGATGGCGGGGTTCGACGGGTTGCGGGCCTCAAAGAGCTCGGTGACGCGGGGCAGACCGCCGGTGATATCGCCGGCACCGCCGCTCGACACGCGCGGAATCTTCACGAAGACCTCGCCCGGGGTGATTTCCTCGCCCTCGGCCTTCATCAAGTGTGCGCCCACGGGGAGCGAATAAGTCTTGATGGGGTCGGCCGACGGGTTGTCGTAGTCTTCGATGGTGAAGAGCTGCGCCTCGGGGATGCGGTTGTGGTCCTTCGACTCGATGATAATCATCTCGCTGTTGTTACTGGTCTCATCGACCTCGTTGCGATAGGTGACACCCTCGATGAGGTTCTTGAAGCGGAGCTTACCACCCACTTCGCTGACGATAACGGCGTTGAAGGGGTCCCACTCGCTGATGATGTCGCCCTTCTTGACCTCGCTACCGCTGGTGACGAAGAGCTTCGAACCGTAGACGATGCTTGCCGTGGTGAGCGGCATGCGGGTGTGGGCGTCGATGATGCGCATCTCGGCCATGCGACCGATGACGATGTCGAAGCCGTCGCGGTCCTTAACGGTACGGAGCTCCTCGATTTCGATAATACCATCGTACTTCGAGGTGAGCTTGCTCACGGCTGCCAGGTTGCTGGCCACACCACCGGCGTGGAAGGTACGCAGGGTGAGCTGGGTACCCGGCTCGCCGATTGACTGTGCGGCGATGACGCCCACAGCCTCGCCCTTCTGCACCATGCGGTGGTTGGCCAGGTTGCGTCCGTAGCACTTGGCGCAGACGCCGTGCTTTGCCTCGCAGGTGAGGACCGAGCGGATTTCGACTGCCTCGATGGCCGAGTTATTGATGCGCTCGGCGGCGGCATCGGTGATTTCCTCACCGGCCTCGACGATGACCTCGCTGGTAGTGGGGTCAACCACGTCGTGCACCGAGACGCGTCCCACGATGCGCTCGCCCAGGGTGGCGACCACGTCGTCGTTGTTCTTGACCTCGCGGCACACGAGACCACGCAGGGTGCCACAGTCGTCCTCGGTGATAATCACGTCATGGGCCACATCGACGAGACGGCGGGTAAGGTAACCGGCGTCGGCCGTCTTAAGGGCGGTATCGGCCAGACCCTTACGGGCACCGTGGGTCGAGATAAAGTACTCGAGCACCGAGAGGCCTTCCTTGAAGTTGGCAAGGATGGGGTTCTCGATAATCTGGTGGCCGCCTTCCACACCACTCTTTTGGGGCTTGGCCATAAGGCCACGCATACCTGAGAGCTGGCGAATCTGGTCGCGCGAACCACGAGCGCCCGAGTCGAGCATCATGAACACCGAGTTGAAGCCGCCCTGGTCCTCGGCAATTTGCTTCATGAGGGTATCAGTGAGTCGGCTGTTGACGTGTGTCCAGATGTCGATAATTTGGTTATATCGCTCGTTGTTGGTGATGAAACCCATGTTGTAGTTGTTGAGCACCTCTTCGACTTGGGCATCGCCCTCTTCGATGAGTGCCTGCTTCTCGGCGGGCACGAGCACATCGTCGAGGTTGAACGACAGACCGCCCTTGAAGGCCATGTAGTAGCCCAGGTTCTTGATGTCGTCGAGGAACTTAGCCGAACGGGGCACACCGCAGTTGCGAATCACCTTGGTGATAATCTTCTTGAGCGACTTCTTCGAGATGAGCTCGTTGACATAGCCCAACTCGTGAGGCACGCTGTGGTTGAAGATGATGCGGCCCACCGAAGTCTCCTTCACGAGATGCTTGTAAGGCTTGCCTTCCTCGTCCACATCGTCGACCATGACGCTGATGATGGCGTTCATGGCGAGCTTACCCTCGTTGAGGGCAATTTCGGCCTCCTCGGGCCCGTAGAACACGAGACCTTCGCCCTTGGCGCCCTTGCGGAGCTTGGTGATGTAGTAGAGACCGAGCACCATGTCCTGCGAAGGCACGGTGATGGGCTCTCCATTGGCCGGGTTGAGGATGTTGTGGGGCATGAGCATGAGCATCTGTGCCTCCACGATGGCCTCGTTGCCGAGCGGCAGGTGCACAGCCATCTGGTCACCGTCGAAGTCGGCGTTGAACGGCGTACAAGCGAGCGGGTGCAGCTGGATTGCCTTACCCTCGATGAGCTTGGGCTGGAAGGCCTGGATACCGAGACGGTGAAGTGTCGGAGCACGGTTAAGGAGCACGGGGTGTCCCTTCATGACGTTCTCAAGGATGTCCCACACGACGGGTTCCTTGCGGTCGACAATCTTCTTAGCGCTCTTGACGGTCTTGACGATGCCGCGCTCGATGAGCTTGCGGATGACGAAGGGCTTGTAAAGCTCGGCCGCCATATCCTTGGGAATACCGCACTCGCCCTTATTGCGCTCGGGACCGACGAGGATAACCGAACGTGCCGAGTAGTGGACGCGCTTTCCGAGCAAGTTCT
>JAGCUP010000162.1 GCA_017962765.1 Muribaculaceae bacterium | reverse complement strand
TTAATAGAATAGCATTTACATGTAGCCGACGACGATATATACGGTGCCGCGGTTGGTGTAGGCGATGCGATAGAAAACTCCATCAGCAAGCCACAGGCGTTCGCCTTTCACGTAGCAGTATTGTCCACGAACGGGACGGTTGGTGTACTTGGTGCCTTTGGCGGGACGGTGGCGGTGGACCGAGGTGCCTCCGCGCTGGTCGCTGCCGTGGCGGCCGTTAGTTACTCTCTCGTTGCGCGTGTCGCGTCCGCGGTTGTCATGACGATAACCCGAAGCGCCCTGTGCGCTTGCCGTGCAAGCAGCTATTAACATTGCTTGCAGGATGACCGAAGTAATAAAAAATCTTTTCATAGCTGTGTTGCATTAAAGGGTGAATAACTGAAAAACTATATCTCGTTTTCTTGGTGACAAAATTACAACACGGCCCCCACTCTTGTCAAGAGGAAGACCCCTATGTGGTGGCCAACGACCCGTTTTCGGTGGCCAACGGTAGGGTTTTCACAATAAAATAGGGAACGGTGCGTTATTAATTGTGAGATGAGTCACGCACTTTTCCGAAATATTATCCTTAGCCTACTATCATTCATTGCATTGGCTACTGTCGCCCAGGATAACGACAAGATCCTGAACCGGCAGTATGCCGACATGAAGCGCGTGCATTTCGGCTTCTCGGTAGGCACTCATTTTCAAGACCTCAACATCACCAACAACGGCTATGTGACCGAGAGCGGACAGTCATGGTTTGCCGAAGTCCCCAACCATTCGCCGGGCTTCTGCGTAAATGTGCTGGCCGACCTTCGCCTTGCCGAGCAGTTCAACCTGCGCGTGTCGCCGGGTATGTATTTTGGTAATAAGGTGGTGAAATACCGCAACATCCTCTATAACCCCGAAATCGATATCGAGCCGGGCCTCGACGTGCAGAGCCAAAACATAAAGGCCACCTACCTTGTACTGCCCATCGACCTGAAATACTCGGCAAAACGCTACCACAACATCCGGCCTTACTTCACCGGCGGCGTGATGGGTGTGTACGACCTGAGCAAGGACCGCCCCGACCAGCTGCGCGTCAAGGACATGGACGTGATGCTCACAGTGGGTATGGGCTGTGACTTCTACCTGCCCTTCTTCAAGCTGTGCCCCGAGGTGAAATTCTGCTTCGGATTGCGCAACCTGCTTGAGAAAAACCGCCCCGACCTCGAGGACAATCCCGATATGCTCAAATTTACCAACAGCGTGGACAAGATTCAGGACAGTATGGTGGTACTCACCTTCTATTTCGAATAAGACGATGGCTCTGAAACAAATACGACATATCACGCTCGCACTCACGCTCGTTATGGCGGCATTCTCCGCCACAAGGACGCACGCGCAAGTTGACGCGCAACTGTCGCACTACTGGGCCGTCCCCGCCTATTATAACCCTGCTGCTACGGGTAACATCGACTTCATCCACATCAGCGTAGGAAGCCGTCTGCAATGGCTCGGCATTCGCCACGCCCCCATGTCGTTCCACGGCATGGCCGACATGCCTTTCAAATTCCTCAACCGCCGCTGGGGCGTGGGCCTCAACGTCGAGTCGGAAAGCATGGGTCTCTACCGCTCGTTCACCGGCGTAGGACAACTGTCGTGGAAGAAGAACATGCTAGGCGGCACGCTCAGCGTGGGTGTGCAGGCCGGACTGCTCAACGAGACCTTCAAGGGCTCCAGAATCGAGATGCCCGAAACCGATGATGCCCACACGAGCGCCGACGACGCCATTCCTCAGACCGACGTGACGGGCAACGCCTTTGACTTGGGTGCCGGCATCTATTTCTCCCACAAGAAGTGGTGGGTGGGCGCCTCGGTAACCCACATCAACCAGCCCACGGTATCGCTAAAAACCGAGGGCAACGAGGAGGACATCTACGAATTTGAGGCCGGCCGCGCCTATTATTTAGCCGGCGGCTGCAATATTCCTATTAAAAACACGTTATTTGAATTGCAACCCTCGTTCTTTGTCAAAACCGACTTCCAGTTCTATCAAGCCGAGGTGACTGCCCGCGTAAGGTACAACAAGTTCCTGAGCGGCGGTGTCGCCTACCGCTACAACGATGCCATCGTGGCAATGCTTGGCGCCGAGCTTAAGAACTTTTTTGTCGGATACGCCTATGAATACCCCATGAGCGCCATCAACAAGGCCACCAAGGGCAGCCACGAGCTTTTCGTCACATA
Organism: Muribaculaceae bacterium; assembly: GCA_017962765.1. Taxonomy (GTDB): domain Bacteria; phylum Bacteroidota; class Bacteroidia; order Bacteroidales; family Muribaculaceae; genus Sodaliphilus. The sequence continues at coordinate 24,962 of JAGCUP010000162.1, read as the reverse complement.
TAACATCAAGCTCGACATGGGCGAGAAAAACAAGAACAAACACCGCAGCATTCGCATCATGTGATGCTCGCGACACATTAATATATAATTAGGAATTCACTCATTCTTAACATAGATATGAAGAAACTTTTATTGATTTTATATGTAGCCGCCATTCTGGCATCGTGCAGCGGAATACGCCGCATCCACAGCACCGGAGGCGAAGTCACCGGCGTGGGGTCGACCTCGTTCAGCGAACCAACCCCCTACGGTATGGTACTCGTCGATTGCGGCTCGATGAAAGCAGGTCCTGGCGAGCGCGACTCGTTATGGGGCATCGATTCGACGGCGCGCGGCATCAGTGTCGACGCCTTCTGGATGGATGAGACCGAAATCACCAACAGCAAGTACAAACAATTCGTCTATTGGGTTCGCGACAGCATCATTCGCGAACGACTCGCCGACCCGTCCTACGGCGGCAACGAGGAGTTCAAGATTGAGGAGGACAAGGACGGTAACCCCGTCACGCCCCACCTCGACTGGAGCCGCAACATCCCCTGGAAAAACCCCAGCGAGGACGAGGAGCGCGCAATCGAGAGCGTGTACCGCATCAACCCCATCACCGGCAAGAAGGAGCTCGACCACACCCAGATGAACTATCGCTACGAGGTCTATAACCTCACCGAGGCCGCTAAGCGCAAAAACCGCTTCGACCCCACCCGCCGCGACTATAACACCGACCACGCCGTGCCCACCGAGGTGCCCATCATCAACAAGGACACCGCCTATATCGACGACGAGGGACGCATCGTGCGCCAGACCATCACGCGGCCGTTGCAGAGCGAGTTCGACTTCGTCAACACCTACATTGTCAACATCTTCCCCGACACCACCTGTTGGGTCAACGACTTTGAGAACAGCTACAACGAGCCCTATGTGCGAATGTATTTCGCCAATGGCAACTATAACAACCACCCCGTGGTGGGAGTAAGCTGGGAACAAGCCAATGCCTTCTGCCACTGGCGCACCGAATTCCTGCGCAAGTCGCTGGGCCGCGACGGCATCTATATTGAGCCCTACCGCCTGCCTACCGAGGCCGAGTGGGAATTTGCAGCACGCGCCGGCTTCGACAAGAACCGCTACCCGTGGGACGGCGACATGCCGCTCACCGAGGACGACGGTTGCTTCTATGCCAACTTCAAGCCCATGGAGGGCAACTATGTCAAGGATGGTAATATCATCAGCTCGCCTGTGGGCGTCTATGAGCCCAACGAATTCGGCCTCTACGACATGGCCGGTAACGTGAGCGAATGGACCTCGACGGCCTATACCGAGAGCATCGACCGCATGACCAACGACCTCAACCCCGAGTACCGTTACAACGTGGCCAAGGAAGACCCCTATAAGATGTCGCGAAAAATCGTGCGCGGTGGCTCTTGGAAAGACGTGGCCCACAACATCCGCAGCGACCTGCGCATGTGGGAATACCAAAACGAGCAACGCTCCTATATCGGGTTCCGTTGCGTGCGCACCAAGGTAGGCCTTACCAACACTAAACGTAAAAAACAATAACACCAGCTCAGCAACAATGGGAAAAATCAAAAGATATAAGAATTTTGTCGAGCGTATGCTCTCGGGAGAAAAAGGGCAACGTTTCTTCAACTTTGCCTACAGTATAGGCGCCGCAGTCGTCATCTTGGGTGCACTATTCAAAATCCTGCACCTCACTGGCGGTAATACGCTGCTCACCATAGGTATGGGCACCGAGGTTCTCATGTTCTTGCTCACCGCATTCGACCGACCCGAGCATGAATATCGATGGGAACAAGTGTTCCCCGTGCTGAGCTCGGGAGACCCCGAAGACCGACCCGACTTCACCAGCGGAAGCGGTATAGTTATCGCTGGAGGCATGAACGCCGGCGGAGAGGGCACCGAGGAAGGCTACAGCCTCGAAGGCCAAGGCCAACAGGAAGAGGGCTTCTCGCTTACCGGCCCCCAAGCGGCTGCTGCCGTGGGGCTTCCCCAGGGCATCAACCTGAGCCCCGAGGACACCATGTCACTGAGCGAGAGCATCGCCAAGATGAGCGCCGCAAGCGACCAGCTCGCACGCATGGCCGAACTCACCGACGCCACCCAGCAGTATCTTAGCCAGATGGCCTCAATCAGCGACCAGATGCAGCGCCTGAGCGAAACCACGCAGGCCCTGAACAATGTGAGCGAGACCCTGCTGAGCAGCTATCAGGCTATCACCGGCAACAGCGAGACCATCCAAGCCAGCTCGACCGGCTACGTAGACCAAATGGAGGCCCTGAACCGCAACATCGGCGGCTTGAACACCATCTACGAGATCCAGCTCAAGAGCATCTCGTCGCAGCTCGATAGCATTGACCGCGTGAACCGCTCGATGAAGGATATCCGAGACATGTACGAGAAGAGCGCCGCCGAAAGCGCCAACTACTGCGATGAGACCGAGAAGATGGCACGCTACATGAAGCAGCTTAACAGCGTATATGAGAAGATGATCAAGGCCATGACCGTGAACATGTACCGTCCCATGGGCGGCATGGGCATGGCTGGCGACATCCCCTCGAGCGACGACCAAATTTAAAACTTACGACATCACCCAACACCTCTCCACTCCATAATTAATGGCAACAGCAAGAAATCAGACCGTCGGTCGCATGTCACCGCGACAAAAGATGATAAACCTTATGTATATCGTCTTGACGGCCATGCTCGCCCTTAACGTGTCGAACGATGTGCTCAACGGTTTCAGCCAAGTAGAGGACGGACTCTCGCGCTCAAACCGCACCATTACCGCGCGCAACCAGGCTCTCATGGCGCAACTCATCGCCTTCAACAATGAGAACCCGCAAAAGGGCAAGTTCTGGCTCGACATCGCCAATGAGGTGCATGCCCGTACCGACAGTCTTTATAACTATATCGACACCCTCAAGCTACACATCGTCAGGGAAGCCGATGGACCCGAGGGCGACGTGAGGAACATCCACGCTAAGGACAACCTCGACGCAGCCGCCAACATCATGCTGCCTCCCACAGGCAACCAAGGAAAGGCCCTGCGCATGAAAATCGATGCTTACCGTGCGTTTGTCGCCGGCAAAATCGATGATCCCGACAAGAAAGCAAACATCGAACAGGCCCTGTCAACACAGCCCTTCAGTTCGCGTGGCGAAATGTCGCAAAAGAGCTGGGAAGAATCGATGTTCGAAAATATGCCCTGCGTAGCTGCCATCACCCTGCTCAGCAAACTGCAGAACGATATCCGCTACGCCGAGGGTGAGGTCCTCAACCAGTTGCTCGTCAACATCGACTTAGGCGACCTGCGCGTTAACCTCGTCAACGCTTTCGTCGTGCCGCAGTCGCGCGTCGTGATGCGTGGCACCAAATATTCGGCCAACATCGTGCTGGCCGCCGTCGATACCACGCAACGGCCCATCGTATATGTGAACGGACAACGCCTTAACAACGACCACGGCCTCTATGAAGTGGGCACCGGCAGCTCGGGCACCTTCGACTATAAGGGCTGGATTGAGGTCGTGGGACGCGACGGCTCAATCACCAAGCGCGAGTTCCAATCGTCCTATACCGTCATCGACCCCTTGGCCACCGTGAGCGCCACGATGATGAACGTGTTCTATGCCGGTATCGACAACCCCGTCTCAATCGCCGTGCCCGGTGTGCCCGAGGGCTCTATCAGTGCCTCGATGACCAACGGCTCGCTCGTCAAGAGCGGTGACCACTGGGTGGCTCACCCCACTCAAGTGGGCGCCACCTGCGAAATCACCGTCACCGCCGAAATGGACGGACAGCGCACCAACGTGGGCTCCACCAGTTTCCGCGTGCGCAAGTTGCCCGACCCCATGCCCTTCATCACCTACAAAGGCACCGATGGCAGTCCCAGCCGCTACAAGGGCGGGCGTGGCTTCTCCACGGCCCTGCTACTGGCAGCCGGCGGCGTGGATGCGGCCATCGACGACGACCTGCTCAACATCGACTACCGCGTGCTGAGCTTCGAGACCGTGTTCTTCGACCAAATGGGTAACGCAATCCCCGAGGTTTCGAACGGGTCACGCTTCAGCGAACGCCAGATTTCCAAGTTCAAGCAACTGGCACGCGGCAAACGCTTCTTTATCACGCGCATCAAGGCCACGGGTCCCGATGGCATCACGCGCGACATCGCCCCCATGGAGGTTATCGTCAACTAACTCATTATTCTGCGAATTTTAATGTTTTAATCATATAATTTTGATTATGAAGTTAATACAGCATATCACACTCGCTTGCATCTGTGCGCTTATGGCCACCGCCGCCAGCGCGCAAGTGGTGAAGCGTAACGGCGACAACGACCGCAACAAGAAAGATGAGAAAGGTGTCGTCGTGAGCGACCGCCAACAGTCTTTCTACGAGGTGCGCGAGCCCCACGATGCCGACCTGCAGTGGATGAAAGTCGTCTACCGCTCGCTCGACCTCAACAAGGGCAAGAACGCGGCACTCTACTACCCCGAGGAGCCCAACGAGGACGGACAAAACATGTTCTACATCATCATGCGCCTGCTCGCCAACGGACAAATCGAGGCCTACGAATACCTCGACGGACGCGAGATGTTCACCGACCAGTATAAAATCAGCGTGCAGGAGATGCTCGACCGTTTCCATGTCCTCTACAGCGAGGCCAAGGGCAGCAGCGAGAAACACCGCATCTACACCATCGAGGATGCCGATATCCCGGGTAACGAGATTCTGAGCTACTACATCATCGAGAAGTGGGAGTTTGACACACGCGCCAACGCTATGAAGGCCCGTGTCGAGGCTTTGTGCCCCGTCATGCACCGCCAGGACGACTACGGCGGCGAACCCATCCGCTACCCCATGTTCTGGGTCAAGCTTAACGACATCCGTCCCTACCTGGCTAACCAGTTCGTCTTCACCGACGACGACAACAACCTGCCGCGCTATAACCTCGACGATTTCTTCAAGCTCAACATGTACGAGGGAGATATCTACAAGGTGAAGAACCTGCAGAACAAGTCACTCATGGAGCTCTACCCCGAAGAGGAAGCCCTCAAGCACGCCCAAGACTCTATCGAGCAACGCCTGCGCTCGTTCGACAAGAACCTGTGGGTGCCTTCTCGCGAAGAAATGCTCGCACAAGCCGAGGCCAAGAAACGCGCCGAGGCCGAGCTTAACGGCGAGGAACTTGACGAAGAGGGCAACGCCGACGACAAGAACGACAAAAAGGCCGACAAGAGTGCCCGCGCCAAGAGCAAACGCGCCGAGGCCCAGGAAGACGACAACAAGAACAACAAAAATAAAAAGAACAAGAAAAACAAGACAAAGGCCAAAAAGCAAAGTGGCTCGAGCAGCAGCTCAAGCAACAATGCCTCCCGGTCGGTCCGAAACCGAAAACGCTGACAGCCACGATAAGCTACAATACCGCCCACCGTTACGGCACTTTGCCAAAAACGGTGGGCGGTATTGTAATAGCTAATTAGCCATTCACTCTTCTGATAGAGTGGCGAGACTTGTCTCGCTGAAACAAGTCGGCGAGAGGATTTATATCAAGTCGTAGGAGGCGAGATTGACGTCCCAGTTGTCGAGATTGAGGAGTTCCTTTTTATTAATGGTGTCCTTATTGAAGACACCAGCGGTGAAGTTGAATTCCTTGGGGGCGTATTTGGCCGGAAGTTTGACGAGGCCTGTGCAGCCAAACGGCAGGTGGCCCACATAGAGAATTAAGTCGAAGTTCTTGCTTTCATGCTTGAGCAGGTGGGAGACGGCCTTGCAAAAGTTCTTGGGCGACTTGTCGAAGACGTCAATGATGAAGGCCGTGCGCACGCCCTCGTGCTCCATCACCTTGTAGGCGAACGTGGTGGTACCTGCCTGCGCCAGCACATAGTTTCCATCAAGGCGCTTATAGCGGGTAGCGTTGTAGCTCTCGGCATCCTTCTCGATGTGGAAGTGGGTAACGCGCTTCGAGGCAAAGAGCGAACTGGTCCACGCCCAGAGTCGGCTGAAGAGCATAGAGCAGGGGTTAAGCAATTTCAATTTCCACTTCACACCGCCCACACGGTAAGGCAAGCAATAGACGTCGAGTTTGCCCACATCGCTCATGAAGCCGAGCTTGGTAAACAGTTCGTAGGAGTTGTCGTTGGGGGCGCCGTAAACTGCATCGTAGCCTCGCTCGGCAGCATCACCGAATGAGGTCTTAATCATATCGTAGAAATTCTCTATGCCGCGATGACCTTTGGCCACCATGGTATCGATGCTGTTGACGAAGCGACGCAACTCACCGTTCACGAAGTAGCGAGAGGGCACCATGGTATTGGAGGCCACTATCTCACCCTCCACCTCGGCGATGGTGTGGTAAGAGTAACCCTCGCAATTCTGCGTATATTGGCGCTCGAACGCGTCAAGGGCACGCTCTTTCCCGTAAACCTCCTCGAAGAGCTTGTGCATACTCAGCTTTTGCTCCTCGGTAAGCTCGGTTGTCTTTTTTACGACAAACTGCATGGCTTACAGGTCTTTCTCAATGACACCGCAGTTTTTGAGGCCCGAAAGCGAGATATCGGCGATACCCGAGGCCAAACCAGCCCCCATGCCGATAACGAACACCTTGTCGACGGGCTCGGCGAGCTCCGAAGCAATGGTGAGCGGAATAGACACCGAACTCGTATTGCCATACTTGTTCATGCACACAGGCATTTGTGTCTTGTGGCTGAAACCAACAGCCTTAGCCAGTTTCTTGAGCATAAAGTGGTTAGCCTGGTGGAGCACCAGTTTGTCATACTCCTCACCAGCCGTCTCAAGCTCATCCATGAAGGCATTGGCGATTTCGGGCACCACATCGACCACATAGTCAAAGACGGCACGCCCGTCCATTTGCATGTCGATGAAACGACGCTTGCCGCCATCTTCCCATTCCTTCATTTGGAGATACTCTTCCTTGACGGGATAGCGCATGCCCAGACGTACCATGATAGCCTCACGGTTGCTGCCGTCGCTCATGAAAGTGAAGTGCCAATCGGGAGCCGTGTCGTCAGGAGTGACCACAGTAGCGGTTCCGGCATCTCCGAAGAGGAGTGCCGTCGACTTATCCCAGGGCGAGACATATTTCGTATTAATGTCACCGTCGAGCAGCAACACTTTCTTCTGCAAGTTGCGGGCGATGAGCGCAGCGTTCCACAATCCGAAGACGTAACCTGGACACGCGTGGTTGATATCGAGGGTTGCCACATCCTGACGCAGGCCTAACAGGTGCTGCGCATAGGTGGAGTTGTTGGGCATGAGACAATCGGGGGTAAGGGTGACAAAAATCACGGCACCGATATCGTCGCGCGAGATACCCGTCTTGTTGAAGAGTTCCTCGGCAGCAGCCACACACATGTCCATCGATGTCGTTTCCTTCTTGACGGCAACATGGCGTTCCACCACGCCCAAAGCCTTGAGCGTAGCCTCCATATCCTCCTCGAAATGAGCCTTCGCAAACTCGAGGTTATCCACCTTATTGGCGGGCACGCAAGCTGCGATAGCTTCCATTCTAACGCCTTTAATAGTACTGATATTCATTGTTTTCCTTTGATTTTAACAAGCAGTTAGCGAAACTATAATTTACATCACTTGTTATTCTTGATAAATTCGTCAATATCTTGGGTTTTGATGATGCCGTCCTTCTTAATGAGGGTGATGTCGACGCCCATTTGCTCGGCATAGGCGATCGCCTTCTTCGAGGCGTTGACTGAAGCCAACTTCTTGGCCTTCTCCTTTTGGGCAAGGACTTCTTCGTTCTTGGCCTTTGCTTCGTCGAGGCTCTTGAAAATCATGCCGGCACTCTTGCCCACTTCTACCTCGTCCATATCCTCGATAAAGAGGACTACGTATCCGGCATAGTGTGGGTAATATTCCTCGGTAGCTTTAGAGGTCTCGACGCAATAAAGCATCTCGTCCTCTTCGATAAACTCGAGATTTTCTTTCTGAATGTCGCTGATGGTCACCTTCGTGTCGTTGACATTGATAGTGGGGATAATCAAATCTTTAAATTCCATGAGATAAATGTTATGTGATGGAGATTAATTCCTAATTGAATGAAGTGCCATTTGGAACACCTCGCTGAGCGTGGGGTGAGCGTGGATGATGTCGCGGGCCTGTTCAACGGTAGCACCCAGGTTCATCAATGCCGTCACCTCATGGATGATGTCGCTGCTATGAGCACCTATGATGTGGCAGCCCAGCAATTGGCCAGTGGCATTGTCGACGAGCAGTTTGCAGAATCCGTCGGTGGCATCCATCGCCACAGCCTTGCCGTTGGCACCATAGAGCGCCTTGCTCACGCTGTAGTCGAGCTCCTCGTCATCGCATTGTGCTTCGGTGCGTCCCACGGTGGCTACTTCGGGCGTAGTAAAGACGGCGGCAGGCACAAGGTCAAAACGAATCTTATCGGCCTTTCCTTGAATATGGTTCAGGGCCCTAACGCCTTGGAACGAAGCCACATGAGCCAGCATCATCTTGCCGTTCACGTCGCCAATGGCATAGACGTGGGATGCCGTGGTGGCCATGTTCTCATCGACCACGATTCCCTTGCGACCATAGTCAATGCCGGCGGCCTCAAGGTTAAGCCCTTCGGTACGTGGTGCGCGTCCCACAGCCATGAGCACCTTTTCAGCAACAACCTCTAAGGTCTTGCCTTTCTTGTTGATGTAGGTGACGACACCTTCCTCATTGACTGCAGTTACCTGTGCGTCGGTCTCAATTTTGATGCCCTGGCGAGAGAGCATCATCTTGAGGCGTTTCGACACTTCGGCATCGAAAGCCGGCAGCACCTGCGGCGCATACTCGAGCACGGTCACCTGGCAGCCGAAACGATGTAAGTACGAAGCCATCTCAAGGCCTATCACACCGCCGCCAATGACGCACACCGTAGCAGGTAACTCGCTGAGGGCGAGCACGTCGGTCGAATCGAGCACCAGCGGCAGGTCGACGCCCGCAATGGGCAATCGCGCGGCGCGTGAGCCGGTGGCAATGATGATGTCGCGGGCCTGGTATTCCTCGTCGCCCACGACCACAGTGGCAGCGTCCTTGAAGGCAGCGTGTCCCTCGACGAGGGTGATGCGCTCATTGTTGAGCAGATAGGCCACGCCGTTGCGCAGCTGTTCGACAACAGCTGCCTTTCGCTCGGCGGCCTCGCCGAAGGGCGTGATGCCGGCGTGATGGCAGAACGTCTTGGTGGGAATACAGCCCTCGTTGAGGCACACGCCTCCCAAGGGTCCGTCGTTGATGAGCGTCACCGTCATTCCACGATGTGCCGCCTCGATGGCAGTCTCATATCCTCCGGGTCCAGCCCCGATAATAATCAAGTCGGTCATTGTTGTTTTTTACTTATCAGTGAGTTACGCAATATTGATACACTTCCTCAACGCGCTGTGCTACTTCGGCCTCAATGGCCTCGACCTCGGCGGGCGTGAGCTTGGCGGCCACACCCTTGACGCAGTCGTGCTCGTGCCAGTAGTCGTCTCGCTCCTGTGGAATGTAGGCACGCTTATCGCTTTTCGAGTGGCCACAGAAGCGGTGCGTCATCACCTCGACAAACTGGGGCGTGCGCTCAGTGCGCACCTTTTCGACGGCGTCCTTGAGGACGGCGAAAAGGTTGTCGAAGTCACTGGCCTCCACGCGCTGGTAAGGCAACGCAAAGCCCTTGACGCGGTCTTCAAACACGGTATAAGGGTTCACCGTCTCAATGGGTGTACTCATGGCGTAACCGTTGTTCTCCAAAATGAAGAGCACGGGAAGGCCCATGGACTGCGCCATGTTGAAGCTCTCGAGCACATAACCCTCGTTCATGGCACCGTCACCGAAGACCACAGTAGCGATGGCGTCACCGCCGTCGTGCTTGAGGGCGAAGGCGATGCCTACCGTCACGGGCGCCATACCGCCTGTGATGCCATTGGTGAAGTAGTTCTTATAATAGACATGCTGGCTGCCGCCCAGACCCTTGGCCATTCCGTAGGGCTTTCCCATGATTTCGCCCAGCAGGGTTTCGGGCTTGCCAGTCATCATCATCGAGAGGCCGTGGGCGCGGTGTCCGCTGCACAGATAGTCCTTATCCATGTCAATCAAGACGCTCAGGGCCACGGGCACGGCTTCCTCACCTATGCAACAGTGGGTAGTACCGCGCAAGAGCCCTTGCGAGAAGAGCGATTCAATTTTTTGCTCCATCCGGCGGATGAGCAGCATTTTATAGAGTATTTCCTTGTTATCCATCGCCTTCTTACCAGTTTAAAATGAGTTCCTTGATGTCGTCAATTTGGGGAAGTGCGAGCGCCTCGGCCTCTTTCGAGGTGCCGATGATGTGCTGTTTGGCACCCACCGAGCGGAACTGGCAACGCATGCCGCGCTGCGCCAGGTTCGAGATGATGGCGTCGCCAATGCCAAAAGGCACGTGGCCCTCCTCAATGGTGAGCACTTTCGCGTCGTCCTTGACCAGCGAATAGAGCAAGTCGAAGTCCATGGGCGACAGGCTCGACACGTCGAGCAATCTCACCGCCACTTCCTCCTCCATATAGAGGTCATACATCATCTGGAGCAACGGATGCACTAAGCCACCGTAGCCGATGAGCGTCACTTCGGGCTCCTCGCCCGGGAAGCCGGCCTCGGCCACGGGGAAGTCACCACCGTGGTACTTGATCTCGAAGGCCTCGGCAATTTTCTCGGCCGCAAACATCTTGCGGGTGTAGTCAAGCTTGTTCTCGGCAAAAATCACCGGCACGCCAAGCTCCATCGACTTGACAAGCAGCTCGCCCGGAGCGTGGAGCACACTGGGCGTGATGACCGCGATGTGGGGCAGGCCCACATACAGTTTCTCGAGCGACTGCGAATGAGTAGCGCCGTAGCCGCGGTAGCCGCCCATGGGGTCGCGCACCACAAGGTGGAGACGCTTTTCAAAGCCCTCGACGAACTTTGAGGCGTGGTTCAGGATTTGGTCCATGATGAGCGTGGAGAAGTCGCCGAACATGATTTCGACAATAGGTTTGTAACCGGCAAGAGCCATACCTACGCCCAGGCCCGTGAAGCCTTGCTCCGACATGGGCGTGTTGAGAACCTTGCCTGGCATGCGAGTCGACATCCCTTTGGTGATGGTATAAGCGCCACCATAGGGGTCCTCAACATCCTCGCCCAGCAGGAACACCTTGGGGTCGGCGAGCAGACGCTCCAACCCGTCGATGAGTGATTCTTTATAAGTGTTCATCTTCATTAAATGAGACTGTAAACTAATTACTTAACCTTACACGAGCGAGCAGCCGCCGTCGATAAGCAACGAGCTGCCCGTCATCCACTTCGAAGCATCGCTCAACAGGAAGACTATAGCATTAGCTATCTCTTCGGGCTTACCAAAGCGACGCAACGGATAGTGCGCCTTTTCCTGCTCGAGTTGTTCGGGCGTAATCGACGTGTTATTATAAATATTTGTCTCGGTGATACCCGGATTAACGGTGTTCACGCGGATTCCACGAGAAGCCACCTCGAGCGCCAGCGACTTGACGAAGCCGTTAAGGGCCGCCTTCGAGGCACCGTAGAGGCCATTGCCAATAGCTCCATTATACACGCCGCCCATCGACGAGGTGAATACTATTGAGGCCTCCTTCTTCAACCGCTTGTTCTCAAGAAGCAATTTGGTCAAATACATGGGGGCCACAGTGTTGATGTCGAAGATGCGCTCGATGTCGGCCTTCTCGGCAAACTGTACGAGCAACGTCTTGATGATGCCTGCATTACACACCACGCCGTCGAGCTTGGGAAGCCCGTCAATCAGGCGCTGTAGGTCTTCATCGTTGGTAAGGTTGGCGACGACCATTGCATGGCCCTCACCGGCAAGGTTGTTGAACGTGTCACGCAACGCCTCCTCGTTGAGGTCTGTAATAGTGACTTGTGCGCCCATCTTGGCACATAACAGCGCCGTAGCGCGTCCTATACCCGAGGCGGCACCCGTAACGAGTATCGCCTTGCCATCGATAACAAAAGGATGCTCCATCACCCTTGCTTGCTTGCGATTACGTCAAAAAGTTCCTGGACCGTCTTTGCTGCGCGCAACTCGTCGAAGGTGAGCTTGACGCCATATTTCTTCTCGCTCATGTTGAGCAACGAAAGGCCTATCATGCTCGACCACTCCTCAAGGTCGCGGAAGTTTGTTTCTGCACTAATTTCACTGGGGTCGGTATCGTCGAACTGGTCGGCGAAATTCTCCATAAAATCTTCGATGTTCATTTTTTTCTTTTTTTGTTCCACAAAATAATTTACTCGCATCGGTAGCCATTGAAGAAAGTGCCTAAAAACAATTAAACTAATTGATATTCAGCACACTTTGCCACAACGGAACAAAGAACCGACAATATGCGGTGCAAATTTACAAAAATTTCGGCAATCCTTAAAATAAAAACGCCAAAGGTCACAAAAAATATGTCCTGTATATGCATAGTGAACACACGCCAGTAATGTCTTGTATGTGTGTAATGCGGCAACCTGAGGCGAAAGCGCTCGTGGAGGTAAGCGTTTTATCTACATTGTTGCATATTCATCGGAATGCTAAGTTGGCCACAGTCACGAAAAAAAAGCTGCTCCACCTAGTGGAACAGCTTCAAACTCTTTGAGTTGTGTTACTGGAGATTGCTTATTTCTGAGCAGCTTCCTGTGCGCCCTCGACGGCACCTTCAACGGCACCCTCAACAACGTCGGCAGTCTTCTTGGCAGCGTCCACAGCAGCGTTGGCAGCAGTGTCAACAGCAGCCTTAGCGCTATCAACAACATTCTCAACCTTCTGGCTGTCAGCAGTAGCAGTGGTGTCGTTACCGCTAGCGGTAGCAGTACCTTCGCAAGAAATCATACCCAGGCTGAACACAACAGCAAGTAATAAAACTAACTTTTTCATTTTCTTAATCAATTTAAATTTAAAACAATTAAAAATACGTTATTTCGTAAATCGCTGCAAAATTACTCCATTTTTTTTACATGCAAATTATTTTACAATTTTTTTTTTCGCGAAAAAATGTTGTAAAACATATTTTTAAGATATTTTTACAATTTACAAATCATTACATTACTGTTTATCTGTAATTTAAATATGGAAAAATATCCTCAATTCCCAAATGTTAATAAATCTTAACAAAATTGATTTCTCGTCGCAAGGCTGATTTTTCGGTAATTTGGGGTCATTTTCGACTATTTTCACTATCTTTGTGCCTGATTATTATTACACATTATATAATATAAGAAAAACTATGTATTCTATTTTGAATCCCGAATTGCCCGTGGCGCTGTGTAGCGACCACGCCGGTCTGCCCACGAAACGTGCCATCATCGCCTACCTTGAGCAGCGAGGCATCCCTTATAAGGATTTCGGCACCTACACCAGCGACAGCTGCGACTATCCCGACTTCGCACACCCGTGTGCCGAGGCCGTGGAGAGCGGCGAGTGCTACCCTGGCATCGCGGTGTGCGGCAGCGGCGAGGGCATCAACATCACGCTCAATAAGCATCAGGGCATCCGTTCGGCGCTGTGCTGGATTCCTGAGGTAGCCCGTCTAGCCCGGCAACATAACAACGCCAACGTACTGGCTCTGCCCGGCCGCTTCATCAGCAATGAGGAAGCCCTGACGATGGTGGAAGCCTTCCTCACGACGCCATTTGAAGGTGGCCGCCACCAGAAACGCATCGACAAGATTCCCGTGAAATAGACAGTCCTCCCACCCCGTCCCGCCATGTCGCAAATAATCACACAGGTGACCAAGACGACGATCACGCAGTCGCCGCTCATGCTCAGTCTCATGCCCAAGCTCGAGATGACCGACACCGAGATGCGTGACGACGCACTCAAAGAGCTCGAGGCTAACCCTGCACTCGAGCTCGCCGAGGACACGCTGGCCGCAGAGCAAAACAAGACCGAAGACGGTGAGCAGTTCACCGAAACCGCCGAGCAAATTCAGGACGGCGACTATGGCAGCGAGGACGATATCCCACCCTACCGCCTGCGCATCAGCAACCGCAGTGCCGACGACAGTGACTACCGAGCACCCATCGCCGCCGAGCAGAGTTTCAGCGACTTCCTTTTGTCACAACTGCGCGAGAACGAGGACCTGACTCCCACCCAGCAAATTATCGCCGAATTTATCGTCGATAATCTCGAGGACAGCGGCTATCTCACGCGGTCGGCGTCCAGTATTGCCGATGACGTCACCTTTAAGGCCGACCTCGTTGTTGATACTCCTCAAGTCGAAGAGGTAATCGACATGGTGAGAGAACTTGACCCTGCTGGGGTCGCCGCTCGAGACCTGCACGACTGCCTGCTGCTCCAAATCGAGCGTCTCAAGGGCAACAAGGCGGCCAATCGCACCGCCTACACTCTTGTCGACCAGTACTTCGACCTATATCGACAGGGCGCCCCGAAAGCGAAACTCGCGCGCTTGCTGCACATTGACGAGGTTCTCCTCGATGAGGCTATCGCCGTCATCAAGCACTTGAATCCCAAACCGGCGAGCGCCTTCAGCGGCGGACGTGACGAAGACCGTGGCCGGGAAATCAAACCTGACTTCGAGGTGACCGTGGAGGACGGACGTATCACCAGCATTGACTTGCTTAACAGCGTGCCCGAACTGCAGGTATCGCAGAGTTTCGAGGAGGGGATGCGCCTATTGGCCCAAAGCATCGACAATAAGCAAACCCGGCGCGATGGCGCCTACATCCGCGAGAACCACGATAAGGCGGTCAATTACCTCGACCTGCTCAAGATGCGGCAAGAGAAACTGCAGGCCACCATCTTGGCCATCGTCAAGCGGCAAAAGGAGTATTTCATCACTGGAGACGAGACAAGCCTCGTACCCATGGGCCTCAAAGACATCGCAGCCGACACCGGCATGGACGAGAGCGTGCTCTCGCGCGCCACCCGCAACAAATATGTCGACACGCCGTGGGGCATCAAGCCGCTGCGCTTTTTCTTCCACAAAGCACTGGGACACGATAGCGGAGAATCAACAACGGCCATCAAGGTGCGCGACGCACTGCAACGTATCATCGACACCGAAAATAAAACGGTCCCTCTCACCGACGAGCAATTGTGCGAGCGCCTCAACGCAGAGGGCTTTCACATTGAGCGACGTACCGTGAGTAAATACCGCAAAGAACTAGGACTTCCCTCGGCACGGGCCCGCAAAACTTCAGGGATAAAAAATTAATTGCCTGATATTTAAAACCAATCGCTTATCAACTTGTCAACTTAACAGCTATGTCCCGATTGTCAAAGGCTCGTGTGGCCCACGAAGCGGCCAGGTTCTTCTCCACAGTGCTCAGCCCGCTGCTCATGCCAAGCTACGGCGTGTTCCTAATGCTGTGGATATCGCCACTGTGCCTCAAACCGGTGGGCGAGCGTTTCAAGCTATTGCTCATCACGTTGGGCATCACCTGTGTGCTGCCCATGATGATTATTGCAGTGCTCCACAACCTGAACATCATCAACAACAAGCGCCTCGACAGACGCAAGGAACGACTCGTCCCTTACATCTTCGGGACATTGTGCTATCTGGGTGCCGCCTGCTACATGGCCTACGTGCACGAGCCCTCGTGGCTTGTCATGTTCCTGGGTGGCGGTGCACTGGCGTGCGCCGTGTCGACGCTCGTCAACGTGTGGTGGAAAATCAGTGCCCACTCTGCCGGTATCGCCGGCGTGCTCGCCCTCATTTGGAACCTACGGGTCATGCACCTTGAGGTCGTGAGCTCTGCCACGTGGTTCCTGTTACTGCTGTTCACACTGCTGCTGTGCGGCATGGTGGGCACGGCTCGCTTGGTGCTTCGACGCCACACGTTGGGCCAAGTACTTGCGGGCTGGGCCAACGGTTTTTTGTGTGTGACGTTGCTCATGCGCCTGTTTGGGTGAGTTCACAATTTATAGATTTCAGATTTATAGATAATAGATATGAGAGAGAGTTCGCCTTTCAATTATAAGCGGCGCACGACGACCGTCGCCACCGCCGGTAACGTGACCATAGGCGGCAACGCGCCCATCCGCGTACAGTCAATGACCAACACCAATACCAATGACATCGAGGCCAGCGCCGCCCAATGCCAGCGCATCGCCCAGGCAGGCGGAGAGCTCGTGCGCCTCACCGCCCAGGGCGTGCGCGAGGCCCAAAGCATCGGGGAAATCAAGCAGAGGCTCATCGAGCAAGGCTGCGACGTACCCTTGGTGGCCGACATCCATTTCAATCCGCGAGCGGCCATTGCGGCAGCTCAAGTGACCGACAAGGTGCGCATCAATCCTGGCAACTTTGTCGACCCGGCGCGCCAGTTCAAGCGCCTCGACTATACCGACGAGGAATATGCCCTTGAGCTCACCAAATTGCGCGAGACGTTGGTGCCTTTCCTCGAACTGTGCCGCGAGCGCGGCACGGCTGTTCGCTTGGGCGTGAACCATGGTTCGCTGAGCGACCGCATCATGAGCCGCTACGGCAACACGGCTGCCGGCATGGTTGAGAGTGTGATGGAGTTCTTGCGCGTGGCAGTGGAGGTCAATTTTACCAATATAGTAATCTCCATGAAAGCCTCGAATGTCGTCGTTATGGTCGAAGCCGTGCGCCGCCTCGTCGATGCCATGGACCGCGAAGATATGCACTTCCCGCTCCATCTGGGGGTTACCGAGGCTGGATTTGGCGAAGACGGGCGCGTCAAGAGCGCCGTGGGTATTGGCACGCTCCTTAGCGAAGGCCTTGGCGATACCATACGCGTCTCACTTAGCGAAGACCCCGAACTGGAAATTCCCGTGGCGCGCAAACTCGTTGAACATGTAACCGCACGCGAGGGTCATGCCCCCATCGAGGGCGGCTATGCCCCGGGCTACGAACCGCTTAGCCCCATGCGCCGTACCACTACCTCCGTGGACGGCCTAGTGGGCGCCCGCCATGTGCCCATCGTGGTGTCATCGTGCGCACCCGATAACTTGGGCGACGTTCCACAACCCGATTTCTACTTTTCGTTAGTGGGGGCATTGAACGACAAGGATCGTTTTATTGTTCCCGCACAGTCCTACGAGGGTACCCCAAACACGTTCCCGCTGTTCTCTCTCAACGACCTTGACCTCAACTGTCCGGCAACAATTAAATGGTTGGGAGTCAACACCACGAGTGCCCCCGAACAGCTGATACCTTTCGCCGAACGCAATGACATCGTCGTGGTGCTTTTCTCCAACCACATCAACATTCCGGGCGACATACAGGCCTACGTGCATCGAATGGAGTCATTGGGCATCAAGTTGCCCGTCGTGGCACGCACTATATATTCCGAAAGCGACGTGGAGTGGCTTCAAGTGAAAGCCGGTGTGGACCTCGGCACCGTGGTGATGAACGGCCGCGCCGACGGGGTGTGGCTCGATGCCCCGGAACAGCGCCCTGACATCGTCGTGGGCACCGCTTTTACCATCCTGCAAGCAGCGCGTCAGCGCATCACGCACACCGAGTTTATCTCGTGCCCCTCATGCGGGCGCACCATGTTTGACCTGCAAACCACAGTGCAACAGGTTAAAGCCGCCACCGCCCACCTCACTCACCTCAAGATTGGGGTCATGGGATGCGTCGTCAATGGCCCCGGCGAGATGGCCGACGCCGACTACGGCTACGTAGGGGCCGCCGTGGGACGCATCAGCCTCTACAAGGGCAAGGAATGCATTGAGAAGAACATCCCGCAAGAACAGGCCATCGACCGCCTCGTGGAGCTCATCAAAGCCCACGGCGACTGGTGCGACCCAGGAAAAATGTGAGAATTACGGAATTATCAAAACACCTAATTATATTAAATGAAATGAAGAAATTTTTATTCACCATTCTGGGCTTGGCTTTAGCCTTGGGTGCTACCGCCGAACCGGCGCACCCTGAGCCCTATGTGGCCCACAATGCCGACGGCAGCACAGTGACCGTGAGGCTGGTGGGCGACGAGTTTTACCACTTTAACACCACGAGCGACGGTTATACCGTGATGCGCAACGCTGACGGGAATTTCGTCTATGCGCAGAAACAAAACGGGCGTCTCGTGCCCACCGTCACCATTGCACACGACGAAGGCAGCCGTGACGCCGGCGAACGTGCATTGCTTGCCACCTTGGGCAAGCGACTCACCGACGAACAGGGCGTGACGCGCAGCAAGCAGGCACGTTCGCGCCGCGACACACGCATGCGCGCCGAGCGCAGTTTCGACCCGAGCTCGTTCCGCGGGCTCGTTATCCTCGTCAACTTCAACGACCGCAAGTTCTCGCGCAGCGATGCCAACAGCTTCTTCACGCGGTTACTCAACGAAAAGAACTACAACGGTTATAGAAACGAGGACGGGAGCTGGACCTACTTCGGCAGTAATTTCACGGGCAGCGTGAGCGACTATTTCAGCGACAACACGATGGGCGTGTTCACTCCGCAATTCGATGTGGTTGGCCCCATTGATGTCGATGCCTCTTGCCGACAAGACGATAGCACTGGCAGCTTCTCCGAAGTCTTCAAGCAGGTAGTAAAGCTTGCCGATGACCAAATCGACTACTCTTTGTACGACAATGACAACGATGGTGCTATCGACCTCATTTATTTCATCGCCGCCGGCTTCGGCTCCAGCTATTCGGGTAACGACAGCCAATATCTGTGGCCCCACGCCTACTACCTTTGGGGCGAAGGCGTGGAGCCGCTCGACGGCGTGTGGCCCGCTCGCTATGCCTGCTCGGTGGAATTCTACGGCTGGGAGGATGAAAACTACGGGTATACCCACGACGGCATCGGTACCATCTGCCACGAGTTCAGTCACTGCCTCGGCCTGCCTGACCTCTACGACACTGACTACGAAGAAGGCGGAGGGCAGAGCCACGTGCCCGGAAAATGGGATGTCATGAGCGGAGGCGGACACCTCAACTACTCGCGGTGCCCGGCAGGCTACAGCCTATACGACCGCTATGCCACTGGCTTCGCCACGCCCACCGTCATCTCCGAAACGGGCGAATATACGCTGCCCGCCCTCGGCACTTCCAACCAAGGCTATATCCTGCTCACACCCAATGAAAACGAGAAATTCCTGCTTGAGAACCGACAGCGTAGCAACAAGTGGGACGCCTATCTGCCCGGCAGCGGCATGATAGTGGCACGCATGGATTCGACTAACGCTATGGTGTGGTGGAGCAACTCAGTCAACAACGACCCCAGGCATAACTACTATCAGCTGGTAAGGGCTGGAAACGGCTCGGGCGACAGCGACAGCGACCCGTTCCCAGGCTCGAAAAACGTGACCACACTCTATGGCAACGACAACGGGAACCCCAACCTGCTCACCTGGGACCAGCAGGCCAATGACTTTGCGCTGACGAACATCGCGATGAGCGGAGGTGTAGTCTCGTTCACCATCGAGAACAGCGAGCCCCCCAAGAGTTTAATCGAAGACTTCGAGGAAATGCCTTTGGGCGAGACCACCAACGAGAACCACGTACAAGGAAAGTTCTGCCAGTGGACGTTTGCTGCCAGTAAGGTGACGGCTCCAGGCAGCGACCTGTGCAACGGCGAGCATGGCGTAGAGATGGTGGCGCCCAGCCGCATCGAGACATCAAGCCCGCTACCTTACGACATATATCGTGTCACTTACACCGTGTGCAATAATTCCAGCAGCCAAGCCGCCTTCCTGCTGCAATACAGCACCGACCTGGGCGAAACCTGGAACACGGTGCCCGATGGCAGAACCACCATCAAAGCCAAGGAGACGAAGAAAATCATCCATCAGGTTTCGTTCAATGAACCCGTCATGTTCCGCATCGCGCAGAGTGGCGGCAGCAAAACGAAGGCTACCTATCTTGACGATATCATCCTCTATTACCGCGATATGTTCGAAATCAATATCCCGGGCGACGTGAACGGCGACGGTGTGGTGAGCGGCGCCGACGTGACCGCACTTTACAACTGCTTGCTCGATGATGCCACAGCCGACGGCAACGCCGATGTGAACAACGACGGCGTGGTGAGCGGTGCCGATGTGACCGCACTTTATAACCTCCTGCTCACACAATAAAACAATGATACTGAGGCGGCTCAACGACGATTTCGTGGCCTCGCTCCACGGGCTCATGTCCGAAGACGAGGCTCACGACCTCGTGGCCGCCCTTGCCGAGACCGAGCCCACGGTGAGCGTGCGTCTCAACCGCCACAAAGGCGGCACGCTGCCCTCCGAGGCTCCGCATGTGCCGTGGTGCCCACTGGGCGCTTACCTTGAAGGTCATCCATCGTTCACTTTCGACCCCCATTTTCACGGTGGACGCTACTATGTTCAGGACGCCTCGTCAATGTTCCTGCACCACGTCATCACGAGCCTCGTGCACGAGCCAGTGGCCTATCTCGACCTGTGCGCAGCACCAGGCGGAAAGACCACCACGGCACTTGACGCGCTGCCCGAGGGCTCGCTCGTCGTGGCCAACGAGGTGGTACCGCAACGCGCGCTCGTGCTGCGCGACAACGTGGCGCGATGGGGCAATCCCTGCACTGCCGTCACGCGCGACGCTCCCACCACGCTGGGCTCACTCGGCCCCATCTTCGACGTGGTAGCCGCCGACGTGCCTTGCAGCGGCGAGGGCATGATGCGTAAAGACGAGGAGGCCGCACATCAGTGGTCGTCAGAACTTGTTAAGCAATGCGCCAATCGCCAGCGCGCCATCCTCGCCGACATTTGGCCGGCGCTCAAGCCTGGTGGCCTGCTCCTCTACAGCACGTGCACCTTCAACCGCCACGAAAACGAAGAAATCGTCGAACAACTCGTCAACGACTTTGACGCAGAACCTATATTAATCGACACGCCGACAGAATGGAACATCGCCAGCGGCATCGACACACCGTACCCCTGCTACCGCTTCTTCCCGCACCGCACACGCGGCGAGGGACTCTTCGTGGCAGTGTTGCGTAAACCAGCGGGAGACATCCGCTCCCCGCGTTCATCGCGCAACGGCGGCAAGAACATATCGTGCCCCGAGGCCACACAATGGCTCAAAGATTCCGAGCGTTTCGCGCTGCGAACCATGGGCGATGCCGTATTCGCTATCCCACGCGAGTGGAGCGCACTTATCGATTTAATTTCCAACAAAGTGCACACCCTTTCAATAGGCGTGGAAATGGCGGTGGCCAAAGGACGCAAAACTGCACCGGCCCACGCCCTCGCACTCACCACAGCGCTAAAACGCGACGGTTTCCCCACGCTCGAAGTGGACTACGCCACGGCACTCGCATTCCTGCGCGGCGAGAGCCTCTCCATTGAGGCCCCGCGCGGCCACGTTGTGCTTGCCTTCAAAGGCACCCCCTTGGGCTTCGTCAACAACTTGGGCAACCGCGCCAACAACCTCTACCCCAAGCCCCTGCGCATCCTCAGCGCACACTCCCCCTCCACCCCACCCCAAGTATTAAATATCTAACAATTATGGACAAGAATACTGAAATATTCGTTAGTGTCAACGACAAGCAGGAGGGACCGTTCTCCCTCAATGACATTATGCTCAGCGGTATCGACCCTGAGGCTCTCGTGTGGTTTCAAGGGCAACCCAACTGGGTGAAAGCCAGCGAAATCCCTGAGCTGTGCGCAATCATGGGACAGCCCACTAACACACCACCCGTGCCGCAAGAGCCGATGGTGCCTACCAACACACCACCCGTGCCGCAAGAGCCGATGGTGCCCACCATCACACCACCAGTGTCGCAAGGGCCGACGATGCCCTTTACGCAATCGGGCATGCAGCAAATGCCGGAGCAGGGAGGTATCTATCCTCCCATGGGCTACGATGCCTCGCAACCGCAAATGCCGCAAATGCCGTCGCAACCGGTCGAGAGCCAAAGCCAAGCGCCCAAGAAGTCCTCTAAAGGCCTTATTGCCACCATCATCGCGCTCTCTGTCCTCGTAGCCGCCCTTGCCGGCACCACCATTTATTTTGCCACCCATTCTCGACCCACCTATGTCTACAGCGATAATGACTCTTCGGATGAATCTGAAGAAGTCAAAGAGGCTGAAGACCCCAATAATCCCACTGACCCCGAAGCCCAATATCAATTGGGGCGAAAGTATTATAGCGGAAACGGAGTCGAGAAAGACCTTACCGAAGCCGCCTATTGGTTCCGTAGGGCAGCTGACCAGGGCCATGACGGTGCGCAAGTCGATGTGGGATTCTCTTATGAAAGGGGGCTCGGCATCGAGACGAATTTAGACAAAGCCTTATACTGGTATCGCAAGGCGGCCGAGCAAGGCAATGCCCAAGGACAACACAACATGGGAGTTTGCTATGATAAAGGCCGAGGGGTCGAGCAAGACTATACCCAGGCGGTGTATTGGTATCGCAAGGCTGCCGAACAGGGCAACGCCAACTCGCAATGCAATCTAGGCTATTGTTACGAGAAAGGCAATGGGGTCGAAAAGGATTACAATCAAGCGGTTGAGTGGTATCAAAAGTCGGCACGTCAAGGGAACGAGACCGCACAACAGAATTTAAGAAACCTGAACGAGACGTGGTAATCAGCCACACACATAAAACACTTAACACTTAACGCTCAACACTTATCACTTAATCATGAAACGACTTTTGATTTTTATGGGCTGCCTCGCAGTAGTTGCGGGCAGTTTCGCGCAACAGGCACTGGGGCAACGCCCCAAGGTGAAATCACCCGTGATTAACGACGACGGCTCAGTGACTTTCAACCTCTATGCCCCTGCGACGCAGCAGGTGAGCGTCACGGGCGACTTTGAAGAAATCCACGCCGTCACACTGCCCATGACGAAGGGCGCCGATGGCGTGTGGACGGTGACGACTCCGCCTCTCAACCCCGAGCTGTATTCATATAGCCTCACCGTGGACGGCCAACGGTTCATCGACCCGGGAAACAGTTACGTGAACCGCGACATCTCCACGCTGAGCAATATCTTTATCGTGTCGAAAGACACGGACGACAAGGGACACCTGTACCAGGTGAACGATGTGCCCCACGGCACGCTCAGCCGCGTGTGGTACGACAGCCCCACCCTCGGGCAGCAACGACGCATGACGGTCTATCTGCCCGCCGCCTACGACGGCACGCGCCGTTTCCCCGTCCTCTATCTGTTGCACGGTCACGGCGGCGATGAGACGGCCTGGGGCGACCTGGGACGCACCTCCCAAATCATGGACAACCTGATTGCCGAAGGCAAGGCCGTGCCCATGATTGTGGTGATGCCCAATGGCAACCCCACGTGCAACGCCGCCCCGGGCTGGTGGCACGAAGGAATGTATACCCCCGACGGCAACGCGTTCAACGAGCGGGGAGCCAAGGCCACGATGGAGGAGAGCTTCATGGACATCGTAGGCTTTGTGGACAGCCACTACCAGACCATTCCCGAACGCGAAGCACGCGCCGTATCGGGACTTTCGATGGGCGGTGGCCACACATTCGGCATCTCACGCCTATACCCCGAAACATTTGACTACTATGGACTTATGTCGGCAGCAGCCCGCATGAAGCCCGGCGACGCTGACTTCGAAGGGCAAATGGCCCGCCTCTTCGCCTCCAAGCCCAAACTCTACTGGATTGCCATAGGCAAAGAGGACTTCCTGATGGACATGAACAACCAGCTGCGCAGTTACCTCAACGCCAAGGGCTACCCCTACGAGTACTACGAGAACGACGGTGGACATATCTGGCGCAACTGGCGCATATACCTCACCATGTTCGCCCAGCGCCTCTTCCGCGACCTGTAATCGAAAATTGGGATTAACTTGCCCACAGATTCAAAAAAATGTGGTTAAATTTTGTTATTTGGGCAAAAGGTGGTAACTTTGGAGGTTTCAAACGCTTTATTTGCGACATTCAACATAACAAAACATAAACCATTAACAACTATTAAGGAAAAATGAAAAAGTTATTAACCGCATTTTCAATGCTTTTGCTACCCGCCACATTGCTGGCAAGCGAAGCCGACTTGAAGATGCCCGAAAACTTCAGCGACAAAGCTTCGGTACTCTACTGGGGCTTCGCCGTGGTGGTTTTGGGACTTCTTTTCGGTTTTTGGCAGTTCCTGCGCGTGAAGAAGTTGAAATCCCACGCCTCGATGCTCGAGATTGGTGACGTGATTTTCAAGACGTGCTCCACCTATCTCAAGCAGCAAGGCAAGTTCCTTGGGATTCTGTTCCTCTTCATCGGCGCCGCCGTGGTGCTCTACTTCGGCCTGCTCAGCAAAATGGCTGTGAGCGAAGTCGCCTTAATCCTCGGCTGGACCGTGATTGGCGTGCTTGGCTCCTACGCCGTGGCATGGTTCGGTGTTCGCATGAACACCTACGCCAACTCGCGCATGGCTTTCGCTTCGCTGCGCCGCCGCCCGCTCGACCTGCTCAACATTCCATTGACGGCTGGCATGAGCATCGGTATCGTGCTCATCTGCGTTGAGTTGGTGCTGATGCTCGTCATCTTGCTCTTCATGGGCGACTTGGCTGGAGCCTGCTTTATCGGTTTCGCCATTGGTGAAAGCCTTGGCGCCAGCGCATTGCGCATCGCTGGTGGTATCTTCACCAAGATTGCCGACATCGGAAGCGACCTGATGAAAGTGGTGTTCAAGATTGGCGAGGACGACCCGCGCAACCCGGGTGTGATTGCCGACTGCACCGGTGACAACGCCGGCGACAGCATTGGCCCGACCGCCGACGGCTTCGAAACCTACGGCGTGACCGGCGTGGCCCTTGTGTCGTTCATCCTGCTGGCTGTGCCTGCCGAGTACCAAGTTTCGCTGCTGGTGTGGATTTTCGTGATGCGTATCCTCGGTGTCGTGGCGAGCGTCGTCTCCTACTACATCAACGGCGCCATCTCCAAGGCTCGCTATAGCAATGCCGATGACCTCGATTTCGAGAAACCGCTCACCTCGCTGGTGTGGATTACCTCCATCCTGTCGATTGCCGCCACCTATGCAGCCAGCTATTT
>JAGCUP010000161.1 GCA_017962765.1 Muribaculaceae bacterium | reverse complement strand
GAATGAGGAATTAGGAATGAGGAAATAGGAATTAGGAATTAGGAATGCTGCTCATTGCTCATCGCTCAAGCCTCAAGCGCTCAAGCCTCAAGCGCTCA
Organism: Muribaculaceae bacterium; assembly: GCA_017962765.1. GTDB lineage: Bacteria > Bacteroidota > Bacteroidia > Bacteroidales > Muribaculaceae > Sodaliphilus. The sequence goes on along the minus strand of JAGCUP010000161.1, from coordinate 9,064 downwards.
AGCCTCAATTACGCTTGTCCCTTGGCTTGCGTGAAGTCGATGATGTCGTCGTTGGTGCGCCTGCGCTTGAGGGTGATTTCGCCGAAGTTCATCTCATATTTGTCCATGTTCTCTTTCAGGGCGAATACCAGCTGCTTGGCATTCTCGGGAGTCATGACGATGCGGCTCTGCACGCGCGCCTTGGGGTTGCCGGGCGACAAGAAGACGAAGTCGAGCACAAATTCATTAGGGCTGTGCGCGATGACGGCGAGGTTGGCGTAGCGTCCCTGCATTTCTTCCTGGGGCACCTCGATTTGGATTTGGTTTTGGTTCTTTTTTTCGTTTGACATAATGATGTATTTTAGTGTTGATAAATTTTGCGTATTTTGGCGGAATTTCCGTTGATTTTGACTATTTCATCAAACGGATTTTCCGACGATTTTGCCATCCTTCAGATGGATGATGCGGTCGGTGCCGGCGGCCAACTCCTCGTCGTGCGTGACGATGACGAAAGTAGAGCCAAACTCGTCGCGAATCTTGAAGAACAGCTGGTGCAGGTCGCGCTTGTTGGCGGTGTCGAGGCTGCCGCTGGGTTCGTCGGCGAGAATCACTCGCGGCTTGTTCACAAGGGCACGCGCCACGGCCACGCGCTGGCACTCGCCGCCGCTCAGCTGCGACGGCTTGTGGTCGAGGCGGTCGGCAAGTCCCATGAACTCGAGCAGCTCGGTGGCGCGGCGGTAGGCGTCGGCGCGTTTCTTTCCTCCGATGAGGGCAGGGATGGCTACGTTCTCGAGCATGGTGAACTCGGGCAGCAGCTGGTGGAACTGGAACACGAAGCCAATGTGTTCGTTGCGGAACCGCGCCAGGTCGCGCTCACGCATTGCGAGCACATCGACGCCGTCGTAGGTCACCTGGCCCTGCTGCGGGCGGTCGATGGTGCCGAGGATTTGCAGCAGCGTAGTTTTTCCCGCGCCGCTTGCTCCGACGATGGCAACGACCTCGGCATTGTCGATGCTCACCGAGACCCCGTCGAGGACTTTAAGGTCGCCGTAGCACTTGACGATATTGTTGGCTTTTATCATAGTCTAAAACGTGTCGATTTTTGTTTGAAACGACAAAGTTAGTATTTTTCTGGCATAAGTGTTTTAAAATCTTACAAATTATTTTTATCTTTGCCCTCGGTTAGCCACAAAACTTAAGTGAAACAACGATGGAATTAACGTGTCCGCAATGCGCTAAAGCTATAAAAATGAGCCTCGAGGAGCTTTCGACGGCACAGGGCGTGGTCGTATGTCCGCAGTGCCTGCGCGAGTTCCGTCCCGAGGGCATCGTGCTGCTGCCGCCACGACCTGCCGCCGCACCTGTCGAGTCCGGTGGGGCGTTTTTCTGCCACGACTGCGGACACCGCTTGCCGCAGGAAGGCCTTAAGTTTTGTCCCTATTGCGGTGTGTCGCTGGTGGTGAACGAGCAGCGCGACCCGACCGAATCGGGCATCGCAGCAGTCGCGGCACGTGACGGCAACGGCGCTGAGGCCTCTGCCGGCAAGAAAGAGGACAAGGGGCACAAGTTCAGGATGAACATGCCGCTCATCCACGGCATTCCCCGCGACTACAACGAGGTGATGGGAAGTCCGGCGATGCGGCGCTTCCTGGTGTTCATGATTGTGTTGCTGTCGCTGTCGTTCATCGCGCTCATGGTGGCCATTTTCCTGCAACAGTAGTCTTTAGTTTTTGGGGGATGCTCTTTCGCTAAATAAATGTTTAAGACTCTTTTTCGTCAGATAGGAAGGTTCAAGGTGGCGACGCTGCTCACGCCTGTGTTCACCGCGTTCGAGGTGGTGATGGGCGTGCTCATCCCCTACGTAACGGCCTGGATTATCGACCGGGGCGTGCTGGGACACGACATGGGGGCCATCTACCGCTACGGCGGACTCATGCTGCTGCTGGCGGCGGTGAGCACCCTGATGGGCATCCTCGCGGGCCGTTTCTCGGCGCTGGCCTCTACGGGCTTCGCGTCGAACCTCCGTGAGGCGATGTTCCAAAACATCCAGACGTTCTCGTTCACCAATATCGACAAATTTAGCACATCGGGCCTCGTGACGCGCATGACGACCGACGTGAGCAACCTCCAGAACGCCTTCCAGATGCTGCTCCGCATCAGCGTGCGTGCGCCGTTGAACCTGATAACGAGCGTGCTTATGTGCCTGTTTATCAACGATGAGATGAGCTTGATTTTCGTCGTTGCGCTCGTGATTTTGGGTGTGTCGCTGTTTTTCATCATCCGCAAGACGGTAAAGGTGTTTAGCCAGGTGTTTGAGCGCTACGACGACGTGAACCGCGTGGTGCAGGAAAACGTGGCGGCCATACGAGTGGTGAAGGCCTTCGTGCGTGAAGAGCACGAGAACCGCAAGTTCGCCCATGCCGTCGAGAAACTTTTCGGCCTCTTCGTGCGTGCCGAGCGCCTACAGGCGTTGAACCACCCGCTGATGATGCTGGTGGTGTATGGCTGCATCATCGCCATTTCGTGGTTTGGGGCCCATCTGGTGGTGAGCGATAAGATGTCGCCGGGCGAGCTTACTTCGCTCTTCGCCTATGTGATGACCATCATGATGTCGCTCATGATGCTCTCGATGATTTTCGTGCAGCTCACCATGAGTGCGGCCAGCGCGAGACGCATCTCCGAGGTGCTCGACGAGCGTGCCGACATCACCGACCCTGCCGAAAACGAAGCCGTGCCCGAAGTGGCCGACGGCAGCGTCGACTTCGATGACGTGAGCTTCTCCTATAATAAAGAAGGCACCGAGATGGCCATCAGCCACATCAACCTCCACATCGACAGTGGAGCCATGGTGGGCGTGATGGGTCCCACGGGCTGCGGCAAGAGTACGCTGGCAACGCTCATCGCGCGGCTCTACGACGCCACTCAAGGCACTGTGCGCGTGGGCGGCGAGGACGTGCGACGTTACCCGCTCGAGACGCTGCGCGACGCGGTCTCCATGGTGTTACAGAAGAATGTGCTTTTCAGTGGCACGATTCTCGACAACCTGCGGTGGGGGCGCGACGACGCCACGCGCGAGGAGTGCATGCGGGCGTGCGACATCGCATGTGCCACCGAGTTTATAGATCAAATGGACGAGGGACTCGACACACATCTCGAGCAAGGAGCCACCAACCTGAGCGGCGGCCAGCGCCAGCGACTGTGCATCGCCCGCGCCCTACTCAAGCACCCGCGCGTACTTATCCTTGACGACAGCACGAGCGCGTGTGACACGGCTACCGACGCGGCGATACGTCGAGCCCTGGCTACCGAGGTGAGCGACGTGACGAAAATCATCGTGTCACAGCGCATCAGCAGCATTATCGATGCCGATATGATTGTGGTGATGGAAAGCGGTCGCATCGTGGCTACTGGCACCCACAATGAACTGCTGGAGAGCAGCCCGCTCTACTGTGAGATTTGGGAGATGCAAACGCAGGGCGATCCTGACTTTGATTAATTTATAGATTATTGATTATAGCAGCGATGGCTGGACCGATGATGAATATGGGACCCGGTGGACGGGGTGGAGGACCTGGCGGAAGAGGCGCCGGGCGCCACCAGCGTGTAAAGCTCACCGCGGGCAGCAAGAAAACGGCGTGGCGCTTGATCAAATTGGTGCTCAGCCAATACAAGTGGTCGCTGTTGGTGGTCGCGCTGTGCATCATCGTCACGTCGGTGACCACGCTTACCTCGACGCTGTTTACGCGCACCCTCATCGACGAATACATCATGCCGTTGCAGTCCCAGACCAACCCGTCGTTCACTCCGCTGGCTTTCACCTTGTTCAAGCTGGCAGCGGTGTTACTGGTGGGCGTGGGCTGCGCCTATCTCAACAGTATGCTCATGATTAACGTGAGCCAGGGCATGCTGCGACGTATGCGACTCCAACTGTTCGAGCACATGGAAAAGCTGCCGCTGAGTTTCTTCGACAGTCGCGCCCATGGCGACGTGATGAGCGTCTTTACCAACGATGTGGACACGTTGCGCCAAGCGATAAGCCAATCGCTGCCTAACGCTTTCTCGTCGCTCATCACCATCGCGGCCACGCTCAGTAGTATGCTTGTGCTCAGCTGGCAGTTGACCTTGCTCACCATCGCAATGACGGCCCTTATGGTGTTCATCACGCGCTGGCTTGGCAACATCTCGGCACGCCACTTTACGGCACAACAGGCCTCGCTGGGTGCGATGAACGGCTATGTGGAAGAAATTCTTACGGGACTCAAAGTGGTCAAGACGTTCAATCACGAGCGGCGCGCCATCGAAGAATTTGAGGAGTTGAACGAGGCGTTACGCACGAGCGCCTGCAAGGCCAACCAGGTGGGCAACATCGTGATGCCCGTGAACGGAAACATCAGCAACCTTATTTATGTGCTGTGTGCCGCTGTCGGTGCCATGCTGGCGCTGGGCGGTGACAGTGCCCTCACGGTGGGTACCATCGTGTCGTTCCTCACGCTTATCAAGAATTTCACGCAACCCGTGTCACAAATCAGCCAGCAGGTGAACAGCGTCATCATGAGCGTGGCGGGAGCCAGCCGCGTCTTCGACATCCTCGACCAGAAGCCCGAGAGCGACGAGGACGCTTGCGTGAGCCTCGTCAATGCCATCGTGAGCGACGACGGCACTATCACCGAGAGCAACGAGCGCACGGGCCAATGGGCCTGGAAACGCGACAACGGCGACGGCACGTTCGCGTTCACCGCGCAGCGTGGCGAGGTGGACTTCAGCGGTGTCGTCTTTGGCTATGTGCCCGAGAAAACCGTGCTTCACGGTATCGACCTTGACACCGATGCCGGCCAAAAGGTGGCCATCGTGGGTGGCACGGGAGCGGGCAAAACGACCATCACCAACCTCATTAACCGCTTCTACGACATCCAGGAGGGACAAATCCTCTACGACGGCATCGACGTCAAACTCATCCACCGTGGTGACCTGCGGCGTTAACTGGGCATGGTGCTGCAGGAGACCTACCTCTTCAGTGGCACGGTGCTCGAAAATCTGCGCTATGGGCGACTCGAGGCCACGCTCCACGAGTGCATAGAGGCGGCGAAGTTGGTTCACGCACACGACTTCATCAGCCGCCTGCCGCACGGATATTTCACACGTATCGACGCCAGCGGCGGCAACCTGAGCCAGGGTGAGCGGCAGCTCATCGCCATCGCACGCGCAGCCGTGGCCAATGCACCCGCGATGATTCTCGACGAGGCCACCAGCAGCATCGACACGCGCACCGAGCGCCTCATCCAGCATGGCATGGACTCGCTCATGGAGGAACGGTCGTCGTTCGTCATCGCCCACCGCTTGAGCACAGTGCGCAATGCCGACATCATTATCGTGCTGGAGCACGGACGCATCATCGAGCAGGGCACCCACGACGAACTCATCGCCCTCGGCGGCAAGTACCACGAGCTTTACACCAGCGCCATAGGAACCGGACTTTAGGAAAGTCAGTCTCTTCCGAGGACATATGGAATCGTGGCACGCCGCGCTCGACTGAAAAATTCACATCAATCTCACGCGTTCAATTGTTTTGGCGTCATCGTAAAATTGATACCATTCAGAATATAGACTTTTCCCTCCGAAGTTGATTAGCATTCCGTAAGGCAAATGTGTCAAATGCATATAATTGAACAATTGGCGTCGATGTGATGTCTCAATGTGTGAAACCGCTTTTAACTCTATAATGATACTGCCATCAACTACTAGGTCCATTCTATACATTTGGTCCAGTTTCACGTTATCCCAGTAGATTGGCAATGCCAGTTGTTTTTCCACTTTGAACCCTTTTTGTTCCAGTAGATACTTAAGTGCCGCTTCATAGGCTGATTCGAGAAGTCCTGGATGGTAGTTGTTGTGCACGCGCATTGCCTCTCCTGTAATCTCTCGAAAGAAGTTGAATTATTTATTGTGTTCTGCTACTAAATCCATAGTAAATCTTATTTTGACGACAAAGATACATAATTTCTCGTCATTGGGATTATAGAAACCTTATAAAGTGGAGTGTTGTGAAATTTTGAAATAAATTTTCATTAATTTCCGCCCGCAGGGCGCCATGTTTCCGAGTGTGTCGTGAAGTTTGCGCGCTATCGCGCGGAAATTATTCAGAATTAAATTCAAAATTAATCAAATCATCGATTTTGAAATACACCATAAAATGGCGTGTTGTGAAATTTTGAAATAAATTTTCATTAATTTCCGCCCGCAGGGCGTCATGTTTCCGAGTGTGTCGTGAAGTTTGCGCGCTATCGCGAACTTTACGCGGTTCGCATTTAAACATCTAGAGAGTTGTCGCATACTCTGCGAAGTGACCAATTAAAATCTGGCGGGGTTGTTATTGGCGTGGGCGTTAATCGTTAAAAAATATTAAATTTTGAGGTAAAATTTGGTTTATAAAATAAACCGCTTTATCTTTGTCGCAGATTTCGGGAGGTAATCGCGAGTGCCGCCCTAAATTTAGAGTTGTTAAGTTTATATTTTAAACCGCTTTACAAGCAAAAAATTAATTGTTATGGAAGAAAAAAAGATGACCGAAAGGGAAAGTCTCGAACTGATTACAGAGATGATTTCCCGCACGAAGGAGCGTTACGTGGCCGACGGTAGCGCCTTGTTGTTATGGGGCTATGTGACAGTAGCCGTCTCGGTGCTGGTGTGGGTGTTGTTGGTCACGACCGGCAACCCAGCCTATAACTGGCTGTGGAACCTGATTTGGATTATCGGGTGTATAGGCTCGTTCATCATGTCGAGGAGGAAAAAAGAGAACTTTGGAGCCAAGAGCTATTCCGACAAACTGACTTCGCAACTGTGGACCGTGGTGGCTTATGTCGCCCTAGTGTTCTTCGTGTGCTGCATGGTATTCACGTTCTTAAAAATCAACACTTGGACAGCGATGCTCGTCTTCGCGCTTACCGTTGTGCCGTTAACCGAGATTGCACAGGGTATAGTGGTGAAAGAGCGCTCACTTGTCGTGGGCGGTGCCATAGGAATGTTGGTTGGCATCGTCACGGTGTGTTGCATTTGCGGCGGTATCGGCTTAGGCATCAACTGGTTCATTCCAATGTTCATCGTGGCCTTCATCGGCATGACGATTGTGCCCGGGCATATCCTTAACCATAAAGCGCGTGTGAACCGATGAAAGAGTTAAATCCGTTACTGCATTCCCAGTTGCGGCTGGCGGTAATATCGATTCTGATGAACGTCGAGGAGGCCGACTTTGTTTACCTCAAGGAGAAGACCGAGTCGACGGCCGGAAACCTTAGCGTACAGCTCGACAAACTCTCGGGCGCAGGATATATTTCCGTCACGAAGGGCTTTGTGGGCAAAAAAACGCGTACAGTATGCCAGATAACGGAACTGGGTCGACAGGCTTTCGAGGAGTATGTCGAAACTTTGAAGGAGTACTTAGGAATGTAAGGTAAGACTCTAATATGTGGCAGTGGCGGCAACGTTTTGTTTGCCGCCACTGTTGTTTTTTGGGGGGAGAGTTAGAGGACTGTAAGCGTTTTGAAGGTGAAAGGGTAGGGGTGGCGCTCATCGGCCTCGTGGTACTCTTCGTCAATCACTTGCCATCGCTCCATATCGAGCGGCGGGAAGAACGTGTCGGCATCGTCGAAGGTGTGGTGGATGACGGTGAGGTGCAGTGTGTCGATGCGGTCGAGGGCAGCGGCATAAACCTGCGCGCCGCCGATGATAAAGGCCGGCAACGGCATATCGACGGCTGCAAGGGCCTTGTCGAGGCTCGAGGCCACGGTGACGCCTTCGGGCCGGTAACGACGGTTGCGCGACAGCACGATGTTCTGGCGGCCCGGCAGCGGCCCCTTCGGGAAACTCTCGAGCGTCTTGCGTCCCATAATGATGGCGTGCCCCATTGTGAGCTCCTTAAAATGCTTCAGGTCGAGGGGCAAGTGGCACAACAGTTGTCCCTTGCGCCCTATGGCGCCCGCCTCGTCAATGGCTACTATGGCATGAACTCCCATAATTCCCAATTCCTAATTGAATCAATTCCTCATTCCTAATTCCTAATTCCTATTTCCTCATTCCTAATTAAACCGACACCACCCCCTTGATAAGCGGCCATGGGTCGTAGCCCTCGACACGAATGTCATCGTAGTCATAGTCGAAGATGCTTTTCACCTCGGGATTGAGCACCAAGCGCGGCAGCGGCCGGGGATCGCGCGTGAGTTGCTCACGCACCTGCTCGAAGTGGTTGGTGTAGATGTGGGCGTCGCCAAAGGTGTGGATAAACTCACCCGCCTCGAGGCCCGTCACGTGGGCCACCATGGCGAGCAGCAGCGCATAACTCGCGATATTGAAAGGCACACCTAGGAAAAGGTCGGCGCTGCGCTGATACAGCTGCAGGCTGAGCTTCCCGTTGGCCACATAGAACTGAAACAGCGAATGGCAGGGCGGCAGCTTCATCGTGGGCACGTCGGCTACGTTCCAGGCACTCACTATGAGGCGCCGCGAGTCGGGATTGCGCTTAATTTGGTCCACGACGTCGGCAATCTGGTCGATGGAACCGCCTTGGTAGTCGGGCCAGGCGCGCCACTGGTGGCCATATACCGGCCCCAAGTCGCCGTTCTCGTCGGCCCATTCGTTCCAAATCCTCACGCCGTGCTCTTGCAGGTAGCGCACGTTGGTGTCACCCTTGAGGAACCACAGCAGCTCGTAGATAATGGACTTGAGGTGCAGTTTTTTCGTCGTGAGCAAGGGGAAACCGTCGCGCAGGTCGCAGCGCAGCTGGTAACCGAAGATGCTGCGCGTACCCGTGCCGGTGCGGTCGTGCTTATCGGTGCCGTGGTCCAGCACATGCTGTAGCAGGTCGAGATATTGTTTCATTTCTGTTAAGTAAACGAGCTAATGGTCATTTTCAATGAGTGCAAAGTTACGATAAAAAACCGAATGCGGCAAATATGCGGCGACATCCGCGATATTTTGAAGGGGAGTTATTGGTTGTTAGTTGTTAGTCCAGAACATGTCGACGTAGTCCGAGACTTAGTCTCGGAGTACAACAACCTGTCACTCAATTAATTCCTAATTCCTAATTCCTAAT
>JAGCUP010000160.1 GCA_017962765.1 Muribaculaceae bacterium | reverse complement strand
GAAGTTTATTTTGAGTGGATTGCTGTTAGTGAAATTGAAGGCATAGCGGGCTATGTCGAGATTTCAATGACAGCAAGACGCCAAAATAAAGCCGTTATGGCATAATTAGGGAAAGAAAAATACATGATACCGGTCTAATGAGCGATTCGGGTTTAAAAAAGCCATAAAAATCATGTTGAGCTACTCTATAAAGAGCCGTGGACGAGAAGAATCGCATCCACGGCTCTGTGTTTAGGTTTCATGTGGCAGCGTCACTTGAGCAGGGAGTGGTAGACGAGGGAGTGAATGCGGCTGCGGGGCATGATACGCGTGAATGCGGGATTGTCGCGCGTGGGGTCCACACGGTTGCTCAAGAAGATGTAGATCATGTCGTTTTCGGGGTCTATCCAGTAGCAAGTGCCGGTGAAACCGGTGTGCCCCACCGTGGAGGGCGTGGCCTCGTTGCAGGTGTTACTGGCCTTTGGGTTGCCCACGACGGGCTTATCAAAGCCGAGGCCACGATGGGAGTTCGGGCTTTTCGACTTCAAGAACGTATCGACTGTCGATTGCGAGAGGTAGCGGCGTCCACCATAGACACCGCCATTGAGCCACATCTGGAACAGCTTGGCCAAGTCGTTGGCATTGCTGAACAGTCCGGCATTACCTTGCACACCGCCACTGAAAGCAGCGAGCTCATCGTGCACATAACCGTGGATGTGCTGGCGGCGCAGATAGGTATCGACCTCGGTGTAAGCAATCTGGTTGGCAGGGAATTTATTCAAGGGGCGATAAGCGACATGGTAGGCACCCAGTGGCGCGAAGACCACGCTATCGACATAGCAGTCAAGTGTTGTGCCCGTCACATTTTCCACCACATTGGCAAGCAATGAGAAGTTGAGACAGCTGTAGCAATAGTCGCGCGTGAGGCGCAACGGCGAATGATAAATGCGCGCCATCACTGAGTCGTAGGTAATTTTGCCACCATAAATCCCATCGGCAATGGCTATGGGGAACTGTGGAGTTCGACGTGTCGAAACAATATCGGTACGTAGCTGCGCGTCCTTGTGTCCATAGGCTCCGTTCTGAATCTTGATGGTATTGGTCGCGGTAGGTTTTGAGGTGATGAGTTGGCCCGTGTAGGTTGCAGGGTCCATCATCATCCGCCACATATTGAGCGATGGCTGAAGACCCGTCTCGTGATAGAGGAATTGTCGCAGCGTGAGTTCTTCCTTATCGGTATTCACAAGACCAGGGACATAACGGCTGGCACGGTCGTCGAGCATCACGCGGCCCTCGTCAACGATTTTCATCACGCCGCTCAACGTGCCAGTGGCTTTCGACACCGAAGCGAGGCCATAGAGTGTGTGCTCATCAACTGGAACACGGTCGTCAAAATCGATGGTGCCATAACAACGGTCCACAATCACTTTACCGTGACGTGCCACGAGCACTTGGCATCCAGGAAAGGCACGCTCCTTGACGGCATAGTTGCACAACGAGTCAATTTTGGCTAACACGGCATTATCGACGTCAGCTTCGAGCGGCACGCCGTAACCCAGGCGCGTGGTCTCGTAGCGCACACCCTGACCCGCAGGATAGACGATGCCTGTCGTCAAGTCGGCAACGGTAACGGGCAACACACCGTGTGCCGCGTTGCCGCCGAAGATGGTCTGCGCCACATAGTCCTGAGTGAGTTCAGTGGTGTCGTACCCCACCACCACAGCCTCTACGGCGGCATCGGCCATGAGAGGGGCAAAGCGCGGCAAGGTCTCAGGCGATGCGAGCACCACAAGCACCACGTGCTTCATTGCGGCGAGTTCGCCCTTCACCTGACCGATTTGATCAGCGTTATCGACCACCACGATGGTGGTGCCATCGGGCGCGTTTGTCGTGAGCGGCGCATAGTTGGCGGCACGGCGGTAGAGCATCGTCTCACGAAGTGACGAGGACGGCCAACGCAGCGCCACGGGACGGCTCACGTCGACAAGTGGCAGCAGGTCGCCATTATTCTTGACCACAGTGATAGAACCTGCCGTCATGCGGCGTGCAAGGACCTCGCTGCGCGGGTCATTCACGCCGGCACTAACAGTGGACAAATTGCACTGATTGTCGCCCTGGGCGAGGCCCAAGGCATATTTATAGCGTAAAATTTTCTTGCATTTCTCCTCGATAAGCCGTCGGTCGAGACGTCCTTCGGATACAGCCTGTTTGATGGCCTCAATTTCGCGTTCCACGTTCGACGGCATGAGCAACACGTCGTTACCCGCCAGCAGGGCGTTGACACAGGCCGAGCCCTCCATCGTTTTCGCGCCCTCCATGTCGAGCGCATCGGTGAAAACCAAGCCCTCAAAACCATAGCGCTCACGCAGCAAGCCATTAACGCACTTGCTCGAGAGTGACATGGGAGCACCGCTATCGTCGATGGCAGGAACATTGAGGTGGGCAATGAGCATGCCGCCCAGCCCTGCATTCACATATTGCTTGAAAGGGACCAAGTCATAAAGCTGCATCTCACGCATCGACTTGTCGACGAGCGGCAACGTCTTGTGGGAGTCAGCTATCGTCGAACCGTGGCCAGGGAAATGCTTGCCCACAGCGAGCACGCCACCGTCCTCGAGGCCGCGCGCAAAGGCTATGCCATGGCGCGCCACCAGCTGCGGATCGCCTCCGTAGGCACGCGAGCCTACCACGGTATGCTCGCGGTCAATGACATCGAGCACGGGGGCAAAGTTGACGTGGACGCCCAAAAGTTTGCATTGGCGAGCCACCTCAAGGCCATAGTCATAGAGCAGCTTGTCGTCACCCACACCGCCCAGATAGAGGTTGCGCTTGAATTTGGGCGCGTCACTCAGGCGCATTGAGAGTCCCCACTCGAAATCCATCGTCACCAACAAGGGCACGCGCGACAGCGACTTGGCATAGTTGTTGTAGGCTCACATCGTGGCGAGGTCGCTCTCGCTGTAAATCACGCCGCCCACATGGTGCTCCACGGCACGCTTTGCTGCTGCGCGCGATACTTCATCGTTGCCGGGCGCGAGTGCTACCACCATAAGTTGCGCGATGCGCTCATCGTCGCTCATGGCGTTGAAGGTGGCATCTACCCAGGCCTTACAGGCAGGCTCATCAGCCCCTCCACGTTGCAGCAGTCGCGGTGTCTTGGCAAAAGTGGCAGTAGACACCCAAAGTGCCACTGCCACTATAATAGTTTGCTTGAAACGCATAATCAGTTAAAAAGGAACCACATTATTTCTTACGCAGACGCGGTTGGTCACTTGCATCAATCACCTTGCCTTGCTTGCCAAGGTTCTTGACAAACTTCACGACATGGTCGCCGTAGGCACGGGGGTCTTCATAGAGACATTTTGCACGCTCGAAGGAGGTCATACCGTCACCACCAGTTTGCAGGTAGTCGATAGTGGCAATCTTATACATCTTCTTGGGGTCGATTTTCTTGCCGTTGAAGCGGGCATCGACAATCTTCATCGTCTTCGGGTCGTAAGTAGCGCTCAACTCCTTGCTCACACACGAGAAGTCATTGCGATTCACCATGGCCTGCAGGCCTTCGATGAGGTCAGCGCCATTCATCTCCAGCACCACGAAGCGGTTGTAGAAGGGGAACATCGAGGCTATCACGCCCTCGTTGACCTCGCCCTGCGGCATATCGGTGCGGATACCGCCCACGTTCATCATTGCGGCGTCAACCTTGATGCCCGAAATATCGGTAACGATGTCCTTGACAGCGTCGCTTATCCAGTTCGAGGCAGCCACACTGTTGTTTTGCATATAGCGGGCACTGGTGGCGATGGGGCAACGCGTCATGAGCGAATCGATGTCGACGCGGAAAGGCGCCAACCACGCTTTCATCGCGGGATAGTCGGCGCGTGAATCCCATGTGGCATCGACGGGAATACGTGCATATTCGATGGAGAGGTTATCGAGGTCTATGTCGTAGCGGCCCACATAGGTTCCCGTCTTGTAGTTTTGGCCAATGATAACGATTTTTCCATCGGCGTTGGGCACACGGTTCATTTCGCTGCCAGGCAAGATATCGGTGTGCGAGTGTCCACCTATAATCATGTCGATGTAATGGCTGCTCTTGGCGATAGTCTCGTCAGTAGGTTCGTCACCTGCGTGGCTCTCGGGCACGGCACCGATGTGCGAAACCATGATAGCCATGTCACATTTCTGCACCTCCTTGAGGTAGCGGGCGGTGGCATCGGCCACGTCCTCGCAGGGCAGGTATTCAAGTCCCTCGCAGTTCTTGGCGCTGATAAGCCCCACGGGATTAACGTTGATACCGAAGAAACCGATGCGGCGGTCGCCAAAACGCTTGATGGTGTAAGGAAGGAACATATCCTTGAGTGGCGTGGCATCCAAGTTATAGTTAGTGCTCAACTTTGTCGCCTTCACGTTCTTGTAGTGAGCCGCAAGTTCCTCCATGCCGTTGTCAAACTCGTGGTTGCCGAGGATGATAATGTCGTAGCCGAGACTATCGAGCAACGGATACTCCACATCGCCACGGAAAATGTTGAAGAACAGCGTACCCTGCACAGCGTCGCCGGCGTGAACACACAACACGTTGTCGTTAATTTTACGCTCGGTGTCGAAGATGGCGCGCAGACGGTAAATGCCGCCCATGTTGTTTTTGGTTACGGGGTCAATTTGGCTGTGGGTGTCGTTGGTGGCAAGTATCACCAAATGCTCGGCACTGGCCACGGGCGCCAGCGCAATAAGGCCCAACGCCACAAATAAGAGTTTCCTGAATTTGTTCATTCTGTTTGTTATTTTAAGGATTAATGATTTTGCTGTCTTCTCACAAAGTTTACAAAATTAAGCACTATTTGCCACTTTACCAAAATCTCATCCATTTTTTCACGATTTTTCACGAACAGCCCACCACATGTTCACATGTTCACCACAATTCACCACATGTGACCGCTAAGCTATATCGCAATAGCGTTTAAATGCGAATTTCGCCATTGGACAAAATTCGCATTTACTGAGATGGTACTGATTTGTAAAAGGGCAGGCCCAATAGCCTACCCTTTTAACCGTGTTTACCGTGTTTTAATCGTCATCATTGGTATTGCCGCCGTTGTTAGTGGTGTTACCATTGTTGTTGGCGTTCGAGTTGCCATCGCCTTTGTTTTTCTCTGCTTTCTCGCGCTCTTCCTTCGCTTTCTGACGTTCGGCGTCGGACTTTTGCTTCTGGGCCTCCTTTTTAATAATCGAAGGGCTGGGCGAACTCGAAGGTACACTTACGGGGGGATCATCGGCAAACCTTTCTTTGCCACAGCAAATATGACAACCTTCGGCGCTGAAACCTGGCATCCGAATCCTGCACCGTTCTATGCGAAAGGAAGCGGG
>JAGCUP010000159.1 GCA_017962765.1 Muribaculaceae bacterium | reverse complement strand
TACACGGGCCGCGGCGTGGTAGTCGGCATGGTGGACGTGGGTTTCGACTTCAACCATATCAATTTCAAGGACGAGAACGGGAATAGCCGCGTGGCCCGCGTGTATATGCCTTGCGACCACACTGGCGAGGCACCCGTGGTGGAGGGCGAAACACTTCCCGGCAGCCATTACACCACGCCCGAACAAATCGCGGCCCTCACCACCGACGAAAAAATCACCTCGCACGGCACCCATACCACGGGCACGGCCGCCGGTAGCTACCGCGCCAACGGGCTGTACGGCATCGCGCCCGACGCCACACTGGTGCTGTGCGGCATGCCCGACGACAGCCTTACCGATGTAAACGTGGCCATGAGCGTGAAATATATCTTCGACTATGCCCGTAGCGTGGGCCTCCCCGCCGTGGTCAACATGAGCATCGGGAGCCATGACGGCGCTCACGATGGCACCTCGGCGCTGTGCCGCGCACTCGACGAGATGAGCGGCCCGGGCAGAATCTGTGTCGTTTCGGCGGGCAACGACGGCGCCATGGGATGCCACCTGCAGCGTACGTTCAATAACAACACCGACACGCTGCGCACCTTCTTTGCCGACTGGAGTCCGGCATCGCCCATCTTCTACGGTTCGGCCAGTGCATGGTCATCGACAGCGAGCGCGCACAGTGTCGATATAGGCGTGTGGGACATCAAGTCCGACACGCTGTGCCTGCGCCAGCACCTCGTTTTCCCCGATGAGGACGAGGAGCCGCTTACCATCGACTGTGAGGCCGACGAGGCGTGGAGCCGCTACTTCACTGGCAAAATCTTGGCCGCCGCGGCCCTCGACGAGGGCGACCGCTACCACTCGATAGTTGATGTGCGCCTCTATCCCGTGAATGCCGACCTTTATCGCCTCACACTCCACTATAACGCGCCCGCTGGCACCACGCTGCATGCGTGGACAGGCGTAGATTCCTACTTCTACCACTACAGCCTCGCCGGATGGACGCGCGGCACCAGCACGGGCTCCATCAGCGACTTGGCCACCGGCGACAACACCGTCTCGGTGGGCGCCTATTGCAGCCGCAACGACATCGTCACCGACTGGGGCGATGTGATTTCGTGGGCGCGCTGCAAGCCCCCACAAGTGGCACATTTCTCGTCGCGCGGCCCCGACCAACGCGGCCTATTGCGGCCCGACATCCTCGCCCCGGGCTTCGCCCTCGTGTCGTCGGCGAGCCGCTATGATGAGAAAGGAGTTATCGCCCATGCTCGGCGCGTCACCGAAGTGACCATCGACGGCGAGACCTACCCTTACGGCGCGCAAGACGGCACCTCGATGGCCACACCCGTGGTCACGGGAGCCATTGCGCTGTGCCTGCAAGCCGACCCCACCCTGTCGCCGGCGCGACTGCGCGAGTACATCGCGGAGACGGGCGTGCGTGACGAAGCGGTGCTGGCGGCACCGCCCGAACAGGTTGGAAACGGTAAACTTGACATCACCGCACTGCTACGCCTTGTGGCGCGCGAGGCCGGCGACGTGAATGGCGACGGCGTAATCAACGGTGCCGACATCACCACGGTCTATAACGCACTCTTCTCGCCCGAGCCACCCGCCTGGGGCACCGTGGAACGCCGCGACCTCATCTATGACTGGATATTGAGCCGATAACCCATCCTTTCGCGCCATGACCGCCCCATTAACCCTACCCCGCCCCCTCAAACGCCGCGCAGCACTCTTTGCGCTATGCTGGCTGGCGGCCACGGCGCTCATGCTGCTCATTTCGCGCGACAGCTACCTCTACGACATCTGGTGGCGCGGCGACACCAACTGGTTTATGACTTGTGGACGCGCGTGGATGGAAGGCCTCACGCCCTACGCCGACTTCGCCGACTCCAAAGGCCCGCTGCTGTGGCTTATCTACGGCATCGGTTACCTGCTCAGTCCCCACGATTTCACAGGCGTGATGTGGCTCAGCACCATCTCTTACGCCGTCGTTTTCTATTACGCTTACAGCACCATGCGCCTCGTGGGTGCCTCGCGCTGGGGCGCCGCCTGCGGCCTGGCCGTGACCGCATTGTTGCTGCTCAACGGCTATGTGCACGATGAGGTGCGCGCCGAAGACTTCTGCCAGGCTTTCATCGCACCCATCATCTACCGCTTTGTCAAGCATGACGGTGAACACGACACGTCGGCGCATTCGCTGCGCGTCACCGCCGCCACACTGGGCTTCGCCTTGGCCGCCACGCTGCTCATCAAGTATAGCGTTACGCTCATGCTCGTGGCATTCGTGCCCCACGTCGTGTGGGTGTGGCCGCGACGCTGGCGCCACCGCATGGGCGGCATTTGGCTGTCGCTCGTGGCCGGTGCCCTCGCCATGCTGCTGCCATGGGCAGTGCTGGCCTGGTGGCAGGGTTGGCTCGGCGACTTCGTACGCGAATATTTCATCAACACATTCACCACGCTGGGCAATCTGGGCGAGAGCAAACTGACGCTGACCGCCATTCTGGGCGAGGCCACCAAAAAAAGCCTGCTGCTCTACATGGCAGTCATCGCCGCCACAGTCGTATTCTACAGCCTCAACCGCACACGGCGTGGATGGGGCCTGCTGCTCATCATGGCGTGGATGGTGGCAGTGGTGATGATTAACGGTAAATCGCACTTCTACTATTCCTCGCTGGCGCTGCTTGCCACACCTGGCATCGCAAGAGTCATGGCACGCCTCGACGGCACGCGTTGGGGAAAGGCAGTGATGACCATTATCGCCCTCGCTGCACTCTTGGGCCTCGCCGCCACCAAGCGCAGCGCCAACGGCTCACTATTCACCCACGACCTGGAAAAACGCGACCGCTACTATTACTACGCCGGACTGATGTGCCAAGTGGAGCATCCGCGCGTCCTCTTCTGGGCCCTCCACGACAAGGGGCAAGGAATGCTCAGCGAGGCACTCCCCGCCTGCCGCTACTGGGCGTTGCAGGAAGGTGCCACCGACGAGATGCGGCGCAATCAGGAACAAACGGCCCGCATGGGCACCGACTTCGTGTTCATCGACCACGAAGACAGCATCCACGCGCGCCAACTCGACGAGTGGGGCTACACGCGCTACGACTACTGGCCGCGGCGTGACACCACACGCTACCTGAGTCCCGACGGCCACGTGGTGCTCTACAGCCGCCACCCGCTGCGCGACACCCTCATCAAGGTCACCAACGAGGACGTCCTCTTCAAGCGCGACCTTCTCCCCCGCATCCACAACACGCATAACTGAACCACAAATCTTTATTCAGAAAGCACATAATCTTCCCATTAAGCCCTTCCCGTAATTGTTTTCACGAACAACTTTGGGGTTCACGTCATCAGCAAGCCGTTTGCACTCACTCTTTGGCTAAAATGCATGGAGAGAGAGGATTTTTTTGTGCGTTTGGGAAAAAAGCCGTAACTTTGCACTTCTTTTTGACAATCACTCGATAACTCATGGACGAAGATAACAAGATACCGCAAGAAGGCGAAGAGAACCTGGAGGAAAACCTCGAGAACGCCGAAGAAAGCACTGAAGTGCAGCCGTCGGCCGAAGGGTTCAGCGCGTCGCTCACCGAGCGCGAGAAGGTGCAGCGCGACAAGATGTTGCACCTGACAGGCATGTACCAAAACTGGTTCATCGACTATGCCAGCTACGTGATTCTGGAGCGCGCCATCCCCCACATCGAAGACGGCCTCAAGCCCGTGCAGCGCCGCATCCTGCATGTGATGAAGCAGAGCGACGACGGCCATTACACCAAGGTGGCGGGCATCGTGGGCGACACGATGCACTACCACCCGCACGGCGACGCCTCGATAGGCGACGCCCTCGTGCAATTGGGCCAAAAGGAGCTGCTCATCGACACGCAAGGTAACTGGGGTAACATCCTCACGGGCGACGGTGCCGCCGCTCCGCGTTACATCGAGGCCCGCCTGAGCGAGTTCGCCCTTGAGGTGGCCTTCAACAACAAGGTGACGGAGTGGACCACAAGCTACGACGGCCGCAACAAGGAGCCGATCACGCTGCCCATCAAATTCCCGCTGCTGCTGGCGCAGGGCGCCGAGGGTATCGCCGTGGGCCTCTCGTGCAAAATTTTGCCGCACAACTTCAACGAGTTGCTCGATGCCGCCGTGAGCTACCTGCGCGGCGAGGAGTTCGCACTCTACCCCGACTTCCCCACGGGCGGCTACATCGACGTGAACAACTACAAGGATGGCGAGCGCGGCGGCAGCGTGCGGGTGCGCACCAAGATTGAGAAAATCGACAACAAGACGCTGCTTGTCAGGGATCTTCCCTACGGCAAGACGACAGGCACGCTCATCGATTCCATCATCAAGGCCGGCGAGAAGGGCAAGATTAAGATTAAAAAGGTTGACGACAACACGTCGTCGCAGGCCGAAATCATTGTGCAGCTCGTTCCCGGAACCTCGAGCGACAAGGCCATTGACGCCCTCTATGCCTTCAGCGACTGCGAAATCAGCATCTCACCCAACTGCTGCGTCATTAAGGACGAGAAGCCGCAGTTCCTCACCGTGAGCGACCTGCTGCGACACAGCGTGGACCACACCAAGGAAATTCTGCGCGCCGACCTCGAAATCCAGCGCGGCGAGGCCCAGGAATCGCTCCTCTTTGCTTCGCTCGAGAAAATCTTCATCCAAGAGCGCATCTACAAGGACCGCGCCTTCGAGCAGGCCCGCGACATGGACGCCGCCGTGGCCCATGTTGATAAGCGCTTGGAGCCTTTCAAGCCCTCGTTCTACCGCAAAATCACGCGCGACGACATCCTGCGCCTGATGGAAATCAAGATGGGCCGCATTCTCAAGTTCAACAGCGACAAGGCCGACAACTACATCGCCACGCTCAACGAGCGCATCGCCGACATTGGCTACAAGCTGGCCCACCTGGTGGAGCACACCATACACTGGTATGAGAGCCTCAAGAAGAAATATGGGCACCTGCATCCGCGCCGCACCATCATCCGCGACTTCGACACCATTGTGGCCAGCAAGGTGGCCGAAGCCAACGAAAAGCTCTACATCAACCGCCAGGACGGCTTCATCGGCACCGGCCTCAAGAAGGACGAATTTGTGTGCAACTGCAGCGATATTGACGACATCATCGTCTTCTTCAAGGACGGCAAGTACAAGGTGCTGCGCGTGGCCGAGAAGATTTATGTGGGCAAGCACGTGATTCACGTGGGCGTGTATAAGCGCAACGACACGCGCACCATCTTCAATGCCCTCTACCGCGACGGAAAGGAAGGCACCGTCTATATGAAGCGCTTCGCCGTCACCGGCGTCACCCGCGACAAGGAGTATGACCTCACACAAGGCGCTCCGGGCAGCAAGGTGCTGTGGTTCTCGGCCAACCCCAACGGCGAGGCCGAGGTGCTGCGCATCACCCTTAAGCCCAAGTTCCGCCTCAAAACCTTGCAGTTCGACGTGGACCTCACGCAGCTGGCCATCAAGGGCAAGACGGCGCGCGGCAACATGGTGACAAAGAACGAGATACACCGCATCACCCTCAAGGAGCACGGCGTGAGCACGCTGGGCGATCGTGAGGTGTGGTTCGACCCTGACATCCTGCGTATCAATTATGAAGGCCACGGACGCTCGCTGGGCACCTTTGGCGCCGACGACCGCATCCTCGTCATCATGGCCAACGGCGAGTTCTACACCACGAGCAGCGAGGCCACCAACCACTACGACGAAGGCATGGCACGCATCCTCAAGTACGACCCCGAGCAGGTGTGGACAGCCATCGTCGACGACGCCGACCAGGGCTACCTGTACCTCAAGCGTTTCACCCTCGATGCCAGCGTCAAGCGGCAGCGCCTCACCGGCGACAACCCCGACAGCAAACTCGTGCACCTCACCGACGAACGCTACCCGCGCTTCGAGGTGACGTGGGGCGGCGACGATGCTCACCGCGAGCCTATTGTCATCGACGCCGAGGAGTTCATCGGCGTGAAGAGCTGCCACGCCAAGGGCAAGCGCATCAGCAATTGGACCATCAAGAGCATGACCGAAATCGAGCCGCGCGAAGTGCCCGAAGAAGAGGAGCCCGAGATAGACGACAACAATGGCAACGAGGATGACACTCCCGATGATTCCGAAGCTCCCCAGGATAATGCCGTTATCAAGGAAGACGGCATTGACCAGACGCGCGTGCGTGATAAGCTCACCGGCCAAACCTCACTGTTCGACGACTTCTAATCGCTTCTTTGTTCAAAGTGATAAGGAAACATCTAATATGGTTGATGATGGGCATGGCGGCAGTCACTACCAGCGCACAGACTGACGACACCCTTGATGTGGTGAGGCCAGCCGCCGCCATCTTCACCATCGATGTGGGAGGCGCCGTGGAGCGCGACACCTACCTCTCGACGCTAGACTACACGGGCATCGACGTGCGACTCGGCTACGAGCACCTCCAGGCCACCGGCTTCGACCCCGACCGCTGGGTGCGCCAGCTCGACCTGGGCGTGGACTACACCAACACCACCAACCCCGCCGGCAACCATACCACACACGCCCTGCGCGTGGAAGGCCAGTGGTCGCTGATGCGGCGCTGGCACGACGTGCCGTGGCGCGAGCTGCAACTCATGGCGGGCGGCGCCACTGCTTTCACTGGCGGCATGCTCTACAACTCGCTCAACAGCAACAACGTGGTGAGCGGGCGGGTCTGCTGGAACGTGGGCCTCACGGGTCAGGCCGTGTATAACTTCCACCTCAAACGGTTGCCGGTCACCGTGCGCTACCAGATGACGCTACCGGTTTTGGGCGTGTTCTACAGCCCCGACTATGACGAGAGTTATTACGAGATGCACGTGGGCAACCACAGCGGCCTCGCACACTTCGGGTGGTGGGGAAACCGCTTCGACATGGGAAACTTGCTCACTATTGACTTGCGCTTGGGCGGCACCATCGTGCGTCTGGGCTACCGCAACACCATCGCGCGCACCAGCACCCACGGCATCATCACGCATGGCTACCGCAACTCCTTCGTAATCGGTCTGGGCGGTGAATTCCTCACCACGGGCTACCGCCGCCTCCCCTCGGCCGAAGCGCGCCGCGTATCGGCCATTTACTGAAACAATTTTATTATAACAAGTAATATTCAATGAGAAAAAAAATATTTCTTTTACTTGCGCTCATAGGCATGACAGTGGGCACCGTATGGGCACAAAACAGTTATATTGCTGAGAAACAGTATGACGGTGAACACAAGAACGAGGTTTCGGGCTATGTGATGGGCGGAACCAATGTCGTCACCGACGGATTTGGAGGCTTGGAAGCCTCCTACACGCGTCACCTCACGCCGCGATGGCACGTGGGTGGTGATGCACAAGTGCAATTTGGCAAGGAACTCTACTCCATTGATGTGACAGGCGGCTATCGTCTCCCGGTCAAGTATGGAAACATTTACTTCGACGGAAAGGCAATGCTCAACCGCTATGCCAAATTCGGATTTACCGAAATGCTTTTTAACTTGTCGGCGACGTGGGAAAGCGCTTACGTCGATATCCGCATCGGCGAGTCGCTCATCCATTACCACAGTCATGTGTGGGGCATGGGATGGGGCTATACCGAGCCAT
>JAGCUP010000158.1 GCA_017962765.1 Muribaculaceae bacterium | reverse complement strand
TATAAATTAAGGTGAATAATGGCCCCGAAACGGCCCCAGTATCGTGGCTGTCGGGGTTATGCAAAGATACAACATGCGAGGCCGTTTGTCAAGAAAAAATAAATCATCGGCGGCTTTGCAACAACCTCTTATACAGTGGTTTAGATTTTTAAAAAATCATCGGCTAAAAAATGTCCTTTTTTGGGGGTAAAAAACACCAGATTCTTATCAAAATGAAAAGGCTACGAAGCTTAAGGAGTTTAGGAGCATGGCTCAAAGCCCAAACTCCTAAACTCCTTAAACTCCGTAGAAAACTTATTTCCGCTGGGGCGGGATTTAGTAACCCAGCGGATCGCCCACGAGCACCACGATGTGGCGGTTCCCGCCACGGCTGTTGCGCAGCAGGTGGATGTAACTGCAGATGCTCTCAGGGCTGTTGCAATTGTGACACACGCCGTCGATGCGGCACGGCGTGTCGATGTCGAAACGCTGCGAATTGATGGGCGACGCCGTGCCACGGGCGCGAGCTACGGCATCCATGACGGTAGGCGCCACCTTGTTGAGCCCGATGATGAAAATCACCTTTTTCGGTCCCCAAGTGATAGCGGCCACACGGTTGCCGTTGCCGTCGATGTTGACAATCACGCCATCCTCGCTTAGCGCGTTAGCGCTCGAGAGATACACGTCGGCCGTGAAGGCGCGCAGGTACATCTGCTGCTTCTCGGCTGGGTCTTCGACCAGGTCGCGGTCCAGCACATTCAGGGTGCCGCGTTCGCGCAACGCCTGCGGCAGACCCATGTCGCGCACGGTCATCGAGCCGCCCCAGGTCACGCTGCTGCCGTCGGGGATGAGCTCCAGCACTTTCGCGACGGCCTCGGCAGCGGTAGCGCAGTAATGGGCCTCCATGTTGCGCCGCCTCAAGTTCTTAGCCAATTTATCGCCCAAGAGGCGATTCCTTATCTCCAATGGTGTCATAACGCCTTGTTAATTAGGAATTAGGAATTAGAAGTTAGGAATTGGGAATTAAGTGCCCGGTGTAAATCCGTGAGCAGGTCGCGAGGCTCCCGCCTCGCGAAAATTCCTAATTCCTAACTCCTAATTCCTAATTAATTATCACCGATAGCGGTAGCCGCGATAGGTAAAGAAATTGTCGCGCGAGATGAGCAGGTAGCCGTAGCGGTCGAAGTCATAGTCGAGGTACTCCGAGGGAGCACCGTCGCTATAACGCACCCACAAGCGGCGCCCACCACGGTCTTCCCAGCGCAACGACACGCGCGTCCAGTAGCCGTAGCGGTCATAGTAGTAATACTCGCCCGTACCGTCGGAGTAGAAGCGGTAAGCGTCGCGCTCGTTGTCATAGAGCGTATAGCTACCGCCGCCATCCACGGCATAGTCGGCCTCCCAGTAGCCGAGCACCTCGTGGTTGTGGTAGCCATACCAGTAGTCGCTGTCGCAACTACTCAACGCCAGCGTTATCACTGCCAGCAAAGTGCCGAAGAGTAGTCCTTTTTTCATAATCGTTTCCTCCTGATTTCGTTTGCGGGGTCCTTGAAAAGACGCTCACGGGCCCCAGGTTAATATACTTGTTTGACCCGTGAGCGCGTTTCAGGTTTAAAACGCCACCGAAAGGCGAAGCGTCTTACTCTTTATCTTTCTTGAGCAGGTCACGAATTTCGCCCAGCAACTTCTCCTCGTTCGTGGGTTCGGGTTCAGGAGCGGGCTCTTCTTCTTTCTTCTTCGTGAGCTTGTTGATACCCTTGAGCATCAAGAAGATACAGAAGGCCACAATGAGGAAGTCGACCACATTCTGGATAAACACGCCGTACTTGAGCACAGCGGCATCCTGGCCTTCACCCAGTTTGCACACCAGGCTGGTGAAGTCCACGCCACCAGTAATCTTGCCAATCACAGGCATCAACACGTCGTCAACGAGCGAGCTGACGATTTTGCCAAAGGCACCGCCGATGATCACACCAACTGCCATGTCCATCACGTTGCCCTTCATGGCAAACTCCTTAAATTCTTTGATAAATCCCATAGTTAAATGAATGTATTAAATAATTAATAAATAAGTTGAACTTCCTTTTTCGGGTAGCCTTAACTGTTAAACAATCACAATCGAGGTCTTTTTTCAATCATTTTCGCTCCACAGTCAAGGTTTTTTCATAAAAAATAACTATTTTTGCAGCGCAAAAGCGGGGAATCCCCAGCTTTGGTGCAAAGATAGTAAAAACATTTTAACAAATAAACTTTTTTTCAACATCTATTTAATTTTTTCAAAAAATCATGGGTAAAATTAAAATCGGTATTAACGGCTTTGGACGTATTGGCCGTTTCGTGTTCCGCTCGACACTCGAGGAAGCTAACGTGAACGACGTGGTGGTGGTAGGTATCAACGACCTCCTCCCCGTGGACTACATGGCTTATATGCTGAAGTATGACACCATGCACGGACAATTCAACGGCGACGTTGAAGTCAAGGACGAGCACACCCTCGTTGTCAACGGCAATGTGATTCGCATCACTGCCGAGAAAGATGCTGCCAACCTTAAGTGGGACGAAATCGGCGCTGAGTACATCGTCGAGTCCACCGGTTTCTATCTGACTATGGACCTGGCCGAGAAACACCTCCAGGCTGGTGCCAAGTATGTGGTTCTGAGCGCTCCCTCGAAGAAGGGTGACGACGGCCGTCAAGCCGACATGTTCGTGTGCGGCGTGAACACCGACAAGTATGCCGGACAAACCATCGTCTCGAACGCTTCTTGCACCACCAACTGCCTCGCTCCCATCGCCAAGGTGCTCAACGACGCATTCGGTATTGAGAACGGCCTGATGACCACCGTCCACTCGACCACCGCTACCCAGCGCACCGTCGACGGACCGTCGCTCAAGGACTGGCGTGGTGGCCGCGCTGCTGCAGGCAACATCATCCCCAGCTCGACTGGCGCCGCCAAGGCTGTGGGTAAAGTCATTCCCGAACTCGATGGCAAGCTCACCGGTATCTCGATGCGCGTTCCCACCCTCGACGTGAGCGTGGTGGACCTCACCGTGAACCTGAAGAACCCCGCCAGCAAGGCCGACATCTGCAACGCCATGAAGGCTGCTGCCGAGGGCGAGCTCAAGGGCATTCTGGGCTACACCGAGGACAAGGTCGTTTCGAGCGACTTCCTGGGCGACCCGCGCACCAGCATCTTCGATGCCGACGCCGGCGTGTACCTGACCGACAAGTTTGTCAAGGTCGTTTCGTGGTATGACAACGAAATTGGCTACAGCCACAAGGTGATCGACCTCATCAAGATTATGAAGAATTACAACGGCTAATTCATTCACAAACACCTAACAATGAGGGTGTAACCATGGTTGCACCCTCATTTTTTCAAACCGCAACCTTGCAGAAAATGAGGCTTCGAAAAGAATGGCATTAATTTTGCAGCGTAAAAACAAACCAAATTATTCACCATTCTTTAAAAATCATTACAACTATGGAAAGTAACAAAAACATTTCAAGCAAGGTTTACAACGTAATCATCCTCGACAAGAGCGGTTCCATGTCATCAATCGCACGCCAGGCTGTTGACGGCGTCAACGAGACACTCGGCTCAATTCGCGTCTCGCGTGAAAAACACCCCGAGCAAGAACAGTTCGTCACGCTCGTCGCATTTTGCGGCTGCGAGCTTAAGCGCATCATCGACCGCCAGCCCATTGAGCAGGTCAAGAACCTCAACTACGGCGACTACCGCCCCTGCTGCATGACACCGCTCTACGACGCCGTGGGTTCCACCATCACCACCCTCCACGAGCTCATCGCCGATGACCCTCACAATGTAGCCTCGGTAACCATCATCACCGACGGATATGAGAACGCCTCGCGCGAGTTCCGCCGCCAAGATATCAAGGCGCTCATCGAGCGCTACACCAAAGAAGGGTGGCTCTTTGCCTACATAGGTGCCGACCACGATGTGCATAGCGTGGCCGTTTCGCTCTCCATCAACAATGCCCTGGAATTTGAGAAGAGCGAAGAAGGCACACAGCGAATGTTTAACCGCTTCAACAATTCGCGTAGCAACTGGAGTGATGCCATGTACAATTGCATGGCCGCCCCCATGTCGTCCAGCGAACGCCGCGAAGCCATGCGCAAAGCCAACGAAGACTTCTTCGAAGACGAAGCATAAGCCTCTTTACAGGAATATTATTTTTCAACCTTATTAAATAACTCTCTTTATGGAACGACCTCCTTTCCTTCAAAATCTCGAATACGGCAAGCTCTATGTGTTTTATGGGAAAAACAACGAGCCGCTGAACCAAATCATGTATTATGACAACACACAAGGGTTCAACGACAATTTCTTTGAAATGCCCATCGTAAATGTAGAGCGCGACGATATACTTGACAGGAAAGTCTATATCGCAGCACGACGCTTTAACGTGGGTAATATGGGAAGGGATGCCGTAACGTGGACTTGCTTTGATGTCACAGAGCCGATGGTCGATATGGTGACGTCGATGCTCAAACAACACGTCTCACACATCGACGACGACACGAGCGGCGACGACTTCTTAGACATTTCACGGTTAATGCCCATGACTTGGGAGAGGCTCGAACAACGTTCTCTTGAGAGTAGTGCGGCTGTACCATCACCATCGCTCAACGAGGCTGAAGAACCTGTAGCGGACGCATCGCCTGTTGTCGAAAGAAAAGAGAAAACAAAGAAGAGAGGTTTTTTCAATCGCTTGAAATATCAAGTGTCGCGCACATTGTGTGAAGAGAACGATTATGAGCAAGAGGAATCTGAAAATGAAAACGCTGAGGCCAAACTGGCGGCACTCGAGAAGCGCCGCCAGCAAGACCTCGCAGCTTTGGAATCCCTCATTTTGCGCTTCGTCACCACCTATCACCAAGACCCCTCAAAACTCATAGGAAAGTGGATTAAAGGCAAGTACATCCTTAATCCGGGCGAGGACAACCTGAGCCGCCTCGTCGTCAACGGCGACCTGCAAATCGTGCTACCCGACTGGAACGAGAAGGTGCTGCCCATGCATGCCCTTGCACGCACCCTTTACATCCTGTTCCTGCGGCACCCCGAAGGCATCGTGCTCAAGGACATTGGTGACTACCGCCAGGAACTGCTCGAAATCTACAACATCGTCAAACCGGGGCGCGACGAGGCACTCGCCGTGCGCGCCATCGACAGCCTCACGGCACCATTCAGCGACACCCTGAGCCAAAACCTGTCGCGCATCAAGCGCGCCGTGAAAACCGCCATCCTCGACGACGACACCGCCCGCCACTACTACATCGACGGCCGCCGAGGCCAGCCTTACCGCATCGACCTGCCGCAGCACCTCGTCACCCTCCCTGCCATCTTTAAGCCTTGAGCTTTGAGCTTTGAGCTTTGAGCCATGAGCTTTGAGCTCAGAGCATGTCGGCGTAGTGCGAGACGAAAGTCTCGTACACTCAAAGTCACTTAAAGCTAATTATTACCTGTTGCGCACGATATCGTAGATGGCGCGGCCCATCGCGTTGGCCAAGTCGCTGGCAATGAGGCCCTGCTGGCCTACTTCTTTCGACAATAGGTCGCCGGCGTGGCCGTGCAGGTACACACCCACCGCCACGCTCATGTCGGGCGCGTAGCCTTGCGCGATGAGACCCGCGATGACACCCGTGAGCACGTCGCCGCTGCCCGCGGTGGCCATTCCGGCGTTACCGCTGCTGTTGATATACACCTTTCCGTCGGGGCGCACCGTCATCGTGTGGTGCCCCTTGAGGACGATGGTGATTTCGTAGAGTTTCGACACGTCGATGGCCTTCTTGAGGCGCTCCTCGTCGGTCACATTCTTACCGAAAAGGCGGTCAAACTCGGCGGCGTGTGGTGTGAGCACGCTACCCTTGGGAATGCTGCGCAGCAACACGGGCCGCTTGGCGATGCAGTTGAGGGCATCGGCGTCGAGCAGGCACGGCTGACGGAAATTCTTCAGGAACGAGTCCATGGCATCGACCGTCTCGTCGGCGGTGCCCATACCCGGACCCAGCGCCACCACGCTGTAGCGATGGTGCCCGCTGTTGATTGACGTGGTGTAGAGTTCGTGCACATCGCCCTCAAAGAGAGCCTCGGGGCACGCCGTCTGCATCACGTTATAGCCGCAACGCGGCGCATGCACCGTCACCAGTCCCACGCCCACGCGCTGCGCGCCACGCGCCGCGAGCTGCGCTGCTCCCATCATGCCGTAGCTTCCCGCCACGAGATAGAGGGTGCCGTTGTCATATTTGTTGACAAACTGGTTCAACGGTTGCAGCACGTCGCGCACGTCCTCGCGCTCGATGAGGTAGAAGTCGGTGGGCGTCGTCGCAATGGCCTCCTCGTTCATGTCGAGGTCGAGCACCTGACATTCGCCAATGAACTCGGCATTCTCGCTGAAGAAGAACGACAGGCGCTTGAACTGGAACGCCAGCGTCAACTGCGCGCGGATGATGTTACGATGGTCGCTGCCCATGTTCCACTCGCCGAACAGGCCGCTCGGCACGTCGATAGCCACCGTGTAGGCATTGCTGTTGTTGATATACTGCACCAGTGCCGTGTAGCCGCCCTTGAGCGGGCTGCGAAGGCCACTGCCGAAGAGACCGTCGATGACCACATCATTGGGCCCCAGCTCGGGCGGATTGAAGTTGTCGATGACCTCAGTGAAGTCAATGTCGGGCATCTCCACCAACCGGTCGCGGTTCGTGCTGCAGCACGGCGACAGGTGCGACGACTTGATATTGAACAAGAACACTTCGGGACGATAGCCCTGCTCATAGAGCATACGCGCCACAGCCAGCGCGTCGCCGCCATTGTTGCCCGGGCCGGCAAAAATCACGATGCGCTTCTTGGGGCGCCACCGCGAAATAATTTCGTAGGTGACGGCACTGGCGGCACGCTCCATCAATTCGAGCACGCTAATGTTCTCACTCTCAATCGTCGCCTCGTCGATGCGGCGTATTCCTTCGGTGGTGAATATCTTCATTGCATTGTCATCTTGGTTGGAAGTGCAAATTTACGAATTCTTTTGTAATAGCGCCCAAAAAATCTGCTAAAAAATGATTTCTCGCCAATTAACGGGAACGGGAACAGTAACGCTTGGTGGGGTGGAAAATTATTTGTACTTTTGTGGCGCATAACGAATACGGTTTTTCATGAAAGGTTTTACAGGATTGTTGCGACGCTTCGTGCTGCCCTACAAACGGTACATGGTTCTCAATGTGCTGTTCAACGTGCTGGCGGCTTTCCTCACGCTCTTCTCCTTTGCGCTCATCATCCCCATCCTGGAGATGCTCTTCGGGCTCAACACGGGCCACTACGAGTTCATGGCGTGGGGCAGCGGCGGTGTGAAAGAAGTCGTCGTCAACAATTTCTATTACTTTGTGCAGTGCATCATCGAGCGTTTTGGACAATCGACGGCTCTCGCCGTCATCGCCGCTGCGCTGGTGGTCATGACGGCGTTCAAGACGGGCAGCGCCTACTTGAGCGCGTTCTTCATGATTCCCATCCGCACGGGCGTGGTGCGCGACCTGCGAAACGCCATCTACCACAAAATCGTGTCGTTGCCCATCGGCTTCTTCAGCAACGAGCGCAAGGGCGACGTGATGGCACGCATGAGCGGTGACGTGACCGAGGTGGAGAACAGCATCATGTCGTCGCTCGATATGCTCTTCAAAAACCCCATCATGATTATCGTGTGCCTCACCATGATGATTATCGTGAGCTGGCAACTCACCATTTTTGTGCTCATCCTGCTGCCCATCGCCGGCCTTGTCATGGGACGCGTGGGAAAACGCCTCAAGCGCGTCAGCCTCGAGGGGCAGACGCAGTGGGGACAGCTGTTGAGCAACATCGAGGAGACCATTGGCGGACTGCGCATCGTCAAAGCCTTCAATGCCGAGAAAAAGGTGAACCGCCGCTTCGAGCATGAGAACGAGCGCTACAGGGCTATCACCACACGCATGCAACGACGCTACGAGCTCGCCCACCCCATGAGCGAGTTCCTGGGCACGGCGACCATCGCCATCGTGCTATGGTTTGGCGGCACGCTCATCCTGGGCGGCAAAGCTTCGATTACCGCGCCCTCGTTCATCTATTACATGGTGATTTTCTACAGCATCATCAATCCTGCCAAGGACTTGTCGAAGGCCAGCTACAACATCCAGCGCGGCTCGGCGGCCCTGCAGCGCATCGACAAAATTCTTACCGCCGAGAACACCATCACCGACCCCGAACAACCCGTAGCCCTCAATGCACTCACGCAAAGCATCAAGTTCGACCATGTGAGTTTCCGCTACGAGGATACCTGGGTCATCAACGACGTGTCGCTCGACATTCCGCGCGGAGCCACCGTGGCGCTCGTGGGACAGAGCGGCAGCGGAAAGACCACGCTCGCCGACCTGCTGCCGCGATTCTGGGACGTGCAGCAAGGCGCTGTCACCATCGACGGCATCGACATCCGCGACGTGCGCGTCGCCGACTTGCGTGCCCTCATGGGCAACGTGAACCAGGAGGCCATCCTGTTCAACGACACGTTCTACCACAACATCACCTTCGGGGTGGACAACGCCACGCGCGAAGAAGTCGAAGAAGCCGCGCGCATCGCTAACGCCTACGACTTCATCATGGCCAGCGAGGACGGTTTCGACACCAATATCGGCGACCGAGGCTGCAAGCTATCAGGCGGACAGCGACAGCGCATCAGCATCGCGCGAGCCATTCTCAAGAACCCGCCCATTCTCATCCTCGACGAGGCCACCAGCGCCCTCGACACCGAGAGCGAACACCTCGTGCAGCAGGCCCTCGACAACCTTATGAAGGGCCGCACCACGCTCGTCATCGCCCACCGCCTGAGCACCATCAAGAACGCCGACATTATTTGTGTGCTACAAGACGGACGCATCGTCGAGCAAGGCACACACGACAACCTCATCGCCCACGACGGCCCCTACAAGCACCTCGTCGAAATGCAAGAGCTGTAGCATGACTTACTCGAAAGGCAAGACAGAAGAACAAAAGTCTTCACAAGAACAAAAATAGAACTTTATGAAACACAAAATTTTAAGCTCTGTATTGATTGCAGTGGCCTTGCTGGCCGCCC
>JAGCUP010000157.1 GCA_017962765.1 Muribaculaceae bacterium | reverse complement strand
GTCATCGAAATCTGCCGCAAGCAGGGCCTCAACGACAAGGTGCGCCTGCTCGAGAGCTCCCATTCGCTCTACACCACCTACTACAAGCTCGACGACACCTACGACAGCTACTACGGCCCCCTTGCGCCCTCAACGGGTTACCTCAAGACCTTCGACCTGGTGCCCTATAAGGAGGGTATGTTGCTGCTGGGCCCGAGCCGGGAGGACTTCGACAAGCCGAACGAAATGATTAAGATGGACAAGATGTTCAAGGCGTTCACCGACCACACCATCTTCAACGACGTTATCCGCCTCGAGGACGTGGGCGCACTCAACAAGGCCATTACCGAGAAGTATGCCCACATGCTTATCAACGTAGCCGAGGCCATGCACAACAAGAAGTTCAACGCTATCGCCGACGACATCACTGCCCGTTATCACGAAGGCGGCGCACGCGTGGTGCTTATCGCCGGGCCCTCGTCGAGCGGCAAGACCACGTCGAGCAAACGACTCGCCACGCAACTGATGACCAACTATATCGAGCCACGCGTCATCGAGCTCGACAATTACTTCGTCAACCGCGAGGACAACCCGCGCGACGAGACCGGCGATTACGACTACGAATCGCTCTACGCCCTTGACCTCGAGCTCCTCAACCAGAACATCCGCGACCTCCTCGCCGGCAAAGAGGTGGAATTGCCTACCTACAACTTCACTCTGGGACACCGCGAGTGGCACGGCAAGAAGTTGCAGCTGCATGAGAACAACGTGCTCATGCTCGAGGGCATTCACGGCCTCAACCCCGACCTCACCCCGCTCATCCCCGAGGAACAGAAATACCGCGTCTATGTGAGCGCCCTCACCACACTCCACATCGACGACCACAACTGGGTGCCCACCAGCGACAACCGACTGCTGCGACGCATCATCCGCGACTTCAAGTACCGCGGGGCCACAGCACGCGACACCATCGCCCGCTGGCCCAGTGTGCGCCGTGGCGAGGAGAAATGGATATTCCCCTTCCAGGAGAACGCCGACGCCACCTTCAATTCGTCGCTCATCTTCGAGCTCTCTGTCATGCGAAATTTCGCCGAGCCCATACTCCGCCAAGTGCCCGCCAATGTGCGCGAATACTCCGAGGCCTACCGCCTCATGCGCTTCCTGAGCTACTTCGAGCCCCTTGAAGAAAACGAGGTGCCTACCACTAGCCTCCTTCGCGAGTTCCTCGGCGGCAGCATCTTCCACTACTAAATTCAATTAGGAATTAGGAATTAGGAATTAGGTATTTTCGCGAGACATCTCGCGACCTGCCAACGGGTTCACACACCGGGCGAGGTTAATTCCTAAGTCCTAATTCCTAATTTCTAATTCTTCTACAGTTTACTGCTCGAGCAGGATGTTGTAGAGGGCGGTCACGTCGGCGCCACTGACCACGCCGTCACCGTTGACATCGGCGTTGCCAGCCACGGTGGCATCGTCGAGCAGCACGTTGTAGAGGGCGGTCACGTCGGCACCGCTCACTACGCCGTCACCGTTGACGTCGCCCTGCAGGGGCTCGGGCTCGTCGGCTTCACCGACGATGGTCACCCAAGCGCTGCGCACGTACCTGCCGGCGGTGTCATACACTGTAGAGGTCTCTAACCCTTCGTAGAGTTGAAGGTAACCACCTTCGGGCTCGGTGATGATGCCACTAAGGCTTCCTAATAATATCGAGAACATTTTACCATAGGCGCGGAACTGGGCCGAGGGGCCTTCCACGCTCAAGTTGCCCATAACCCAAGAGCCCGTACCGGAACTGCCATTATTGGCGGCCTGCACATGGACCGTATCCTCGACGACCACGTCTTTGACAGCGCCAAATGCAACTGTGGTTCCTGAACCTGATCCCGTTGTGGTGGCGCGGAACTCGCCGTTACCGGTCAGTCGCGTCGGCTCATAGAAAGTTACGGCATCGGAGACCGAGGCCAGTGCGTTGGTTCCCTTTACATCGATAATCAGTCCCGGAACCTCGCTCTTGAGGGCAAGTGTCGTGTTGTTCGTGTTAATGGAGGCTGCGTTGAGCGTGAGCTTGCCGGCCTCGTAGCTTACTTTGCCGTCGCCCAGCACGTCGCCCTGGTTCACCGAGTTCACCTGGATGCCTTTCACCCAGAGTGGGTATTTCTCGCCCGTGATGCTAACGTGGCAAGTGTCGGCAAATTCGCCACAAGTGACTATCACATTCACTTCCTCGCCTAGGCAATCGAGCGACTCGCTGACATGGAGCAAACCGTCCTCATCAATGGTGGCAAAGTCGTGGTTGTCGGTGTCCCAGGCAACAGGGTTATCGGCGGCGGCAGTGGCTGGCAACACAGTGGCCGTGAGTTGCAGCGTGGCGCCTGGGTCGAGCAATGCCTCGTGCGGGCTCACCACCACGCTCTGGAGCGAGGCGGGGAGGACCTCCACGCCTTTCCTCAGGCTCAGCTGCCTGCCGTCGGCCTTGAGGTTGTAATAGAAATAATTGCTGTTTGCTTCCGAATTGGTAGCATCGATGGTCACCGTCATGGCGCTCGGGTCGAAGGTGAGTGTGGGTGCCGTACCGCCCCAACTGTTGCCTTGTGCCACAGCTGTGAGCGTGTTGCAGGTGGCCGCCTCGGGCGTAACTGTATAGGGCAGGGTGACGACCGAGCCTTGCTCAACGCGGAAGAGGCTGGGCGCGATATTCATCACATCCCATGTGCCCAACCCGTTGCTCACATTGAATGTCACATAGTGGGCCACCGTTCTGCCGGCCACCGTGGTGACGGCCTCAATCATCATGCCGGTCAAGCCATTGTGACTATTGTTGACACACTTGTAATAGACCGTCGTGTAGAAGTGCTCGCCATCGACCACGATGGGCGTGGTGCAGGCGGCATCACTGTAGAGGTAGCCCATGTCGGAGCCGTACAAGGTACCTCCCGAAGTGTCGCCGTTAATCCACCAAAGGTCGCCGCTCACGCCCGGCCAGCTGACGCTATTGGGCACGGGAGCCAAGGTGAGCTTGACCACCGAGTTGTAGGCCACGTTATAGGCCCGGTTGGCATCGAGCGGCAGTGCCGCGCCGTCGGCGGTGGTGGCGGTGAGCGTGAAGTCGGTCATTCCGATGGCCGAGCCGTAGTACACCGAGGTGTAAAGCACCCTGCTGCCAGGTTCCGTGGTGCCGGTCTCTCTCAGTCGGGTATATACATAGTTCAGTTGGCCCTTGGTGCCGCCATCGAGCAGCATATAAGAGTTGCTGCCGCCCGCCTCGGCGCTTGCCCACTGTTCCTCGGTGATGGTGCTGGTCTCGGTGCTGAGCACCAGGTATTCCTGGTCGGCCCGGGTGTTGGTCACGGCAATCTTGTCCAAGCCGGCGGAATAGGTGAGCGTGGGCTTCACGGGTGTGCCGTTGTTGGCCTCCTTGACGATGAGGGCGTATTGCGTGCTCAGGAACCCGTCGTGGGTGTCGTAGCTCACGTTGGCGTGGATGTATTTGCCGGCGTCCTCGGGCTGCGCCACATAGGTGTCGCCGGTGCCCACGTGTATGCCGCTACCGCCCTCCGTCTCGGTGCGGAACCACTTCACCGTGCGCACGGGATTGGAGTAGTTCAGCAAATCGGGAATGCTTTGCGGCACGGTCACCTTGATGATGTCACCCACATAGTACTTGTTGCCGATGCCGGAAATCGTATAGTTGACCGTGCCGCACAAATGGTTGAGGCTGGGCTTGGTGAGCTCGACTTGCTTTTTCGCCACCGAGCCGTTGAGCGAGAAATAATTGCCAATCTTCGTGCCCTCTTCGCTGATGATGGGGTAAAAATTCTCCTGGTTCTTGCCATTGACGGCGAATGGACGGTACATGTAAATGCTGCCACCGGCATAGAACGGCTCCTTGTTTGACGTAATGCCGGTGATGGGCTTGTCGCCCAGCGTGATGTGAATTTGCGGGGCACGCACAGCGTAGTAGCCGTCGGCACGGGCCTTGGCGTTCAAGCCGACGCGGTCAATGTAAATGTTGCCGGAGCCGCTGTAAATGCCGCCATTGCTGCCGTTGGCATCCACTTGGGTGTTCTCGCCCGAGATATAGAAGCCCTTGCCGGGACTGGTTAAATATATGCCATAGCTATAGGTGCCGCCGGTGGCACTCAGGTGTCCGCCGCTCACCGTGCTGGCAATCCTGTTGGAGAAAGTCTCTATGCCGTGCTTGTTGCTTGTGGCATTGAGGGTGCCGCCAGTCATGTTCATCGAGCAGCAGATGATGGCCGCCTCGTCTTTCTGCTTGCCGTAGAGGTTGGAGTTGACGTTGACCGTGCCACCCGAAATCTCAAGACGTTCGCACCAGATTCCGCACCGAACATCGCTCTGCACGTCCAGCTGGCCGCCCTCCATCACGATGGTGCCAAACATGGGAGCCGTATTCTTGTCGTAGTAGCTGTCATAACTGTCATTGCCTATTCCTCGGCCCCAGCAGTCCTCGTCGCCGGTGCTGGAATCACCGCCCCACACCGTTTTGTGGTGCCCGCGGCCCTCGGCCGTCACCTTGCTGGCGTCGCCGGTAATGGTGAGCGTGTCCATCAGGCAGATGCCGAAACGGCGGCCGGTGGCATAAACCTCACTGTTGTTGATGTTTAGGTTCCAGACTGAGATGCCGACGGAATTGGTTTCATCGGTCTCGCTGCCCACGTCGTTGCGGCCTTTGGCCTTGACATACACATTGGTGAAGTTGGCCGTCGAGCAACTAATCGCACAACAGCGACTGGTGGCAATCAGGTTGCCGGGGCCCATCACGTTGAGCTTGCTCACTGTGATGGCATCAGCCCTTCCGCTCCACTCCACGGTAAGCGTGTAGGAGGCCGACTGGAAGACGATGTCGAGCGTGACAGCATCAGGGGTGTCCTTGATAATCCTTTTCAACTTCTTGTCGCAGTCCACGATGAGCGTCGTCGCGCCACTGAGGAGAATGTAGTCATCGGTGAGCTGCGACACCTGCCACGTGCCGCTGATCGTCTGCGCGGCACTTGCCCTGCCCGGGCCTGCGAGTATGACCACGAGCAAAGCCGCCAGCCACGCCACCGTTTTAGGTAGTAATTTCTTCATAGGCTTCCTTTCTGTTATGGTTTAACAATTAATTAATTTCAATAATCACAAATTTACAACATTTTCGCGACAAATTGTTTATTTGCTTTGATTTTAACCCTTGTTAACACTTAAATAAAAACGAATTTTGCAAATTGGGCGAATTTCACGAATTTTTTAATAATGTTCCACACCGTATTGATCGAGAGGGAAAATATAAATTCGTGAAATTCGCCCAATTTGCTAAATTCGCATTAAAAAATACTTTGCTGAATTCGCGTTAAAATATCGTTGAGAATTACTGGCCGAGGAGGAGGTTGTAGAGGGCGGTCACGTCGGCGCCGCTGATGACACCGTCGTGGTTCACGTCGGCATCGCCGCCGGCAGTTGCGCCGTCGAGCAATACGTTGTAGAGGGCGGTGACGTCGGCACCGCTCACCACGAAGTCACCGTTCACGTCGCCCTGCTCGAAGATGGGTCCGCGCAGCTTCTGCTGGATGGCGGCCACCTGTTCGAGGGTGAGGTAGTTGTGGCTCACGAAGTAGTCAATAACGGCCTCCTGCAAGTTCTCCACCTCGTTGATGTTCTTGACGCCGAGCATCTTCTGCATGGAGTATTGCAGCAGGTGATAGTCACGGAACTCCTTGATGCCGAGGCGGTTCGTCAGCTGGTAGTCGTTGGCAATTTCCTCCCAGGTAGCACCGCAGATGGCTGCAAGGTTAGCGCTGAACACGCCAGTGCGGTCGGTACCGAGGCGGCAGTGGATGGAGAATGGTGCGTCGTTGTTGTCATCGGCGATAAATTCGCCCACTTCTTTCATCCAGTTGCCGAACTTGCTTCCGTCGGGTGAGTAATACACGGTGTTATAGTCGGGCGTGGAGTTGTTCTTGCCCACATAGAGCACCGAGTTGTTGTCGATGATGAACTGGTAGTAGTCGGGGATGAACTCCTGGTAGGGCTGACCGTTGATGGTAACCGTGGTCAGCGAACCCGTCTCGTCGCCCGAGAGGACGATGTCGCTCTGTATTTCGTGCTTGGTTGAAAGTTCCTGCACATACTGCATGCGGGGCAACTCGGTGGGGTACTGCGAACGCGACGACTTGAACGGGTGGTAGCAGCGGTACAGGTTGCGCGTACCCGGAACGCGGCGGAAGTTGGAAATTTCTTCCTGACCGGCCTCGGTGGTGAGGTCAAACTCGCTGATGGGACGCACATAGTTGGCCGTGCGGCTATTGGCCTTGATTTGCTCAAAGTCATCATCGGCAAACACCACGATGTGGTTCTGGTCGCCGTTCATGAAGATGTATCCCTCAGGGACAAACGACTTGTCGCCACCAGGATAGCTGCCGTTGATGTAGAACTTGAACTCAGGCTGACCCGAGTTGCCCGGAATCTTCACTTGGTCGTAGCTCAGTGGCAGGTAATAGAAGCCGTCGGGGTCGTAGAGCATCTGGCAGTAGTCGTAGTTGCCCCATCCGGTGAAAGAGCCGCGCACGTAGGCCGTGTTGATGGTGCTGGTGAAGTTCCACAGCACCGGGTCGAAGATAAAGATGACCTGCTCGTTCTCGGGGTCGTCGATGAAGCACTTGGCGCGGTCGGCATCGGTGATGTCGATGGCATGCGCACCGATGATAAGCGTCATGGCGCTCATGTTGACCGTAAGCTGGTACTCGCCGGCCCCAATCTTGAAGGCTTGTCCGTTGTTGGCAGTGAGCGAGAGGGGTTTGTTGAGGTATTTCTGGCCCACGAGGAAGTCTCCTTCGCTCACGGCGCCAAAGCGATATTCGGCAATCGAATCCCAATCTTCGGCATTGTCGGCCAATTTTTTGGTGAAGCTGAAGTAGCTATAACCCTCGTTCTCGCCGGCAGTGGTCACGGTGGCCGTGAACACGGTATTGTTCGTGCTCTCCATCTTCACGCCCACATTGGGTGCCCATGAGTTGCCGTTGACCTCGCCCATGACCCACACATCGATAGGCTCGTCGGGCTCGCCATCCTTGACGACTTTCATCGTCATAGCGTCAAGGGTCACGGTCACGATATAGGTGCCCTGCCCCACAAGGAACGAACTGGTGCTCTTCTTGATAGGAATGTCGGTGCCCAGCATCGAGTTGATGTTGTAGCTACTCGAAGGGGAGCCGTAACGGAAGTCTTTTATCTCATCCCAATTGCCAGCCTCGCTGAGCTTCGTGGTGAAGCTGAAGCGGTTCTCGCTGGCCGGCATTTCGATGGTGGCTGTGAAGACATTGTTGTCCCTGGTCTTCATCTTCACGCCGGTGCTGGGGTCGAAGCTACCGCCGAAGGCGTTGCCCAATATCCACATCTGCGTTCCATCGGGATTGGCTTCGGTCTCGATAAAACTGAAAGTGAGGTCGTTCATGTTGAACGTGATGTCGTAGAAACCGTCACCGGTAATAAAGTAGGCAGCCTGGTCGTTGGTCGACAGTTGCGTCTGCACCACGGCATCGGCCGCAACCTGCTGGTTAGCGTCGGTAGGACTGTAGCGATGTGCGTTGACACTGGTCCAGTCGCCCTGCGCGGTAGTGAAAATGAAATACACGGTGCCGCTGATTTCAACATGGGTGGCGGTGTAGGTCACGTCGTCGGTCGTGGTCATCTCCATGCCTCCAGCCGGGTTCCATCCGCCGAAGGGAGCCTCTCCCACGATATAGACGGCGGCGCTGGCGGTCATGGCCGCCACGCCCATCAAGAGAGAAAGTAGTGTTTTTTTCATAAGTTTTTTTAATTATTAAAGGGCCGAGACGCGTCTCGGCCCACGGTACTTGTTTTTGTTACTTGAGGGAGTAGGTGATGGTGGTGACGACGCGCAGTTGCTTGATGTGGGGCGAGTTCTCGTCGCGGTCCTCGATAGAGAACACACCCTGGTCGGCAGTCTCAATCTTGTTGAGCTTCATGCCGCCTTTCTCGGCAAACTGTACGGCAGTTTTCTTGGCGCTCTCGATGGCGTCGTCCATCATCTTGGGCTTGATTTCGGCAAACGAGGTGTACTCGTAGCTAACAGGGTTCTCATAGCCTCCATCAACGATGGCGATACCGTCGCGCAGGAGTTCGCCCTGCTTTTCGATGATGCCTCGCACCTTCTCGACCTCGGTGGAGCTCACGGTGATAACCGAGGTGATGTTGTAGCGGTCGGCACTGCGCTCGCTGTTGTAGTCGGTGGCGTTCTTGTCAACGACGACGGGCGGGTTGATGCTGATGTCGGCTTCCTTCACACCATTGTCCTTGAGGAACTGCACGATGCGCGTGGTCTTGGTGTCGATGGTGTTGTAGAGGGATGGCAGGTCGTTGCTTGTCTCCTTGGTGACGATGGGCCACGTGACGTGGTTGGCCTCGACTTCCATCTCGGCCAGTCCCTTGACAGTAACCTTGCGGTCCTTGTTCACAAAATTGTCGATACCTCCCTTGAGGCACAGACCCAGCACAATCAAGCCAATGGCAAGGATGCTGGCTTCGATGATGCGCGTTTTTTTGATTTCCATAATGTGTTGGGATTGTTAAGTGAAAAACTATTGTGAGTCTTGTGATTGCGGCGTAAAAAAGGTAAAATTCACTTTCCCATAGGCTCGGTGCTGCGCGAAGGCCGGCATAGAGGAAAAGTCAAAATTTCGTGGGTGTTCCATGATGAACAGTGTGGTGGGCTTCACCAGTGCGCTCGAGAGCACCAGTTCGGGAATGTCGGGCAACTGCGGCAGGTCGTAGGGCGGGTCGGCGAAGATTACGTCGAACGGTTCTCGGCAACTGGCGATGAAGCGGAACACGTCGCCCCGCACCAGCGTGAGGTTTTTCTCGCCCAACTCCTGGGCCACCTTGGCGATGAAGCGTGCCTGCACGCCGGCCTTCTCGACGCTGGTCACATGGTCGGCACCCCGCGAGAGGAACTCGAAGGTGATGGCTCCTGTGCCAGCGAAGAGGTCGAGCACCTTAATGCCTTCGTAATCGACCAGGTTGTTGATGACGTTAAAGAGGTTTTCCCGCGCCATGTCGGTGGTAGGCCGTGCTGTGATGTTGTGAGGCACCTGGAAGCGGCGGCGCCCGTATTTTCCCGAGATGATTCTCATGAGGTTTCAAGTTTTAGAGGAAACGGTGCGTCGGTGGTAAGCGCCACGTCTTTGAAATATTCATCGAGGCGGGTTTTCAGGCGCGTGCAAGCCTCTTCGTCGCCCACGAGCATCACCTTGTCGCTGAGCGCGTCAACGCCCGTCAACTTGGCGGCCTGTAGGGTGTAGAAGAGTGCATCGTCGGCGCCTGGGCACGTATAGGTGTTGGCGAGCTGGAGCGTGCCCTCGCGCTGGATGGCAAGGTCGAGGTGTTCACCATCGGGGCAGTGGGCCAGTAGTGTCACCTCGTCGTGGCTGTGGAGAAAGTCGATGACGGGGTGCAGGTGAGGCACGACCGGCGGCATGATGAAAGTGCGGTCGAGGAAGGACCGCAGGCCGCGCGGCAGCTCGAAGACAAAGCCCACGCCCCACGCGGTATCGCTCGTGAGCACGTCGCCTCCCACGCCCGACAGCGTGGTGCGCAAGATGTTTTTGCGCAAGGGCTCCGGCAGCTCGGCAGGTGTGAGGGCAAATCGTGACGTGGCCACAATCACCTTGGTAGATTGATAATCGTCAAGGAGCACAGGAGTGTCGTAAACGGCATTTTCCACCGCTGTCAGACGCTCGCCGTCGCCAATAGGCGTACGATCCACGACAGGCTCGAGCGTGTCGTGCTCCAACCTGTAATAGAGGGCGTCAAGGCCTATAAACAGCGTCAAAGTCCATTCTTCGGGATGTTTCATCGCAGTATCGTAATAATCTCGCCCACAAAGATACTGAATAATTTGCTATACCCCTAAAATTCTCAGGAAAAACGTTGTCATTTATTTAAGAAATTCAATAGCATGGATTCGATTTTATCGTAAGGCACGTCGTACCGAATCCTGAGAAGGGGGATTTTGCGGTCTTTACATTCGCGGTTCTCGATTATGTCATGCACCCGCTGAAAAATGAATGCTCTCTTGCCGCCGAAGCGTTTTACGGGGTGATAGTGCTGTGCCCCGTCATATTCCACCAAAAAAAGCTTACCCTTATGATACACGGCAAAATCGACGTGCACAAATTCACCAAGTTTATATTGTGTTTTGTACTTTATCCCATGCTTTTTGAGTACTGCGGCCACTACGCGCTCCCCTCTGGAAGCGAGCGACTTGGGAGCGGTGCGCTTTCGTCCACGGCTCTTATCAAGGGTTTTAACCGCTTTTTCTAAAACGCCAAAAATCCACATAAATCACAAATTTCCATTAATTCTTGTTCAGGCGCAGGGTGTTGAGCACCACGCTGAGGCTCGAGCACGCCATGAGGGCGCTGGCCAGCATGGGGTTGATGCTCACCGAGGGGATGACGCCGGCAGCGAGCGGGAGGGCTACCACATTGTAAATAAAGGCCCAGAAAAGGTTTTGGCGTATCATTTTCACCGTCTTTCGCGACAAGTTCACGGCGTGCGGAATGCGGTGCAGGTCGTCGCCCATGAGGGTCACCTGTGCGGTTTCCATGGCCACGTCGGTGCCCTTTCCCATGGCAATGCTCACATGGGCGGCAGCCAACGCCTGGCTGTCGTTGATGCCGTCGCCCATCATGGCCACGCGCCGTCCTTCGGCTTGCAGTCCCCTCACGAGGTCCTCCTTGTCCTGCGGCAGCACGCCGCTGCGGTCATGGGCGATGCCTGCGAGTGCTGCGCACCGTGCCACGGCCTCTTCGCGGTCTCCGCTGGCGAGCCACGTGTCGATGCCCATGGCCCGAAGCTGTTCGACGACTTCCGCGGCGTGGGGTGCCATCGTCTCGCGTTCCTCGAGCGGAATGTCGTCGTCGGCACGCAGTTCGGTATTGGGTATGGTGAGGGTTCCCGTCTTATCGACAACGAGGGCATCGATGGCGCAAAGGCTCTCGAGCGCCGCAGCGTCCTTGATGAGGATTTGTTCACGCGCCGCACGTCCCATGCCCACCATGAGCGCCGTGGGCGTAGCGAGCCCCAGTGCGCACGGACACGCCACGACGAGTACGCTGACAGCCCGCAGCACGGCCTGCGGCCAGGCCTCCACGCCTCCCGCAAGTCTCCATGCCACAAGGGTGATTAGCGCGATAATGACCACCGTGGGAACGAATACCGCCGCCACGCGGTCCACGACGCGTTGCACGGGAGCCTTGCTGCCCTGCGCACGTCGCACCATGTCGATAATGTGTGCTAAGAGGGTATTCTCCCCCACGTCGCGCGCGGTGACGCGAATCGTGCCGTTTCGCACGAAGGTTCCCGCCACCACCTTGTCGCCCTTTCGCTTAACGACAGCTACGGGTTCTCCAGTAATCATGCTCTCGTCAATGAACGCATCGCCAGAACGCACCA
Organism: Muribaculaceae bacterium; assembly: GCA_017962765.1. Classification (GTDB taxonomy): domain Bacteria; phylum Bacteroidota; class Bacteroidia; order Bacteroidales; family Muribaculaceae; genus Sodaliphilus. The sequence goes on along the minus strand of JAGCUP010000157.1, from coordinate 7,050 downwards.
CGCCATCTACAGGCAGTTTGTCGCCGGCCGCCACCTCGATGATGTCGCCCTTTTGGAGCGTAGCCACGGGCACCGACGAGACCTCTTTTCCCTGCACGAGTCGTGCCTGCTTAGGCGCCAGTCCCATGAGCGCACGAATGGCGCTGGCGGCGCTGCCCTTGGCACGTTCCTCGAGGAGCCGTCCCGTGAGGACAAAGGCGATTATCATGGTGGAGGCCTCGAAATAGGTGTGCCACTCGATGCCTCGGGGCGTCCAGTAGCTCTCGCCCCAAAAGGTGTTGAACACGCTCAGGGCGAACGAGGCCACGGTGCTGAGTCCCACGAGGGTGTCCATGCCCAGGTTACGATGCCACAGTTGCCGCACTGTATTGCGGTAAAAGTCACGCCCGCTGTAGGCCATGACACCGAGTGTGAGGAGCATGGCGGCAAAGTTGTTGTCCAAGGTTTTCCCGATACTGAGCCAGCCCATCGAGAGGGCCATGACGAGGGCTCCACCAAGCCACGCCACGATGACGCGGCGAAGCAGGCGGCGGCGCGCATCACGCTCCTCGGCCACCACATCGCGCTCGTTGTCGATGACGAGTTCGTAGCCGGCGCCCGCCAGCGCATCCTTGAGGGCCTGGGGCGTGACGGCATCGTCACATTCAATGGTGACGGTGCGTGCCGCGAGGTTTACCGTGGCCCGCGTCACGCCCGGTGCGCGCCCCAGACATTTCTCGACGCTGGCGGCGCACCCCGCACACATCATGCCTATTACCGGAAAAGAGCGCTCCATTGACTTAGATATTAAATATTTTAATGCGAATTTCGCTAATTAGGCGAATTACTACGAAATAAATATTTAACTTACTGGAAATGATTAAGATAAATAATTCGTAGAATTCGTGAAATTAGCGAAATTCGCATTTAAGGGTTCGAAAATATTAGTTGAGGAGGATGTTGTAGAGCGCGGTGACGTCGGCACCATTGACAACGCCGTCGCCGTTAACATCGCCATCACCATTCAGAGGCACATTGTCGAGCAGGTAATTGTAGAGCACTGTCACGTCGGCACCGTTGACGATGCCGTCACCATTGGCGTCGCCCGGCTCAAAGCCTTCGAAGAAGAGCTCCCACACGGGCGCGTTGCGGTACTTGCTCTTGCTTTCGGCTGGTACGGTGAGCACGATTTCCTTGGGGTTGAGCTCGCTGAAGGCATTTGCGGCGCACACTGGTGGCTCCACAGCGTTGCTGGTGAGTCTTGCCAACTTCTTGCAATTGTAGAACTGGTTGTTGACGAGCGTGGTAATCTCGCTGCCCAAGGTCACATCGGTTACCGTGTTTTGGTTGTGGAACGGCGACAGGGCATTCCGGGTCAAGGTGAAGTCGCGGCCCACGTAAGCATCGACAAGCGCGAAGTCCTTGCACATACCGTTGCCCCAGTAGCGCGAACCATACACCTTGAGGGGCGTGCTGCCGTCAGCTATGGTGAACGAGGTGACGCCACTCATAAATTGAAGGGCGTCGGCGTGGATGGAGTCGAGCGAGGCGGGCAGAGTGAGGCTCGTCACTTTGGAGCAGCGCGAGAACGCACAATAGTCGATGGCTTTGATGCCCTCGGCAAGGGTTAACGTGGTCATTGCCGAGTCGTTCGCAAAGGCGCTCTCCCCAATGCGCTTCACGTTGCCCGGGATGCTGATGCCCCGCAGACCCGTGCAGTCGAGGAACGCCTGTTTGGGAATGGCGGTCAGCCCGGTGCCTATGGTGGCAGCGGCAAGGTTGCGGTTGCGATAGAATGCATCTTTTTCGGGCAGGGTCGTCACCTGGTTGCCGATGGTGAGCTTGGTCAGGCCGCCCTCATTGTTGGCGGCGTGGTAGAACGGCGATATGGCGTTTTGCGTGAGCGCGAGGTCGCGGCCCAGATAACCCTCGTAGGCTGCGAAGTCGTTGCACATACCGTTGCCCCACCAGCGGTAGCCATACACTTCAAGGGGCGTGCTACTGTCGGCGATGGTGAACGAGGTGACGCCACTCATAAATTGAGGGGCTTCGGCGTGGATCGAGTCGAGCGAGGCGGGCAGGGTGAGACTTGTCACTTTGGAGCAGCGCGAGAACGCGTACGCATCAATGGCTTTAATGCCCTCGGCAAGGGTTAACGTAGTCATTGCCGAGTCGTTCGCAAAGGCGCTCTCCCCAATGCGCTTCACGTTGCCCGGGATGCTGATGCCCCGCAGGCCCGTGCAGTCGAGGAATGCCTCTTTGGAGATGGCGGTCAGCCCGGTGCCGATGGTGGCGGTAGCGAGGTTGTGGTTGCGATAGAAAGCGTCCTTGGGCAGGGTGGTCACCTGGTTGCCGATGGTGAGCTTGGTCAGACCGCCAACATTGCTGTCGGCGTGGTAGAACGGCGAGATGGCACTTTGCGTGAGCGTGAGGTCGCGGCCCAGATAACCCTCGTAGGCTGCGAAGTCGTTGCACATACCGTTGTTCCACCAACGGTAGCCATACACTTCGAGGGGCGTGCGGCCGTCAGCTATGGTGAATGAGGTGACGCCACTCATAAATTGAAGGGCCTCGGCGTGGATCGAGTCGAGCGAGGCGGGAAGGGTGAGACTCGTCACTTTTGAACAACGCGTGAACGCGTACGCATCAATGGCTTTGAGGCCCTCGGCAAGGGTGACCGTGGTCATCGCCGAGTCGTTCTCGAAGGCGCTCTGCCCAATGCGCGTGGCAGTGCTGGGGATAGAGATGCCCTGAAGTTTGACGCAGTTAGCGAACGCTTCTTTCCCGATGTCGCCCACACCTTCCTTCAGGATGGCGGTTTCGAGTTCTTTCTGACCGTAGAACATTTTGTCGTAGATGGCCTGGCCCACACCGCCCATGGTCACGTGCTTGAGCGAGGGGTCACCGGTGCGCTTGAATGGCGATTCGTCGGCAATCACCGTCTTGCCTACGTAGGCATTCACCAGTGCGGGCACACCAAAGGCACCTAAGGAGCCGTAATTGTTTGACTGCGTGCCGAGGATGTTAAGCGGCTTGTCACTGTCGGTGATGGTGAGGTCGGTGAGGTTCGTGCATTTGTTCAAGGCTTTCACGTCCATGTATTCCAACGTCTCGGGCAGCGTCAAGCTGGTAATGTTGGGAAAACTGAGCGCGCCGTTACCCACAATGAATTCCAGATACATGGGCATTTCCACCTGGGTGACAAGGTTGGCGAGGTTGGCCGGCCAAAACAGTTGGTCGGCCGAGATGCCGATGATCTTTATCCAGACTGTCTTTTGCAAGTCCTCATCCCACACACTGTAGAAGGTGGGGAGCTGGAAGAGGCCATTCTCGGCTTCATACTGAGTTTTCAACAGGATGGCGACGGGCATCTCCTCGCCCGGAATGTAGCCATACTCAAAGCAGTGGGCAAACTTGAAGTCGCTGGGATTCTGTCCGGGCTCGCCCACGGGGAAGCCCTGGTCATCCAAATAGACGGTTTTGCCCACAAAGCCCGGGTGTCCGGGATAGTCGGTAGCGAAGGCTGCAGTTGCGACAGCCATTGTCAATAACAAAAGTAGTAATTTTCTCATAAGGCAGAAATATTAGTGTTTGTTAGAATTTCTATCGTCAATTTTGCGCTCAATCGCAAAATTACTGCTTTTGCACCATATTTCCAAATCCTGTCACCTCTGCCTTTAATCCAAATTACGCTAATTAGACTAATTTCATGAATTTAATTATTTGTATTACCGTTAATTATAAAAAATAATTAGCGAAATTTGTGAAATTAGCGAAATTCGCATTTAAAATCCGATTCGGGTTTAAATCTTCCCCAACTTAAGTCTCAGGGCTTAAAGCCGAGCCGCAGGGCGTTGGTGCGCCGTATGAGCCGTTTCGTTTAAAAATTTCGCCAATTCACCTAAATGAGTAGGGCTTTATGCATTAGTTTCTTGGAAATTCGCTTAACTTTGTAACGCATAATTACTTTTATTACAATAAATTACAATAAACAAGAATAATTATACATTTATTATTAATCCCAACAAAACTTAAACAGAATGAGAAAAAATTTACTGTTCTTTCTGTTGGCTTTCTTCGCTTTCTTTAGCGCAAAAGCCGACCTCTTGACTGTCGCCGACGGCACCGACACAAGCGAGTATGTGCCCATTTACGGCTATTACTGCGACATGACAAACACCACCTGCCAAATGATTTATCCAAAAACCGACCTTGACGACATGGCAGGCGGGACAATATCTCAAATCAAGTTCTATCCCACCGAGGCCCTCAACACAAGCCTTGCCGGTTGCGTTCTCCAACTTTCGCTCTTGGAAGTGGATAGCGACGTTTTTCCAAGTTACAATGCCATTACTGGAACTATGGCATACGGCACTTATACCATTGTGGGCGGCGAGACCGAACTCGTTTTCAACCTCACTAACAGCTATGAATATAGTGGGGATAAGCACCTGCTTGTGGAAACGAAAGTAACCACATCCTCGGGATGTCCTCACACCTATTTCTATGGTGTCACACAGGCAACGGGACATTACACAGGGAACTATCGCAACAGCAGAACGAACTTCCTGCCCAAAGCCACATTTACTTATACTCCCGGAACGGTGCTGGAGTATGACGCCAAGGTGACCCCGGAGACCTACGCCTTCGGTAAGGTGGCACTGGGCGAGACGGCCACCACCAATATCGCTATCCACAATAAGGGCGCCAATGCCTTCACCCCGTCTTTGAGCGGGTTGACAGCACCTTTCAGCACCACCTATACCCCTGCCGCAATCGCAGCGGGTGAAACCGTCAATGTCCCTGTGACGTTCGCTCCCACCAGCGTCGGCGACTACACAGCCACGCTCACGGTGGACTGCGGCCAGGCCGGCACGCACCAAGTCGCCTTGAGCGGCAAGGGTAGTGTGGGCATCGACCTGGACGTGGCAGTAGGAACAAGTACAAATAATCGCTTGCCATTTAGCGGTTATCATTGTGATGTGCTGAACACTATTAGCCAGATGATATATCCCAAAACCGATCTCGCAAGCATGGCCAATGGTGCCATCTCGGAAATTAAATTCTATCCGACCGCTGCGCTTGACGCTGCCCTCGCAAACTGCGTGCTGCAGATTTCGCTCAAGGAGGTTAACAATGCCACATTCACGAGCAACTCAACTATCACAGGCGCCGAAATTTGTGGAACATACACCATCGCAGGCGGAGAAACAGAGGTGGTATTTGAACTCTCTAATCCGTTTGAATACAGCGGTGAAAACAACCTGCTTATCGAAACTAAGGTTATTACCAAATCAGGGTATAAAGATACAAATTTCTATGGCGTATCTCAGACAAGCGCTGGTCTCTTCGGCTATACATCTTCGATACAAAACTTCCTTCCCCACGCCACTTTTACCTATACCCATGTCTCGCATCCCTATAAGGCCGAAGTGACGCCCGATGCACTCGCGTTTGGAAACGTGAACCTAGGGGAATCGTCCTCACTCAATGTCACCATTGAGAACAAGGGCACCAACGCGTTCACCCCGTCATTGAGCGGTCTGGCTGCACCATTCAGCACCACTTATACTCCTGCTGCAATCGCAGCTGGTGAAACCGTCAATGTTCCCGTGACGTTCGCCCCCACCACCGATGGTAACTTCACTGGCACGCTCGCCATCAACTGTGGCAATGCCGGCACGTTCGATGTTGCTTTAAGCGGCAAGGGCTATGTCGTTGGCAGCGAAGTGGTCGTGTGCGATGGCTCTGCAACAAACACTTTGGTGCCTGTTTATGGCGCATGGTACGACACTCAAAATATCAAATCACAGTTTATCTATCCCGCCGAAATGCTTACCGACCTAGTGGGACGTAAAATCACAACAGTTAAGTTTTTCTCTAACTCAACCGATGGAATGTTCAGCGGTGGTCATCTCCAACTTTCGGTAAAAGAGACCGAGCAAGCAACTTTCACGCGCGAAAGTTACAGCGGTGCGCCCGACAACCCTATCACTGGAATGACTGTAGTGGCAACCATCGTTCCTAATGCCAATGCCACCGAATTGGAATTTGTCTTCGATGAGCCATTCCTTTATAATGGTGGCAATCTCGCTTTCGAAACGCTTGTCACCCAAGCAGGTAGCTATAAAAGCTTGTCATGGTATGGAGAAAATCAAACTGGCAACTTGTATGAAGCGGTTGCGTTTAATTCGAAGAGTAATGAATTCGTTAATTTCCTCCCGAAGGCTTACTTCGAGAGCATTACTAACACCCCCGTGGCCGAAAGTGTCACGCTTGCCGAGCTGCTTAGCGGTGGCGTGAACGACAAGGAATATGTGATCAGCAACGACCTTGCCATGGCCAATAAGGCGGTTGCCCAACCCTACGCGTTCCTCACCGACGGTAACAACAACTGGATTAAGGTAGAATACACCAGCGACCTCGAGAGCGCCTTCAACACACGCTACATCAAGGGCGGCACGCTGAAGGGCACGCTGAGCAATATCGAACTCAACCCAGTTCTCACTACCACCGAGGCTCCCGAATCGACCTCGACGGCTGTTGAGTACACTATTGCCGAGAATTATCTGAATGGTGAAGTCAACTTTAAGCCCAACCAGGTTGTGGCACTCTACGGCTACTGGAAAGACGGCAAAGTTTATGGCACCAAGAACTTTACCACCGGCGAGTTGAGTGGAAAATACGTGACACTTAACACGGCATGGGCCGGAACTGTCACGCTTGCCGAGGGCGAACGCTACATTCTTGCGTGTGCCATGACCCGCAACAGCGTGGCAGCTCCCAGCGACGCCATGCATCGTGCGCAGACTACCGATACCGGCTACACCGCCAACGTGCTGAACCAACCTGTGGTGACCGGCATCAACGCCATTGACGGCAACGCCATCGACGGCAAGGTGAACGTGTATAACATGCAGGGCCAACTGATTAAGCGCGGTGTCGAGGCAGGCGTGGCCGCACAAGGCCTGCCCGCCGGCATCTACCTGATTGGTAATAAGAAAGTGGTGGTGAAGTAAACCTCACCATACTTACAATAACAAGCGAGGGCAGCGATTTTTTCGCCGCCCT
>JAGCUP010000156.1 GCA_017962765.1 Muribaculaceae bacterium | reverse complement strand
GACATGGCCCAGGGCTACGGCGTACAGTCCATCCCAACCCTCATCTTCCTTGTGAATGGTCAGCCCGCAGCCCGTTTTACCGGCTACACCGAACTTGAAGTATTGGAAACGACCTATAAAGAACTCGCAAAGCAATGAAACATATCTTCTCTTTCACGCTCGCAATGCTGCTCATAGTGGCGGCCACAGCTTGCCATAACGGGCAGGGAGGCAACGACGCCTCGTCCTCGGCACAGAGCGACAGCCTCGTACAAGGGCCTCACCCCGACTTGCTCATAGTTTACTTTTATGACGGGGGCGACGAACAATCAATGGGCGAAAACATCATCTCGGCCTTCGACGACCTCAAAGAGCGCTTCAATGACCGTATCGCGCTGTGGGCCATCGACAGCAGCATCAACACCGACCTGTATGGGCTACTCGACGTGCAAGACCTGCCCGCCGCGATTTTCATCACCGACACGCAGGTCCCGTTCAGTGAGCTCAAAGCTGCCACCTCCCTCTCAGGAAACATCGACCGCGAAGCCCTCACCCAAACCGCCATCCAGTACCTCGATCCCTGAGGTTATAGCGTCGGGATAAGTTATTTCCCACAGATACAAAGCGTGGCCGGGCATCGATGTTCCGGCCACGTTGCGGTTACGGGCCTCAATAATGCGCTCAAACTGCGCCACGTCAATTTTGTGGCGACCCACCTCGACCAGCGTGCCCACCACGGCACGCACCATGTTGCGCAGGAAACGGTCGGCGGTGATGGTGAACACATGGCAGCCTTCAACGGGCAGCGGTGTCCATTCGGCGCGGGTCACGCGGCAATTATTGGTCTTCACGTCGGTATGCAGCTTGCTGAACGAGGTGAAATCAATGTGACGCAGCAAGCACGCAGCTGCCTCGTTCATCGCCGCGAAGTCGAGTCCCGGGCGCGTATACCAGCTCTTATCGTAGAGGAATGGCGACTTTGTCGTGTGAATGAAATACTTATAGGTGCGGCTCATGGCATCGAAGCGCGCATGGGAGCCATCGGGCACCGGCCACACCCGCTCAATGGCAATGTCGCGCGGCAACATTCCGTTGAGACTGTGCACGAAGCGCGACACATTGGCGATGGGGGCCTCCACGTCGATGTGGGCCACCATCATGCGGGCGTTCACGCCAGTGTCGGTACGTCCGGCGCCCACCACGTTCACCTTCGTGCGCAACAGCACGGAGAGTGCCTGCTCCAGCGTTTCCTGCACACTATTGTCGTGGGGCTGTATTTGCCACCCGTGGTAAGCTGCCCCGCAATAACTCAACTGAATAAAATACCGCAACATCACTAGCGCAAAGTTTTAAGTGTTAAGGGTTAAGCGTAAAGTGCCAATTCCTAATTCCCAATTCCTAATTCCTAATTAAACAAAGTGGGAACCGGAGGCAGAGCGACGGTGACTGTTTCGGGCAGGTAACCCACGCGGTAAGGCGACATCGTGCGCTGCGAGGGCGCGTCGTCGTCTTTCTTGCGTGGCACCTTCTCGCGTGCCTCGCCCATAACGAGCTCAGCGGGCAACGTCACCTCCGTCTGTTTTTTACCCCTACCCACCTTAACTTGCGTAGTGGCCATCACCTTCACGCCCTCCACCTGGCCTGCAACGGTCGATAACATCTGGGCCACCGTCTTGGGTGGCTCGGGCTGCGAGATTGCCGACGAGGGCGAGAGCGAAGCGAAAATGTGCAACTCTTCTTCGGGTCGCGTGAAGGCCACGTAGGTTTTATTAAGATTGTCGATGAGGTCTTTTTCCACCTCACTGTCGTAGAACGAGGCAAACTCTGGGATCCTGTTAATGGCCCATTTCGTCAGGGGAATAATGGGAGGCACGATACTATCATCGGCTCCTCCAATCCCTTCAAGAGGCACATTCTTGCCGCCGGCGTTAAGCCATCTCTCCTTGGTGACCCATAGCAGGTTGTTGTGATGCGAGTCAATCAATTCCCAGTTGGCAAACGGAATTATCACACACGGGAACTGCAATCCTTTCGACTTGTGGATGGTCATCACCTTCACCGCATCAGTGCCCTCGGGCGAACTAATGGTGGTTTTGTGGCCCTTGCTGTTCCAGAATTTAATGAACTCGCGCACCGTGCCGCCATTGTTTTGCGACAGGAAATCGACCACCAAGTCTTGGAAAGCCAAAATAAATGCATTTTCCGAACTCGTAGCATTGCCAAGATACAGGTCGATGATGCGGTCGACGATGGCCACCAGGCTCGACTGCTCGCGGTCGCCGTCGGGGAGCACCTCGACCACTGCGTTGTAATAATTCTGTAAACGCGTGAGGTTTTCCTGTTTTCCACCCGGCTTTTCACCTTCATCTTCCTCGAAGCACTGGAGCAACAACTGCCCGGCATCGGTGTCCTGGGTGACGGCAAGTTTCTTATTGAAGGCGTTGACTATCTTGTGGCGACGTTGCTCGGCCAACTGGCGGTCGAGCTTGGAAATGCCGCCTCTTTCGCCAGCCTCGTCCTCATCCTCATCGATGGTCTCCCGTGCCGCTTCGAGCGAGGTGAGCACGCTCATGATGAGTTTCACCGCCGACGAGGTCTCGAGGGCGAGCGAATCGCTCGAAACAACATTGATTTTTTCGCGCTCGTCACTGCACGTCTCGTTGTGGCGCAAGATTTGGGCTATCACCTTACGGCCCTCTTCCCCACGGTTAACGAGGATGGCAATATCGCGCTGTTCAAACTTGCGGTGACGCAGCGCATTGATGTAGGCCGGCAACTGGGCCAAGCTGTCGCCAGCCGCATCATCGTCGCCATCACTATTTTGATTGCCGGTGTACTCAAAATGTATCTTCACCACACCGGGCACATCGTCCTTGTCGATTTTTTGCACGATGTGGGCGTAGGTCTTATTGAGGGCTGCAAAGCGATTGGGGTCGAAGTGGCCCAAAGCAGCCTCGAAGAAACGGTTGTTGAACTCAACGATGGCACACTGGCTGCGGTAGTTAGTTTCCAAGGGCTTGCCGCCAATGTCGTGCGCGTTGAAGTCTTTCTCTATCTCATCGCGAAGCATGGCCACATCACTGTTGCGGAAACGGTAAATGGCCTGTTTCTCGTCACCGATGATTAGATTTTGGTGACCCATCGAAATGGCACCATTGAGCAGAGGCTTGAAATTTTCATACTGCTTGCGGCTCGTGTCCTGGAACTCGTCAATCATAAAGTTGTTAATCCAGACACCCACATGCTCATAAATGAATTCAATGCCGCTACCCAAGACCGTAGAGATGAGGTCGTTGGTGTCGGCCATGAGTAACGTGTTGTTGTCACGGCGATACTGCTCCAAGTGACGCGCGATGCGGTCGAGCAGGCCCAAGTTCCACATATTGCGGCGCACGGCCTCGAGCGCCACCCATCGGTCGTAATGTGCCACCGCGGCGGCCATAATTTCCGCGAAATCAAGGCTGGCTTGCGCCGGCAAACCCGTGGTGGCCTCTTTGCGTATCACATTCTTGGTTAAAGCATCGCTATTGCCGGCATAGCCGCACAACGCATCAGTCAGCTTGTCGGGCACCACACCATCAGGTAAATTCATTAGGGTTTTCACCCCGGCGACCTTAATATCATTCTCCGCTACGCCCAAAGCCGCAAAAAAGTCGCGCAACTGCGACGGCAGTTGTGCATAAGCGGCTTTGTGGGCGGCAGCGGCAGTGCCCAGCTTTTTGACAAAGCGCGACACATGACTATCGGGTTGCTCCACATCGTCGAGATAGGCCGTGAGGTCTTTTTGGCACGCACGGAAGAACTCCTTATTTATATTCTCGGCAAAGCCCACCAGGTCTTTCGATCGCCCGAAGAAGTTCCAGTCGCGATCGTTATCGATGTTGTTGCGGATGTATTCGCGCACCCAACGGCCCGCCAAGCGCTCCTCGGGGCCATTGCCGCCCAAGTCGCGCAGGAAGTCGTTGACGGCTATAGCCGTGGCATAGTCGGCGTCGAGTTGCAGTTCGTAGTTATAGGCAGCGTTGAGCTCGCGTGCGAAAGTGCGCACTATCGACTGGAAGAACGAATCGATGGTGCTCACGTTGAACGTGGTGTAGTTGAACAAAATGTCGCTCAAGGCCACACGTGCCGCCTGCGCAATGTCCTCGCGGCTATCGACGAAAAGCGCGTCAAGGTAGTCCATATACTCGCCTTTGCCGCTACCCAAGTCGTAGAGCTCTTTCACAATGCGCGACTTCATCTCGGCCGTGGCCTTCACGGTGAACGTGATGGCAAGCAGATGGCTCTGGTAATTGCGCGCGTGGCGCAACTCGTAGCGCACTGCGCCACCGACCACACGACGTCGTCCCAACAAGTGCTGGATATAGGTTCGGGCAAGATTATAAGTCTTGCCCGAACCCGCCGAAGCTTTTATTACCTGTAGGTTCTTGAGCTCGTTTTCGTTCACCATGAGCTATCGTTCAATCATGAAAATTACTCTTTCTCGTTGAGCATCTTCGCATTGAAAACCATCGTATGGCCGTTGATAATGAACGAGCCATTGATACGGCGGCCATTATCAGTGATGGTGGCCTTGAAGTCGGTGATATTATAATCGGGCTTGACCAAATTATCAATCTTAGCCTCAAGCGAGGCGGCCTCGAGATTATAACCAACAACATTGACGGTGACAGGAAGCGAGGCATATTCAATGTAAATAACCTTGTCCTTTTCGGTTTCGAGCTGCACGTTGTAGAGCGTCAAGTTAGCCTTGGTGCCCTCATCGTTAAGTTCAAGGGCAAGGCAGAAGTCGTCGACAGTGCAGGTCTTCGTCTGGCCTTCCTTCTCATAGGTTGACGTCGAGTTGCCGTAAGGATAGAGCAAGCGCGTGGTACACACGACATGGTACTTACCGTCGACAAAGAAATTCAGGTACATCACACCTGTGTTGTAGTCGAAAGTTCCGTCAAAGTTGTCCACGGTCGCGCCGTCACTTACGGTGGTGGTAGCGCCTTTCTTGATGGAGAACATGCCCGTATAGGCATCGTAGGCCAGAGCGAGCTCTTTGAGCTGGATAGTGGTCGACGAAGAAGCGTTGAGCTTAACCGTGACGGTGATGTCCATGATGTCTTTGGTGTAGTTGACATTTATCACCGAGACCGATTTGGAGAATTGCACGCTCTGGTCATCGATATTGACCGAGCGGATATAGTATTCCTGCTGGAATTGTGCGGTTTGGTCGGGATCCTTGTCGTCACACGACACCATCCCCGTCATGGCCACGAGGCCCATGAGCAATAATGTGATTTTTTTCATTTTTTTCCTTTCTTTGCTATATTATACTTAGTTTTTGGATTAATCGCTAATCGAAGACGCCTTCCTGCACGGTGACTTCGCCGCCACCGTCGCCGCCTCCACCGCCACCGCCGTGGCCTCCTCCGCCTCGGTAGTCGCCATAGTCGCCGTTGTCACACAGGTCGATGTCGGTGGGCCAGTTGAATTTTGTGTCCTGACGATAGGGCAGGTCGGGGTCGTTATATAGTTTCTTCATGAAGATGGCAAACACGGGCAAGGCCTGCTCGGCACCTTGTCCAAAGGCTCCCGACGAGAAATGGATGTATCGTTCCTCGCCGCCTACCCAAGTGCCGGCCACGATGTCGGGGGTGAATCCCATGAACCATCCATCGCTGTTGTTGTTGGTGGTTCCGGTCTTTCCTCCCATTTCGGCGGTGATGCCGTAAGAGCCACGTATGCGTCGGCCAGTACCGTTATCGACGACGTTCTCAAGCATTGAGAGCATCTTATAATAGCTGTCGACGCCTATCACCTCGGTCTGGATGGGGCTGAACTCGTCGAGCACATTACCCTTGTTGTCGCAAATGCGCGTCACGAAGATAGGCTCGGAGCGCATGCCCTCGTTGGCAAATGCCGAGTAGGCCGCCACCATTTGGCGCAGGCTCACCTCGCAGGGGCCGAGACACAGGGCTGCCACGGTGTCGAAACGGTTGGTGATGCCGAATTTCTTCATTTGGTTCACGAGGTTAGCGGGCTTGAGGTCGTCGACGAGGTGGGCACTCACAGTGTTATTACTCGTCGTGAGGCCCTGCTTGAGCGTCACCGTGCCGCCACCACCACCACCGCGCGGCGACCACCCGTTGATATTGATGCGGGCGTTCGACACTGGCGTGCACGGCGTGTAGCCGTTATCGACGGCCAGTGTATAGAGGTAGGGCTTGACGGTGGACCCGATTTGGCGGCGTCCGGTCGATACCATGTCATACTTGAAGTATTTGTAGTCGGGACCGCCCACGTAAGCCTTCACATAACCCGTCTGCGGGTCCATGGCCATGAAGCCGCAACGCAGGAACGACTTGGTGTAAAGAATCGAATCAAGCGGCGTAATCTCCTTATCTACCTCGCCGGCGTAGGAGAACAGGTGCATCTCTGTCTTCGTGTTGAAGTTGGCGATAATCTCGCTCTCGTTCAATCCTTGTTGCTTGAGCTGCTTGTAGCGGTCGCTCTGGCGAATGGCGTTGTCGATGAGGCGCTGCTTGGTGGCCGCACTCAGCTCGGCGGTATTGTTGGTGTAAGGGTTGTAATAACCGCCGCGCTCACGAATGAAGGTGGGCTGTAGCGTATTGCTCAGGTGGTCGCGCACGGCCTCCTCGGCATACTGCTGCATCTTACTGTCGATGGTGGTGTAAATCTTCAAGCCATCATTATAGATGTCGTAAGGCTCACCATTGGGCTTCTTGTGCTTATTGCACCACCCGTAGAGCGGGTTGGTTTCCCACTGGTTAAGGTCGTCGTAGTAGGCCTGCTCATTCCAGTCGGGATAGTCTTCGCGCTTGGGCTCGGTGGCCATCATCATGCGGCGTATCTCCTCACGCACATAGGGCGCCAGGCCGTCGTTGCGGTTCACCTTGTTGTAGTTGAGCACGACATCGGTCTGCTTGAGGCGGTCACACTCCTCGCTGCTCAGGAAGCCGGCCACGCGCATCTGGTCGAGGACCACGTTGCGGCGCTGCTTGGCGCGCTCAGGGTAGCGTAAGGGGTTGAAGTATGACGGGTTCTTGCACAGTCCCACAAGCAACGCGCTTTCCTCAATGGTGAGGTCGTTGGGATTAGCCTTACCGAAATAGACGTAGCTTGCGCTCTTGATGCCCACGGCGTTGTTCAAGAAGTCGAACTGGTTGAAATACATCTGGATGATTTCATCCTTGGTGTAATAGCGCTCGAGCTTAAGCGCGATAACCCACTCGATGGGCTTTTGAAGCGCACGCTCGAAAATGCTGCTCGACTCGGGTGAATAGAGCTGCTTGGCAAGCTGCTGCGTGATAGTGCTGCCGCCACCCGCGCTCGACTGGCCCATAAGAATGCGCTTGATGAACGTGCGGCCTAATGCGATGGCGTCGATGCCCGAATGCTCCTCAAAGCGCACGTCCTCAGTGGCAATGAGCGCCTGCTTGAGGTGCTGGGGGAGCTGGTCAAACTCGACATAGACGCGGTTACCCTTGCTCTTGAACAGGCGACCCATCTCTTGGCCGTCGCTAGTGTAGAGTGTCGAGGCGAATCGGTCAGCCGGGTTCTGCAAGTCGGCAATGGGCGGCATGTAACCTATTACGCCGTTATAAATAAGCACAAACATCAAGAACAGGAATGCGGAAAAGCCTAGGAATATACCCCACATCCATTTGACAATCTTATGATTGCGCTTGCGACGCGCCTTGCGCGCCTGTTTCTTGGTCATTGGTTTCTTTTCGGCCATATCAGTCAGTACAATAACTTACTTTCAATTTTAACCTGCAAAAATACTAAAAAAATGCTATGCACAAAACAAAAACCTCGAAAATGCGCTCTTTTTGCGCTCAAAGCACCTCAAAGTTGCACTCAAGGGGGTACTTATCGTTTTGCAAGAGCTTGGGTGTAAACGTCGAAGGTCTGCCGGGCGATATGGTCCCAATCAAAGTCAGTGAGGTCGTAGTGTCGCACGGTGACGGGGTTATCAAGTTTACTACGCAGTTGGGTTACAAGATTATCAAAATCATTCGTGGCAAAAAAGTCATCCTCTTTAAGTTGCCCCAGACGATTGGCTGCAATATCGCTCACCAGCACGTCACGACCATGGCCCATTGCCTCAAGCAGCGAGATGGACAACCCCTCATGGGTCGATGGCAGCACAAAGAGAGCAGCATGGCGCAACAATTGCCGTAAAGGTTCACCTGTGACATATCCGGTAAGGACTACCCCCTTGTCGCGAGCCTGTTGCTTGAGCGAGCGGGCATATTCATCCTCATGGTCGGCATCACCGGCAAGAACGAGTTTCATGCCTTGCGGCGCCACTTGGGCAAAAGCCTTAATGAGCCAGTCGAAACGCTTGTCGGGGACAAAGCGCCCCACAGCAAGCACGTAGCGTTCAGGCTCCAAATTCTGCGAGGAGAGGTAGTCGGTCCCGATTTCACCATTAGACAATTCCACTCCATTATAGATGAGATGCACACGTTCCTCACGCTCGTAATCATCGTGGAAAATCTGCCGAAAAGGCTCATTGACAGCAATCACGTCATGTGCAAGGCGCGCCTGACACCATTCACCGAATTTAAGCAAGAGGCGCGATGCAAAGTTCCATTTTGCGTGTTGATAGTTTAGGCTGTGGTGCGTGGCTATCACCCTCATGCCCAGCAGGCGAGCCAGCGGTATGAACAGGCTCGGCCCCACTGCATGGAAGTGGATGAGGTCGGGCTTCAGCTTTCTCGCCGACAGAACGGCCAGGGCCGTGTGGACGAAAGCCTCGAGGCTCTTCTTTCGCGGGGCGTTCACGTCAACGAGTTTCACGCCACGGTATTCGGTGGCTTGATTGTTCTCGTTCAGATAGGGCGTGCGGCGCATCACCGTCACATCGCACCCCAGTTTCACCAAACGCGGATAGAGTTGCTGACAATGCGTCTCCACACCGCCCGGAATATCGGGGATGCCGCGTGTTCCCACCACGACGATTTTCATGACAAATCAGAGAAATAAAGTTTCAACAACCGGGCCAAATGGACATCGGCCGAGAAACGCTTGCGACCACGGACACGGATGCCCGCATGGTCCCACTCGGTGTGCAAAGCGCGGTCCAAAGCCTCGGTCAAAGCCGTGCGGTCGCCCGCCTCAAAGATAATACCGTTCCCAGGCACGACGAGTTCTGGGATACCGCCCATGTTCGAGCCTACGACAGGAGTGCCAGCACACTGTGCCTCGATGATGGTCAGCGGGTTATTCTCATACCACTCCGAGGGTACCACCATGCAGGCGGCGCGCGACACGAAATTTGCCACCTGGGCCGCATCGAGTTGTCCTACAAACTCCACGTTGGGTAACGAGCCGTATTGAGCCGTGAGCGACAAGCGTAGTGGGCCGTTGCCTGCCAGCTTTAGAGTGACCGACGGGGTTTCGCGGGCCACTTGCAGGAGCGTATCCACGCCTTTTTCGTGCGATAGGCGTCCCACATAGGCCACATAGTCTTCACGTGGCAATGTTTCTTCGTCTAGCGCGCGCAGTTTCACGGGGTCGATGAAATTGTTGAGCACGTGCAACTTGTCGGGATTCCAGCCGCCACGCAACATCATGTCGTGAAGGAACTCGCTAGGACACACCAGAGCATCGACCCATTGTTCCAGGCGACGACGATTCCAGCGGCGAGCCTCGAGCCACGCGAGGGCACCGGCCGCATAACTATCCTTGAAACAGCGCTGAGTAAGGATAGCATGGCGGTGAGTGAGGCACCGCTCACACGTTTGGCCATGATTCAGGCAACTGTACGACGGACACACCAGCTTGTAGTCATGCATCGTCCACACCACGCGGCATCTGCGCTCGTGGGCCAGCCGTGCCACCGCCGGCGACAGGTAGCTGTGGATGTTGTGCAGGTGCACCACATCTGGCTTGAAGTCGTCAAGAGCGCGCGTAAAAGCCTCCTCAATGTGGTAGCCGCCCAGCGTGCGCCGGGCGAACTTCACCTTGCCGGCCAGTCCGCGCTTGAACGACACCTCAGGCGCCTCGTAGAGGTATTCCACCTCATCGACATGATGGTAGGCCATCGTGAAAATGCCCACCACATAGCCGCGGGCCGTCAACTCGTCGCGCAAGTTGATGGCCACTACTTCGGCACCGCCACGGGTGTAGAAAAATTTATTGACCAGCAGTATCCGTTTACCCATTAAAATTATAACGTAGGTGCTACTTCTATTATTGCCCTCGTAGATTCGCTATCGGGCCTTGAGTTCAAAGGGCAGCGGGCCCTCGTCCTCGCCCTTGATGGTGACGGGCATGCCCACGTAGGCATACTTTACCTTGAGCGAATCGATATCTTCATCGAGCAACCGGATGCAGCCCTCACTGGCGCGGCCAGGCACACTCTCGCGGTTGTTGGTGCTCCCGTGAATGCCAATCCCCGAGTGGCCCGGCGTGTCCAGACGCAGGAACCAGTGACCGTAAGCGAGAATTTTGCCGCGTCCGTCACCGAAGTCGTGTTCCCATGACGATGCATCCTGGATTTGGGTTATTTTGAAGGGCTTCCCGGCGGGTGATTCGGGCGTGCGCATATCGCCCTTGCCCTCTTTATTGCCCTTATTCTTGCTCAAGCAGGCAGGAAACTCGGCCACCAGCACCGTATCGCCTTGTGCGGTCGGGGCATAGACGCTGAGTTTGCATTCTTTTTTCGAGATGACGATGAAGGCCTGCTCGGCATCGTAGCCACTCTCTCGCACATAGTGGGCCTCGGTGAGCTGCTTGGGAGCCTCCACCTCACTCACGTCGTTGCTGGTCGACTTATGCCCCTTGCAACCAACCAAAGCCGCCACGACGAGCGCATAGGCTAAAAGATAAAAATAGTTATGTCGCATGTCACTATTCTAAATAAGAGAAATCTTTAGAAATAAATACGTAGTTACCGGCATAGTTCACCTTGTAAAAATTGCCGCTCGAGCCCAAGTAGGGCAGGCGCTGACCCTTGTAGGGATGGGCCACCACGCCATTGATAATAAGGCGGCCGGAGTTCACCGAGGGTCCTAAGCGCAAATTCACGTCCACGCCGTTGACCACGACATAACGCAAGTTGTTACTGTCACCCACATAGCGCGAACACGAATTGTGCACATACACGCTGTGACCCTTGTAGCTCACGTTATAAAACTCGCCGCTGGTGCCCAGGTAGGGCAGGAGCTGGCCTTTGTAGGGGTGAATATTGTATCCGTGGTTATCGACAAGGGTGCCGGCGTTGAGCGACGGGGCCAGTCGCAGTCGCACCTGAGTCTTGGTGATTTCGACTTGCTGGGCCTGGAGGCTCACATTGCAGGCCAACGCCAGCACGGCCACGAGTGCCGTCAGTCGCAACACTTTAAAAACCTGTTTCATAACTTATTATCCTTTTTTATCTTTATTCGTCACTTATTGTTTCTTTACTTGTTCAGCGTCACTCTGCTTCAACAACTTAATTTCGAAGGGCAGCGCCTCGGTGTCCTCGTCGAGCACGATGACTGGCATGCCCACGTAGGCATACTGCTCCTTGAGCGTGATAATGTCCTCGTCGAGCAACCGGATGCAACCTTCGCTGGCGCGGCCCGGCACGCTCTCGCGGTTGTTGGTGCTGCCGTGGATACCTATTCCCGAGTGGCCCGGTGTGGCCAAACGCAGGAACCAGTGTCCGTAGGCCTTGATGCTGCCACGCCCGTCACGGAAGTTATGGGTCCACCCCGATGCGTCCTGTAGCATTGTGATTTTAAACGGCTTGGCGAGCGTTGATTCGGGTGTGCG
>JAGCUP010000155.1 GCA_017962765.1 Muribaculaceae bacterium | reverse complement strand
CTCATTCCTAATTCCTAATTCCTAATTATCACACGTTTACGTTATAGCTCACTTCCATTTCGTCGAGAGCCTCGATGAACTTGCGCGAGATGGGGATTTTGTGGCGTGAGCGCATATCGACAAAGCGGTTGTTCTCGCTGTCGCTCACCCGCACAATGAGGTCACACTTTTCATCGCATTTCTCTGAAAGTTGGCTCTTGATAAACTGGACCGTGGACAGGTTGCGTGCCTCGAGGTTGATACGCAGGTTGTTGATGGCCTTTCCGTGCAGGGTTTCGAGTTGCTGGATAGAAAGGATTTCGAAAAGAATCTTCTCAGGATTGTAACGGCTGCGAATGTAGCGTGCCCTCACTACGATGGCCATTCCTGTGATGCCGTAGTTGCGGTAATCGATGAAATTCTTGTCGAACAGCGCCAGCTCAAAGCTGTCATCGTAGTCCTCAATTTTGATGATGCCGTAGTTGCCGCCTT
Source organism: Muribaculaceae bacterium (assembly GCA_017962765.1). Lineage (GTDB taxonomy): Bacteria > Bacteroidota > Bacteroidia > Bacteroidales > Muribaculaceae > Sodaliphilus. The sequence continues at coordinate 7,391 of JAGCUP010000155.1, read as the reverse complement.
TCTTTGAGGGCCGCTCGTTGTAGTCTACGACGATACCGCCAAAGGTTAATTCCTTGTCGATAACCATGCTGTTGTTCTCCTTCATCTCTTTCATCTCGCGCAAGGTGGCGTTGCAACCGAACTTGATTTCTAAGAAATACTTGTCGAGGGGATGAGCCGAAAGGTACATGCCCACCAATTCGCGTTCGCGCGAGAGGCGCTCGATGTCGGGCCACCGCTCAGCCTTGGGAATGGGTGGTTTTGCGGTGAACGAGTCGCCGAGGTCGCCAAAGAGAGAGTTGGCTTGCGAGGCCTTGTCCAACTGGTATTGTTGCCCATAGCGCACAAGGATATCGCTGTAGGTCTCGTCGCGGTTGTTTTTTTCGAAGAACGCCTCGCGTTGAATGTCGCCGAAGCAGTCGAAGGCGCCTGAAAGCGCGAGTGCCTCGACGGCCTTGCGGTTGCAGGCGGTGAGGTTCACTCGCTCCACAAAATCGTGCACGTTGGTGAACGCCCCTCCTTTTTCACGCTCTTCAATGATAGTGTCGACGGCGTTTCCGCCAAGTCCCTTGATGCCCGCCAGGCCAAAACGTATGTCGCCTTTCTTGTTGGCGCTGAACGTCTTGAAGCTCTCATTGATGTCGGGACCAAGCACCGAAATGCCCATGGCCTTACATTCGTCCATGAATTTGGATAGCTTGGCCACATCGTTCAAGTTTCGGCTCAGCACGGCGGCCATGTACTCCGACGGGTAGTTGGCCTTGAGATAGGCCGTTTGATAGGCGACCCAGCTGTAGCAGGTGGCGTGCGACTTGTTGAAGGCGTAGGAGGCAAACTTCTTCCAGTCTTCCCAAATCTTATTGAGCTCCTTGCGGTCGTAGCCGTTTTTTTCGCCGCCCTCGTAGAACAGTGCCTCGAGGTGGTTCATCTTGTCGATTTGCTTCTTACCCATGGCCTTGCGCAGGGTGTCGCTCTGTCCGCGAGAGAAACCGGCAAGTTGGCGCGACAGCAACATCACTTGCTCCTGATAGACGGTGATACCGTAAGTGTCCTTAAGATACTTCTCCATGCACGGGATATCGTAAACGATGGGATCATCGCCGTGCTTGCGGCGAATAAACTGCGGAATGTAGTCCATGGGCCCCGGACGGTAGAGGGCATTCATAGCGATGAGGTCCTCGAAGGTGCTGGGGTGGAGCTCAATGAGGTATTTCTGCATGCCCGGCGACTCAAACTGGAAGGTGCCAGTGGTGCGTCCTTCGCAGTAAAGCTGGTAGGTCTTGGGGTCGTCAATGGGGATGGCCTCGATGTCAACGTCGATGCCGCGTGTGGCCTTGATGTTTTCGACAGCGTCCTTGATGATTGAGAGGGTTTTGAGACCCAGGAAGTCCATCTTGATGAGGCCTGTGGTCTCAATCACGCTGCCCTCATACTGCGTAACTATCATCTTTGTGCCGTCGCTGTCGTAGGCCGTGCTCACGGGCACCCAGTCGGTGATGTCATCGCGTCCGATAATGACGCCGCAGGCATGGACGCCTGTGTTGCGCACATTTCCTTCGAGCTTGGCGGCGAGCCTAACGGTGTCGGCCACCTTGGGATCGGTATTATTTAGTTCGGCGGCCAGCTCGGGGAAGCACTTGATGCAGTTCTTGATAGTAATCTTATATTTCTTCCCTGGCTTCTCGTCAGGCATGTCGTTAGGCTTGGAGGGAATCATCTTGGCAAGGCGTTCACTCTCGGGGATGGAGAGGCCTTGCACGCGCGCCACGTCCTTGATGGCGCTCTTGGCGGCCATGGTGCCGTAAGTGATGATGTGGGCCACTTTCTCGGCGCCATATTTCTCGGTTACATATTGCAGCACCTTGGCGCGCCCGTCGTCGTCGAAGTCCACGTCGATATCGGGCAACGAAATGCGGTCGGGATTAAGGAAGCGCTCGAACAGCAGGTCATATTTGATGGGGTCGATATTGGTGATACCCAAACAGTAAGCCACTGCCGAGCCAGCTGCAGAGCCGCGTCCCGGACCCACCGAGCAACCTAACGCGGGTGCCGCGTTAATGTAGTCTTGCACGATGAGGAAGTAGCCGGGGAATCCCATGTTCTTGATGGTCTCCAACTCGAAGTCGATGCGCTCGCGGTGCTCGTCGTCGAGTTCGGGCCAACGCCTTTTGGCGCCTTCATAGACCAAGTAGCGCAGATATTCGTTCTCATCGTTAAATCCATCAGGTAGGGGAAAGTCAGGCAAAATGGGCTTGTGGTCGATGGAATAAAGTTCGCACTTGTCGAGCACCTCGTTGGTGTTTTGCAACGCTTCGGGCACGTCGGCAAACACTTCGTTCATCTCGGCGGTAGTCTTGAACCATTCCTGCTTGGAATACATCATCAGACTCTCATCGTCCATCTTTTTACCCGTTGATACGCAGATGAGTCGCTCGTGGGCCTCGGCGTCGTCCTCGTTGGTGAAGTGAGAGTCGTTGGTGCATACAAGCTTAATGCCCAGCTCGCGCGAGAACTCTATCAGTTTGGCGTTCACTTCCTGCTGCAGTGGATACGTCTCGTGGTTTGCGCGCGCCACTGTGGCTTTGTGGCGTTGCAGCTCCAGATAATAGTCGTCGCCCCAGATGTTTTTGTACCACAAGATGGCCTCGCGAGCCTATTTCAACTGACCATTGCGGATAAGGGTGGGTACTTCGCCGCCCAAACACGCCGAACACACGATGAGGCCTTCGTGATGCTTTTCGAGCTCGCTCTTATCGGTACGAGGGTGGGAGTAGAAGCCTTCGGTCCATGCTTTCGACACGATTTTGACGAGGTTGTGATAGCCTTTAAGATTCTTGGCCAGCAAGATGAGGTGGCGACCGCGGTCGTTCTTATCGGTGTGCTCGTGCATGTCGCCGTTGGCCACATAGGCTTCACAACCGAAGATGGGTTTGAACACCTTGGCCTCGAGCGCGGCCAACTGTTCTTTATCCTGCTCCAAGGTATCGGGCTCGTTGCCCTCGTCGATTTTCTTTTTCAGCGACTTGATTTCTTTGAGGGTGTCGCTGTTTATCTTGTTCACGTAGTCGTGCAGTTCTTTGATGCCGAACATGTTGCCGTGGTCGGTGAGCGCCATGCCATGCATTCCATCGGCTATCGCTTTGTCGACGAGGCTCTTGATAGAAGCCTGCCCGTCAAGAATTGAGTACTGCGAGTGTACGTGAAGATGAACAAAAGGAATCATATAATTATGGTGTCGTTATATGTTATGGAAAAGTGAGGTGAAATTTGGGAGTGTAAAATTACACCAAAAAATCAATCCGCCACCCATTTCCCTACAAAAAGTTATTAACAATTCATCATTACTGCGCTTAATTCGTTGATTTTAATGTTATAAGATATTATCTCCCTTATAGTTCCATGCTCGCAATTTGGAAATCCGTCAAAAATGCTGTATATTTGCGGTTATAAAACAAACGCTGATGAATTTTCGAAAAACTATAGTTCTGTTTTTGCTTTCTTTGTCATTTGTGCTTGCGGCAAATAGTGAGGGCACCAGGCCGAAATCAGGTGTCTATAAGACATTCAATGAGCATTTGATGAGGGGCGTCGATAATGCTGCCGATACTCCATTTGTTACTGTCGATGATAGAAGTACGGAGATTGATGTGAGTGTTCATTATTACGACACTGTGCAAGTGAGACATTACGTGAGAATGGATGACTACTGGTTTAACCGCGTCGAACTCGACTTGGTGAAATTGGGGAATATCACTAAAAGTGACCCCTACTTGCCCCGTATTGTATGGCGATTTATCAAAAAAAGAGAAATTATTGAATATGAGGAAGCGTACTTTACCTCGTTGGATAGCCCCGTGAAAAAGACCATTTATGTAAAGACCCCTAATGGTTGCGTGATGATAAGAGTTGACTGGCATGAGATTGACCATGATAACTTGTATGCCTGCGTAATTGACATTGCTAACAACTATAAACAGTTGCCCAACATTAAAGACAGTGACAAGTTTTATGAGAAAGAAGGATACTTGGAATTATGCAAGTCAATGGACTACAGTAACAAATGTGTTACTTTTATAGGAGAGATTGAATCAAGTTATGTGGTATACAGCTATCCGCTGGGAGCTTTGGGGGAATTTGGCATTCCTCCTGGCCTAATTTCGATTGACCCACTTGTAAAAAAACCGGGATTCACTCCTGACATCAAGAAACGAACACATCCTTTTTAAAAATGTTGCCAACTTGGCGGATACTAAATAGATCTTGCTGGGTTTTGTATGGCATTATGGCTGCGGTAAAAGAATTTGTGGGATTGGGGGAAATGTGTTAACTTTGCGCCGAAATGAAAACGAAGATATTTGTAATATTAGTGGTGATGACGGTGGCCTTGCAAGCACAGGCCGATGGCAGTGTGACCGATTCGCTCACGGTGTATAAGTCGTGGGAGGCCGTGTTCGATTGCCGCCCCGACACGGTGCTGCACCAGGTGGACGTTGTGGTATATACGCCTTACGATTTCAAAATCACACCTCAAGGCAAAGCCGCCAAAAAGATACTTAAAGATGAGGCTCGTGTCGTTACACTTGGTGACTCGTTATGGCTCATCAGCAGCGATTACCTCAAGCGCGAGTTTAAGGGCGACTGCAAGCATTTTTCGCGTTTCGTGCCGCTGTATTTCTCTTCACGTATCGCTTTTGTCCAGTGGCAGCGCGGTGAGCCCACGGTGGGTGGCGCTTTGCTCAACATGCTTGTAGGCGGTCTTTTCGGTTTGGATGCCGAGATAGGCATGAGCGATTATTACTATGGTCGCGTGGCACCATTCTATGTGATTGACTTCGAACACAAGCGCGTTGAAAAAGTAGATTATAAATACTTGCTTACGCTACTTGATGACTATCGTGACCTGCGTCGCCGTTTTGAGCAAATGCGCGATTGTGAAGAGCAATATATGGTTAACGAGTTCTTTCTCGAATATGTTGAACGCCTTAACAGTGAAGACTACTGGGGCGACGACGAATATTAGGAGGGTGCTATGAGGTTCCTATTCATGGGCGATGCAAGCAACCTGCACAACACCCTGGCGAGGGAGTTGCGCCGGCAAGGACACGAGGCCGTAGTGGTCTCGGGTGGCTCGGCGTGGATGGATACTGGCCGCGACATCACACTGCGCCGCAAGCCGGGAAAGTGGGGTGGAGCATGCTACCTTGCGCGGCTGCTCACCTTGTTGCCTCGCATGCGCGGTTACGATGTGGTAGAAATTGCAGGACAGGTGTTTCTGAGCCTTCGCCCCGAGAAAATAAAATGGGTATTCGACTATCTCAAACGCCATAACAAACATGTTATTCTTTCGGCCCTGGCTACCGACCACAACTATTATAAGGCTTGCCACGATGGCCACACCTTTCGTTACAGTGACTATATGATTGGCGACAAGCCTTCGCCTTACGTTAATAGCGACGAATATCGCGCCCAACAGCAGGACAACTGGGATGCGCCCGCCATGCGCGACCTTTCGCAACATATCACCACCCAAGTGGATGGTGTGGCAGCTTGTTTGTGGGAATATTACGTCACCTATCGCCCGTTGGTGGAACGTACTGTTCACACAGGAATTCCTATTGATACCGATGCTTTGACGATGCGCCCTTTAGAGGCCGAGCCCGAGAAGCTGAAATTCTTCCTGGGGCTTCAGCGTGACCGCATGGTGGTGAAGGGTACCGACCGCCTGTTCGAGGCGGCAAAACGCGTCGTGGACCGCTACCCCGAGCAGTGCGAACTGAAAGTGGTTGAGAACGTGCCCTACGACGAATATGTACGGCTCATGCGTGACAGTCACGTCATTCTCGACCAGCTCTATTCCTATACGCCAGCCACCAACGCCCTTCTTGGCATGGCTCAGGGACTCGTGGCCGTGAGTGGCGCCGAGCCTGAGTACTACGACATGATAGGGGAGTGCGACAACTGCCCAATCATCAATGTGAGCCCGCTCATAGAGGGCGATATTGACGCCAAACTGGAATGGCTCGTGGCCCAAAAATCACATTTACCCGACCTCGCCCGTGCCAGCCGCGACTTTGTTGTCAAGCATAATTCCGCATCCATAGTGGCGCAAAAACACCTTGAGCTGGCCTCTTCGCTCAAGGGTGATGGCATATAGTCCCTTGAGCAAAACCGCAAAATTGCCACGATACAACCACCTTTTTAGCAAAAAAGCGGGGCGGGTTGTGGCGTAATCACGCAAAAAGGTGTAAATTTGCAAGTTTTTAGAAATTATCATTTATGACCCTTCATGACGAGATAACGAGGCGGCGCACATTCGCCATCATTTCGCACCCCGATGCCGGTAAGACGACGCTCACCGAGAAGTTGCTGCTTTTCGGCGGCGCCATCCATGTGGCCGGCGCGGTTAAGAGTAACAAAATCAAGAAAACCGCCACCAGCGACTGGATGGAAATCGAGAAGCAGCGCGGCATCTCGGTGGCCACGTCGGTAATGGGGTTTAACTATAACGATTACAAAATCAATATCCTCGACACGCCCGGACACCAGGACTTCGCCGAGGACACTTACCGTACGCTCACGGCAGTTGACAGTGTCATCATTGTCGTTGACGTGGCCAAAGGTGTAGAGACGCAAACACGCAAGCTCATGGAGGTGTGCCGCATGCGCAATACGCCAGTTATCATCTTCGTCAACAAGCTTGACCGAGAGGGACGTGATCCCTTCGACATTCTCGACGAGCTTGAACAAGAACTGAAAATCGCCGTGAGGCCGCTCACTTGGCCCATCAATATCGGTGCCAAGTTCAAAGGCGTATATAACATCTACGAGCAGTCGCTTGACCTGTTTAAGCCCGACAAACAACACGTTACCGAGCGCGTTGAAATTAAAGATGTCAACGATCCTGCCATCGATGCTCAAGTGGGCAAGGATGATGCCGAGCAACTGCGCAACGACCTTGAACTTGTCGAAGGCGTATATCCCGAATTTGAAGTGGAATCCTATCTAGAAGGCGAGGTGGCTCCTGTGTTCTTCGGCTCGGCGCTCAACACTTTTGGCGTGAAGGAGTTGCTTGACTGCTTTGTCAAAATCGCCCCATCGCCTCGTCCCGTGCAAGCCATTGAGCGTGTGGTGGAACCTGCCGAGGAGAAGTTCACAGGCTTCGTTTTCAAGATTCAAGCCAACATGGATCCTAACCATCGCAGCTGCATCGCCTTCGTGAAAGTGTGCTCGGGTGTGTTTCGCCGCAATGGAAACTATTTGCACGTGCGCAGTGGCAAGAGTTATCGCTTCTCGGCTCCCACAGCCTTTATGGCTCAAAAGAAGGACATCGTTGACGAAGCCTATCCAGGCGATGTCATCGGCCTTCCCGACACGGGCGGCATCTTCAAGATTGGCGATACGCTCACCGAGGG
>JAGCUP010000154.1 GCA_017962765.1 Muribaculaceae bacterium | reverse complement strand
TTACAAAAAAATGATAGAATATACCTTTTTCCAAAACGCGCTCGCAGGCATCATCCTCGTAAGCATCGCCAGCGCCATCGGGGGCACGCTGGTGGTGGCACGACGCATGGTGTTCCTCACAGGCGGCATCACACACGCCAGCTTTGGCGGGCTGGGCCTCGGATTCTACGCCGGTTGGAACCCCGTGGTGACCGCCGCTCTTTTCGCCGTGGGCAGCGCGCTCGGCATTGAGGCGCTCACCGCGCGCCAGGGCTTGCGCCGCGACAGTGCCACCGGCGTGGTGTGGGCCGTGGGTATGGCTTTGGGCGTCGTCTTCATCTTCCTCACCCCGGGCTATGTGCCCGAATTGACCTCATTCCTCTTTGGCAACGTGCTCACCATCACGCGCGGCGACCTCATCGCCATGGCTATCTATACCGTGGTGCTCGTGGCATTACTCGCGCTCGGCTACCGTTACGTGCTATTGTGCGCCTTCGACAGCGACTTTGCCCGCACGCGCTCTCTGCCGGTGACCGCCGTGAACACGGCGATGACCATCATGATTGCCGTGTGCATCGTGCTCACGATACGCATGATTGGCGTCATGTTGCTCATGTCGCTATTCACGCTGCCACAACTTGTCGCCGAACAATGGACGCGGCGGCTCCACCGCATGATGGCCCTCGCGGCCGCCGTCAGCCTCGCCTGCGCCCTCGCCGGCCTGTGGCTCAGCGCCGCCTGGCCCGTTCCCGCCTCGGCCACCATCGTGTTGCTCCTCGTCGCCGCCTACATCATCTCGCGCCTATTGCGCCGCCTCAAAAGTTGAGAATGAGATTCGGATAAAAATATTGCTGCCCGATCTTGTTTCGGGCAGCAATATTTTTATGGATGTTTACCCACACCTGGATGGTGTTTACTGGATGAGAATCTTACGTCCATTCATGATATAGATGCCGGGTGCGCTGGGCTTCGTGGTATATTTACGACCTTGGAGGTCATACCAAGCGTTGTCCTGCACGGGCGTGGGCACCTCAATTTCAATCACTCGCGTCACTATGCTTTCTTCGTCGGTAATGTTCATCACAATCTTCTTGACAATCTTCTCGCCCGGCACGCCAAATCCGTTGCCCAAATCGACAAGTACATAGGCGTAGAAAGCATTCACATATTCATTACTCTTTGGATAAACCAACTTGTCGTCGGTTCCCATATATAAGTTGGCTGTCGTGTTGCCAAACAGCATTTCGGGTGCGTAGGTGCCAACGAATTTCACGGTGCCATCGTTACTGACAACCGACATCTCGCCTTCCTCGCTGCTCTTGATGGTGACATTCTCAAAGGTGGGATTGTTGATGAGGCTCGACACGGTGGAACGCCACTCAAAGACGTAGGGCTTACCCGGCTCGATGTTGCGGGCCGGTTTGAAGTTCAGCGATAGCACTTCGGTTTGGGCATCGAAGCCTGTCGGCTCGGCATAAACATCTTTTTCAGCGATGTCCAACTCCCAAATTTCGGCATCTTTCAGCGGGCTGAGGTCGATATTTTCGCCAATGATGTCAAACGGCAAACACAGGGTGTTCCACTTGTGGTTTTTGAAGAAGGTGTGGCCGTCGAGCACGACCTGCCCAATGGTTCTACCCTTATACTCCTCGATGAGGCCGTTATTATCCTCATTGTCGTGGAAGATGAGCTGCGCCACCTTCTCGGGCACGTCTTCTTCGCTGAGGTAATAAGTATCGGTGTTGCTGGCGCTATGGTATCTCAGATACACCTCTCCATCGGGGAGAATGTCGCTCGTTGACGAACGGCGGAAGACATAGTGCTCACCATCTTTGGCAAAGCGGTAGATATCACGGCCACCCTTGATGGTGCCGTCCGACACCCAAAGCTTATTGTTGTTGCGCACATAGGCATCATCGGCCCTGGTCAGCGGGATGTTGTGAACGGCGCCCGCCTCGTCGGAGTGGATGACAATGATATCGCCCATGGGCACCTCCTCGATGGCATTGAGCGTGACATGCTTGGCTTCGTCATCCACACCCACCACCTCGTAGGCATCGACCGTGAGCAGGCCTATACCGTCGAGGTCAATTTCACTCTTTGCCACATAAGGCGTGAAGTTATAGCCCTCGGGGAAGCGCAACACCTCGCATATCTCACCCGAGCCGGTGATGGGCATGAAGAGGCGGTAGCTGTCGGCCTCGCCATACACATAGAGCTTCATGGTGACGTGGTCATAGAAGTAAATGTCGTTGGGCTTGGCTAAGTTTGCCAACGTGTCGAGCAGCACACTGTCGGCATTGACATACTCGTAGAGTTTGGATTCGAGCAAGTGTCCTTCGGTGTCGGAGAGCGTCATCTTGACCTTGGCCGACTTGTTGGCTCCTTCAAGACGGAGTTGCGCGAATGCCTTCTTGTGCTTATAGGAGAAGCCTTCGCCCATTTGGAAGCTGACCGACAGATATTTGCCCTCATCGAATTCGGCAGGCACCTCGATTTGTGCCGAGAGACTGTCGCGCGGTGTCCCTGCCACCACGGTAAGTCCGCCGTTGACCTCAATGTCTGAGATGTCGTAGAGCAGACAGCCCGACGGGCCGCTCTTGTCCACCGTGATAATTGCATCTTGGTCGGTTTTCATGTTGGGCGTCCACGACAGGTAGTTGTCGCCTCCAGGGTAAGAGGCCGAGACCGAAATCAGGCGGATGTCCTCTCCCATAACGATATCGACCGAGTCTTTAGTCGATTCATAATAAAACAGCGTGGCAACATAGTTGCCGTTGGCGTCAATGGCCGTCGTGTAACTGGTGCTGTCGGCAATGGTGGTGGCCGAGAGCGCGTCTTTCGTCACCATTTTATAAATAGTGCCGTAACGTGCAGGCAACGAAAACTTTGTGCCGGCTCCCACTTCGGCATAGCCTTCGCCGCGACATTGCTCATTGTCAATCCATCCCTCAGAGGCATCGATGGTCATGTTCATGTCGATGTAGTAAGAGTTGTAGAGGGTGGGCTTGACAAAGCAACACACGTTTTGGAAGTTGCTGAACAAAGCAACGCTGTCGGGCAAGCCAAACTCCCACAGCGATGTCACCGTGGCATCGCCCAAATCTTCCTCGTTAAGCACGAAGTTGGGGGTCATAACCACATCGGCCGTGAGCGTGTCGCGAGTAACGATGGTGTCGGTCACGATGTTGTCGGGCCGGTAAGTCTTTCCATTGCTACCTGTCCACGACTGGAGGCTATAGCCGAAAGAGCGCAGCTTCTCATATTTGTGGTGGTAATAATTCGCGGGAACGGTGATTACCCCGTTATTGTCGGCATATTTCACGTATGGCGTACCCTTAAAGATAAATTTAAAGTTTTCTGTCGCCATGAGCGCTGTGCTGAGCAAGCACCCTGCTGCCAAAATGAATAAAAATTTCCTCATAAAGTTAATATCTATAAATTATTGGATTATTCCTAAATAAACATACAAAGATATTACACTTTTACCTCTTTATCCAAAAAACGGACTGTTAAAATATATTTAACCTCCAATTTCTGGTAAGGTTGGGTTAGAAATTGAGCGTGAGGTGGGCGAGGACGTGGGTGGGAGCCTGGGCGCTGAATGTGGCCCACGCCCAGCCGCCATTGTAAGCCACAACGCGGTCGCCATCGCGGCGGAAGTTCATGGAACATGAGCCGTTGCTATCCCACTTCTCGTTGAAGAGATTATAGACAGTGACGCCGATGGTGGCGCTCTTGAGCCACTTAAAGTGGAAAGTATAACTCACGTCGAGGTCGTTGAGGAAAGCGGCGTCGAGTACGGCATCGGTGTAACTGCCATCGTCCTCAAGATACTTGTCAAAACCGCTGTTGGTCATCATCTGCCGGCCGACGTATTTCGTCATGAGTGTGGCGCGGAAACCCTTGTAGGTGAAGGTGAGCATGTTGTTGAGCACCACATTGGGCGAATAGGACAGCGGTGTGGAGCCTACATCGACCATCGACTCGCTCCAGTCGGGGTTGATAACGGTGAGCTGCATGTGGCGTGCGCGGTTGCGGCTAAATGCCACGTTGGCCTGCCAGTCGAACCAGTCGAAGGGCTTCACGGCGAGCTCCAGCTCGAGGCCCATGCGGTAGCTGTCCTTGATGTTGCGTGCCACCATTTCGCCATTGGCGTCTTGCGCGCCGGTGAGCACGAACTGGTTGTCATAGCTCATGTAATAGCCGCCCAGCGAGGCGGTAACGATGCCGCGCTTGAATTTGTAACCTACCTCGAGGTCGTTGAGGCGCTCGGCATGCGGATCGACGGGCGTGCTCTCGGCCAGCATGTCCTCGAAGTCGTTGCGTGTGGGCTCCTTGTGGGCAACGCCCCACGAAGCGTAGATGGTGTGCCCCGGTGCCGGCAGGATGGTTATACCCACCTTGGGGTTGAAGAAGTCCCATTTGCGCTTCAGCTCAAGTGGCCGCTGGTGGTGGTCGCTGTCGTATTCCTGTGAGCTGCCGCTCATCGTGTAGGAGATGTGGCGGTACTGCATGTCGGCAAAGGCATTGAGCCATTCCACGGGCTGATAGTTGACCTTCGCATAGATGTTGCCATCGGTTTTCTTGGCGTTGTTGTCGTAATAGCGTCCGGTGGGCCGCATGGTGCCGTTGCCGGCGACATACACCGGGTTGTCGTCATCGTCATAGTAATACTTGTCGCCCACCCATTTCACTTCACCATAGTGGTCGCCGTCATATTTGTTCCAGCCACCGCCCAGGTTGAGCGTGAGGTTGCGGTGGTTGTCGTAGTTGAAGCTGGCCACATTACCGTAGAAGTCGTTGAGCATCTTTTTCTGGCGCACAAGGTCGGCACGCAACCCGTCATCGAGGTGGTATTTGTAGAGCTTTTGGTCGGTCTTGTATTGCTCGTAGTAGCCGTCACCGCGCGTGTAGTGCAGCGCTAGGTGGAAGCGCCAGTTCGTGCCCAGCAGTTGGTTCCACAGCAGCTGGTAGTGCTGCTGGTGGTAGTTGTCGGTCTGGTTGTCGTAGAAGGCCACATTGCCCTCGGCGTCACGGTACTTGCCGCTGGGGTTGTAGGTACGCCCATATTTCGCCATGTCGGCCCGCGAGGCATAGTCCCAGGCCATGTAGGTTTTCTCGGTGCCGTTATAGGTGATGAGCTTCACCGTGGTGTTAGCGTCGTAATAGCACGCCTGCAGGAAATAGGAGTTGAGGCGGCTCGACGCGCGGTCGATGTAGCCGTCGCTGCCGATGTGCGACAGGCGGCCTTGCACGCCCCAGTGGCCGCTCAGCAGCCCCGTGGAGAAGCGCACTGTCTCTTTGTGGGTACCGTAGGAACCGGCGCTCACGGCCACCCCGGCGCCGGCCGCACCGATGCCGTCGGTGAGCAGGTTGAGCGAGGCGCCGAAGCTGCCGGCACCGTTGGTGCTGGTTCCCACGCCGCGTTGCAACTGCAGCGACTGGAGACTCGAGGCGAAGTCGCACATGTTCACCCAGTAGAGCTGACTGCTCTCGGCGTCGTTGAGAGGCACGCCGTTGGCGGTGACATTGATGCGCGTGGGGTCGGTGCCGCGCACGTGCAGTCCGGTGTAGCCGATGCCCATGCCGGCATCGCTGCTCATTGTCACGCCAGGGAGCATGTTCAGCATCGCGGGCACGTCTTTGCCGTGATTCATGGCAGCGATTTGTTCGCGGTTCAGGTTGTTGAAAGCCATCGGCGACTTGTCGCTGGCACGCGTGGCCTCGACGGTCACCTCGTCGAGCATGGGCGCGATGAGGGTGTCGGTCGTCTCGTTGCCGCGTGCAGCAAAAGTGTACGCGAGGAGAGAGAGGAGTAAAATTTTCTTCATGTCGTTAATTTTTTGATAAGAACACATAAAAAGGGGACTTTTCATGCTTTTTTAGCTCTCATCGTCACCCGCCCTGTTCGGGCCAAGTGTGAATCCCTACGGCGGCATTACCCGCGTCAGGTCATGAGGGTCTAATCTCAGCCGTTCGCCCACCGGCGAAACAGCACCCCTTAATCAGCCGTTTGCTAATCGACCGCAAAGTTACAACATCCCCTCCAATTACGCAAGCCACCACCCGCCAAACCCCAACAAATGCCAAAAACTTGAGATTTTCGGCATTTTCGGCAAAATAAATTGTGAGATTTTCGGCAAAAGCTATAATCGCAATTAATTTTATTATTTTGCACGAATAATTTGGGGGATAGGATAATTTGTTGTATGTTTGTGGATGAATTCAACACATATTTACCATCAAAACAACCACAATGAGGATGTTCATTAAATATAGCTTATGCTTTTTGTTGCTTGCGTTGCAGTCGTGTATATTCATGGATATATTTCCTGTTTACTATCCTGTTACGCAAGAGAATAATTTCCGCAATAACGACAGCGTATGGGCCGGTGCCCTCACCGCCTCTTTCTCATACCTCTTCAACGATGTGGCCCACCGCTGGACAATGTTGAATTATAAAAAATTGGAGAAAATTTGGATTTATTATTACGCAGGAGAAGTTCGATACCAAAATCCTAATGACTTTTTCAAGTATGTAGGAGGACCTCTTGCCGATTGGGCCGCGGCCGACCCAGATAATTTTCAACACCCATGCGCCGCAAGATTAAGTGACGCACTAAATAGAGCTGGTTTTAAAATTCCTGAAATACATGGTGTAACTTATCTGGGTGGAGAGGGTAATTATTATTTCATTAACGCTGCCAAGATGAGTAGTTTTTTAAACGAGCAATGGGGACAGTATAAATGCTTGCCAAAAGGAAAAGCTGCTTATGGTGTTATTTTCCAAACGGGTTTTAGCGGTGGCGTTTCGGGACATTTAGATGTACTGATTTATAAATTTGCCGCAGGAAAAAGATACAATACAAAAACATATTATTGGGGAATTAAGTAATAGTTGTTTAACTACATATATGATGTTAATAAAACAATGAATAAAGGATTGCAAACTTATGTATTTCTAGCCCTCTTTGTGCTCTTAGTTTGTTGCGATAGGCAAGAGGCGGTAAATGCTCAAGAAAAAGCGAACAATACTACCAACGTTTATGAGTTGGCATCGAAGGATTGGCCAATGCAATTACCTTGGCCCGCCAAAGAATACTTTCTTAAAAATGGGGACTCTTTGTCCGTGCTATCTATCCATGCAACAATCGTGAATGAAGAGAACATGTCAAAGGTTTCTTTTAGAATTGATTGCTCAAAGGGGATAGGTATAAAATCCAAAAACAAGCCCTATTTCGCGCTGAATACGGAGAATGGTATTCGCGTTTTTGAACAAACCATAGACACTGTGTTTTCTCACTATGGTTGCCCTAATAATATAGATATCGAATATATGATTGAAGAGTGGGCTGACCACACTATAGAAATAACTGGAGAATATGCAAAAGCACACTCGAACTGGGATACCCCTGGTGTGAATTTGCAACACAAAGATATTGAGAAGATTATAATACAGACTGCATTTTATAATGAGTTGAAAAGTGTTTTGGAAAGAAGAGGGTATCGAATTGATGAAGCTAGTCCATGGCTTGAACATCCCTATCTCATAGAGATGGAGGAATATAAGAACGACCTTTTCTCTATTTCATCGAATCAGTGGCCTCCTTTCCCATATATCATCAATGGCAGCGTCGTAATTTCAGCTGTCCGCGACACCACCGTTGACAATGGCTTCGAACCAATGAAAGCGGAAAGCGGAGAACTTACGAAATTGATTAATAAATTACTACCATAAAATGTTAAAGAAAGTCGAATATTATAGTTTGTGGGGGCAGATGGCATTAGCTGTCGCTCAGCAGTTTGTTGATTTCCCTTTACTCACGACAACAACGGCAACGTAATATCAAACAGGTTTTTCTGGAGGTATTACAGGCCACATGGATGTTTTATTTCTTAATTCTCCTGCAGGAAATAGATATAAGAACGTAAGTACTTATGTTTGGAAATCTAAAAAAAGTTTTTATTGAATTATGATTAAACAAATAGTTTTCTTGGTCTTTATGGTATTTGTTGTGGCGGGATGTTTCGGAAACACGACACAAGAGCAAAATCTTAGTGATTGCGACAGTTGTGTTCTCGTGTCGGAATACCATGTGCCGAGTCGGTTTACTTTTCATGAATTTTATTTGAAAAAAGGTGATTCCATCTCAGCGTTGCACATAAAATTACAGGTAAAGAGTGAAGAATCCAGTTTTACACTTAAACTTGTTAATCATGGCGGCTCTTACAGGAAGCGTAATTATTTCTTGCTATCCGAAAGTGAAAGCATTCATGTCATAGAACAGGTTATAGACAGCGCATTAAACATATATGGATGTCCCCAAAAAATACATTTCGATTATATGATATACGATTGGAGCGACCACGCAATAGAAACCACCGTAGGGTACGCTAAAAAACATCCAAATTGGCAAGAGGAGGGAATCATGTTAAGAGAAGATGATATCACAAATAGCATCAAAAAAACGTCTATGTATAAGTCAATAGCCGATGCGCTTCAGAAAAAAGGATTTACAATGATGGAAGAAAAGAGACCACTAATATATCATCCTTATTTTACTTCTATGGATGACACCTTAACCATTCTAAATAGGTCATTGCCCCCTTGCAATTATGTTATTGGTGGCTATGTTGTTTTGTCATCCAGCCGTGACACTACTATTGACAATGGTTATGAGCCAATGAGAGCAGAACCTGGAAATCTCACGAAATTGATTAATAAATTACTGAAATGAGTGGGTCATTCACATACCATTCGCTGCTGGTTGTCGTGGTATTTGCCGTGGCGGGATGTTGCGGAAACACGACACAAGAGCAAAATCTTAGTGATTGCGATAGCTGCGTTCTCGTGTCGGAATACCATGTGCCGAGTCGGTTTACTTTTCATGAATTTTATTTGAAAAAAGGTGATTCCATCTCAGCGTTACACATAAAACTACAAGTATGCTTCGAAAGAAGGGCTATCAATATAGATCTTTGCAATTCGATAGGAGGCGGTTACGGAAAAGGAAAACATTTCTTACTTACTGAAGAAGAAAGCATGCGTACCATTGAACAAGTTATAGACAGCTCCTTCATCAGATATGGTTGTCCTATTTATTTAAATTTTGAGTATATGATGTGCGATTGGAGCGACAATGCGATTGAAACAACTGAAGAATATGCTAAAAAACATTCAAATTGGCAAGAGGACGGAATTATGCTAAATGATACTGACATCACAAACAGCATCAAAGAAACGTCTATGTATAAATCGATTGCCGAAGTGCTACAGAAAAGGGGGTTCTCTATCAGAGAAGATATTAGTCCTGTAATATATCATCCACACTTTATCGAAATCACAAAATTCAAAGAACAGAATTTAACTAACTTGAGAAAAGAGGTGCCCCCATTCCAATATGTTATTGACTGTCGTGTCATCCTTTCATCCAGCCGTGACACTACTATTGACAATGGCTACGAGCCAATGAAAGCGGAAAGCGGAGCGTTTTCAAAAATGCTGAATAAGTTGCTACGATAAAATGATAAAAATGGGTAATAAGACGATATATCGGGGATTCTTCAGGGCGATAGTGGTCGCTTCAATGATTGTGATTGGCTACGGGGCACGAGGTGAGACTCATCCCCTGAGGGAGCGGCTTGCCGAGGCATCGGTGACCGTCGATGCGTATCTTGGCGATTTACATGACGAGTTTTTAGACCCGGGGGCAACTATGGTGCTGTGCCGACGGAGCATTAGGGAGCATTGCGAAGACCTGCTTGCAAATGCTTCGTGTCATGCGGCCGAATTTCAGGAAGTGATGTGCGATACAGCATTTTTGCGGCTATATCCCCATGTCGAAGAATTAGTCTTTTGTTTAAGCAGAGGGAGTGTGAGAGAGAAAAATCAGTCTATTATATGTGATGACGAAATATTGCGAAGTCTAAATGACACCATTTTCGTTATTTCAGAATTCCAAAGCCGGCTTCAGGTCGATATCATGAGCGACGGCGTAATGTCGAATGTGGTTTGCAAAATTAATGACATCAAAGCACCTCAACTCATATTAAAAATTGATGTGGATGAAAAAAATGGATTGTCAAATAAGATTGTTCACTATTTTCATTCACTGAGCTTAACCGAAAGCGACATCCTTAAATTACTTCCAAAGTTGATGTGCGAATTGAAGAATTATTGTGATGTCTCCAGCATAACAGACATCTACTTTGACAAAAGACTGATAAAAAACATGGATGCGCTCTATGAGCTTGATCAAAAAGCGTTGTCACCTTTTCGATTAGACTTGAACAGCACAAGAGTGATTGACAACAAAAAGATAGTGATTCCATTTGCAATAGTTTCAAACTTATGAGATTGTCATACAGCATTATATTGTTTTTCTTGCTTTTAATGAATTTGGGGTGCTCGTCTGGAGGAACCGCAAAAGAGATGACTATTGTGTGCGAGCCACTGTCTTTATCGTCAATTGACGACCAAAGTACCGCGGAGGTCTATTATGTGAAAAAGGGGGATTCCATATCCACACTGTATGTGAACCTTGAATTGCGATGTGGCGGGAAAAAAATGATTATTGATTTCAAGAATGGGGAGCGGGAATGGCTCACATTCGACAAACCCGAGAAAGCAGTTGCCGCCTATTTCTTTATGGATGAGGCGCAGATGACAAAATGGGCCAAAGAAATCATGGATACCATATTCACAAAATATGAACGCCCTATGACGCTGCATTTCTCCTATCAAATTGACGAATGGGATAAAGCGGCCATAGAGATTAACAACAAATATTATGAGAAACACCCCGATGCGAGAAACGACACCCTCTATTATGATGACTTTAACGAGATTGTCAAGACATCGTCTTTGCAACACGCTTTTGAAAGGTGTTTTGAAGAATACGGATATAGTATCCGCAACAATGAGTTGTCATATATCGTCCAATGTCCCGTGCCCATAGAAAGGGATGGCTTTATAAAAGGCATTTCATCTTATCTCCACATGGAGGTGCCCCCGCACGATTATTTCGTGTCGGGAGTTGCCGGCATCACAATGATAAGGAATGATTTGGTTGCTCCATAATTAATTGAGATTTTCGGCAAAAGCATTCGAAAGGATGGTGATAGGGGGATGTCAGACGTTATGGTAGATGATTGAGATTACTATCACCAGGAGGAAGAAGATGAGGGCAATCGTGAGAGCGTAGGTGAGAGCCGAGCGCCACAGGGTGCCCCACCAGCCATAGCCGTAGAGCTGCTTGTAGTCTATGAGAGCGAAAACGGCCACTATTTCGTTGGGCAGTTCGCGTCCGGTGAAAACGCTAAGCATATAGAGTATAGTGAGGAATTGCATTTGCCCCGCGATAAGCACCTGGGCATAGAACTGCTCAGTCAACGTGACGCGCCCCATGCGCGGCGACCGTCGGAAAAAAATGCTGGTGCTGAAAGTGAACAGTACCTGCCAGCCGAGCAGCAGCACAGCGGGTGCCGAGGGGATTTTCTCCTTCAAAACGTCCCAAGTGCCAAAAAGGACAGAAGCGACCTCATGTGTCTTATTTATTTCCTTGTTGGTAAGTTGTTGCTGAGGTGATTCGGTAATATTAGTGTCGGCGTCGGCGTCGGTGTCGGTGACGGTCACCGACACGTTTTCATAGGGCACTTCTTTATTACCTTCGTCATTGGGTAGGTAGTGGGATAAAATCAGGGCGGTGGCCGTGAGGATGAACAGCATTTTGAAGGGCGGGAAATAGGGCTGCCGATGGCCGCGCAGGTAGTCGGCAATCATGTATCCTGGCCTGAAAAGCAGGTGCCACAGTGCGCGCGGCATACTCCGCGAGCCCAGCCCCCACACGTCGAGCATATTGCTGAGCGCGTTGCGCAGCGTCAATCGCTTTGTCTTCGCCGTTTGGCCGCAACGAGGGCAATATGCGCCTTCGTAGCTCTCCCCACAGTTGAGGCACACGTGCTGTTCGCAGTCATTGCGCTCGGGCACCTTGGCCGGTGTCCGCTGCCATGCGCGGAAGCGTTGCCACCACTCCTTGACACTATATTTTCCTATTTTCACCATTCCAGCGTGCAAATTTAGCAATTTTTTGGGTCATAGGCAAAAACCGAGGTTTGACGCAGGGAAAATCGGAGTAATCAAAGAATTATTAGAAAATCGCTTGCGTAGATGAAGAATTTTAACGAAATTTGCCTACAAGTTGTATTTGTTGTATTTTGCATTTAGTATTTCAGCATAATTTATCATTAAATAATACAAAAAGATATTGGATATGAAGAAACTACTACACTTAAAAACTTTGCTACGGCTTTTGTGCGCCATGGCGCTTTTGCTGCCCGCCACTGCCCATGCGCAGCTTCTGGCTTGGGTAAACGTGAACGAGGAGAACTTCCCCGACGCGGTATTCCGTGCCTACGTGAGCAGTAATTTCGACACCGACGGCGACGGCAAGCTCACCGCCAGCGAGATTGTGAACGCCAAGGTGATAAACCTGGACAAGACGAACCAGTCGGACAAAGTCCATTCGCTCGTCGGCGTGGAACACCTCACCGCGCTCACCTCGCTTGACGTGACGGCCAACGCGCTCACCTCGCTCGACGTGAGCAAGAACACGCAGCTCATCGTACTGAACTGCGCTCGCAACCAACTCGAGGAACTCGACGTGACCCAAAACACGGCGTTGCTGTTCCTCACCTGCAACAACAACCAAATTTGGTGGATTGATTTGAGCAAGAACACGTCGCTAAAGTCGCTGATTTGCAGCAGCAACGATATGTCGTTACTCAACGTGACCCAGAACGAGCAACTGATGACGCTGGAATGTGCGCAAAACAAATTGAAAAAACTCAACGTGACCCAGAACACGGCGCTCCGCAGATTGGATTGCTTGGGCAACCAACTCACCGCACTTAACCTGAGCTACAACACGTCGCTCACTTATTTGCGATGCTCAAGCAACCCCATCGACACGCTCGACGTGAGCCACAACACGGCGCTCACCAACCTGTTGTGTGAAGAATGCCAGCTCACTGAGCTCGACGTGACACAGAACACAGCGTTGAAGGATTTGACCTGCGCCCGCAACCAGCTTGAGGAGCTCGACGTGAGCCAAAACACTTTGCTCGAAGATTTAGAGTGCTCTTACAACCTGCTCACTGCGCTCGACGTGAGCGAAAACACGGCGTTGACCTACCTGGGTTGCACCGACAACCAGCTCTATGCGCTCGATGTAAGCCACAACACGAATTTGGAAAACATCAAATGCAGCAACAACCACTTGAGCGCCATTGACTTGAAATACAATACCGCGCTTACGGCCGACGACGGGATTCTGTTAGATGGCAACGGCCGCACCGTCGAGGCTATCGACCTCAACGGTGAGCCCGCCATTAAGGTGGGAACCCTGGGAGCGAGTCATGGCAATATCGTTTTTACCCCCCTGCCCGAGTTTATGGGACTCGACGTGGATAAGATGACCGACATCCAAGGCTTCACCATAAAACGCCAAAATGGGGTGTATCTGGTCTTTGATCGCGCCAACGATGGCCACCATGTGACCTACAATCACCCCACCGGCTACACCGGCACGAACACCCTCATTCCCGCCACAGTGGAATTCTTCCTCGACTGGACGGGCGACTACCCCGAGGGCCTCGCCATTGACGAGGAGCACTTCCCCGACGCAGTGTTCCGCGCCTACGTGAGCGACAACTTTGACAGCGACCACAACGGCTTCCTCAACGACACCGAAATTGCCCACGCCAAAACGATTGACATGACCTACGCCACCGGCACCGCCACCTCGCTCGCCGGCGTGGAATACCTCACCGCGTTGAAATCGCTGGCTTGCAACACCAACTGTGACCTCACCGCCCTCGATGTGAGCCACAACACGGCATTGACCATGCTGAACTGCGGTTACAACCAACTCACCGCCCTCGACGTGAGCCACAACACGGCGTTGACCACGCTGAACTGCTCACACAATCAGCTCGAAGCGCTCAACGTAAGGCAAAACGCGGCGTTGGAGAGCCTGATGTGTGAGGACAACATGCTCACTGAGCTCGACGTGACCGCAAACGAGGCACTGCTGAGCTTGTTCTGCGGCAGCAACCAGCTCAAGAGGCTCGACTTGAGCCAAAATACGCTGTTGCAAGCGGTGTGGTGCGCCAACAACCAACTGAGCGCCGTGGATTTGAGCCAAAACCCGGCATTGATAAAAGCCGTTACCGAAAATAACGGCCGCACCGTCGAGGCCACCTTCCTCGATGGTGAGCCCGCAGTCAAAGTGGGCACCATCGAACTCAATCATGGTAACGTCGGATTCTTTCCTGAACCCGACTTCGTGGGCCTTGACATCGATAAGATGACCGACATCCAAGGCTTCACCGTAAAACGCCAAAGCGTGGTGTACCTGGTCTTTGACCCCGCCAACGCCAGCCAACATGTGACCTATCGCCATCCCACCGGCTATAGCGGCAGCGCACCGAGCGCCGACGTGCCCGCCAACGAGGAGTTCTTCCTCGACTGGACCATGGGCATCCCCGTGGACGAGGAGCACTTCCCCGATGAGGTGTTCCGCGATTATGTGAGCACGTTCATCGACACCGACGGCAACGGCTACCTCATCAGCAGCGAGATAGCGGCGGCCACCACGATTCAAATGTACCGGGCCACCGGCACCGCCCGCTCGCTCGCCGGGGTGGAATACCTCACCGCCCTCACTTATTTGGATGCCAGCCAGAATTGCAATCTCACCGCGCTCGACGTGAGCCTGAACACGGCATTAAATTACTTGAGTTGCGCTGACAACTATCTCACCTCGCTTGACGTGACCCACAACACGGCATTGGAATCGCTGAATTGCTCCCACAACCTGCTCACCGCGCTCGATTTGAGCAAGAACAAGGGATTCAAGAGTTTGCAGTGTGACCACAACCTACTCACCGCGCTCGACGTGAGCCACAACCTGTGGTTGGACCAACTCTATTGTTCCGACAACCAAATCAAGGCGCTCAACTTGCGCAATAACTTGATGTTGTGTGAGCTTGACTGCCGAAATAACCAGCTGAGCGCCATCGACTTGAGCCATAACCCCAACTTGACCGACGCCTATTTATCCAACAACGGTAAGACCATGACGGTGGACTTACTGGAAGGGATGCCGGCAGTCAAGGTGGGCGACATGACAGGCGGCACCTTTGTGCCTCTGCCCGATTTCAGCGGCTTGGACCTTGATTTAATTGATGCCACCTGCGACTTTGAGTGGCGAGTGGTGGGTACCGAAGTCTATTTCGTGTTTGACCGCGTGCCGAGCCATCGTGCCACCTACCGCCACGCCACGAAAACCACGAGCGTTGACGTGCCCGAAGACGAAGAATTCTACTTCGTTTGGAAGTTGGGATTGCAAGGCGACGTCAAGGGCGATGGCGTGGTGAGCGGTGCCGACGTGACCGCTCTCTACAACGTGCTGCTTGACGGGGCTGAAGCCGCCGGCGATGCCGACGTGAACGGCGACGGCGTGGTGAACGGCAGCGACGTAACCGCACTCTACAACATTTTGCTCAATTAATGCAATGAGCTTTGAGCTTTGATCATTGAGCTTTGTGCTTTGAGCTTTGAGCTTTGAGCGTAGGAAGGCGCCCGGTGTAGGCGCC
>JAGCUP010000153.1 GCA_017962765.1 Muribaculaceae bacterium | reverse complement strand
GTGAGCATCACGTCGAACGGCTCCTGGTATTCGCCGCCGTATTTATCGGCCCAAGCCGTCTCGCAGTTGTTCGACAAGAAGACCCGGTAGTGGTATCCGTTGACGACCTCAGTGCGGCTGCTCAGGGCCGCAATGGTGGCGACCTCGGCTTTCGCTGCGGCGGGTCCCACGACGATGGCCATGTCCTTGCCTGCGGTGCCGGTGACACTGAATACGCCGAAGTTGAGCGAAGAGCCGCCGTCATGTTTTGTGGCTTGGCTCTGGTTGGTGATACCCACAAGCTTGCGCATCGCGATGAGCGTCTTGATGTCGTTCTTGTAGCTCTTCCAGTGGGGGAGGAAGACGCAAGGCGTGCCCGGCATTGCCAACAGGAAAGCGTTGGCGGCCAGTGTGTCCTTCTTGATGGGGTCTTTTTCGTAGCCCGTTACCTCGCCACGGTCCTGCGTGTCGTGGTTCTCGACGAAGGTCACGGCATAACGATTGTAGGTGTTGTTGGCCACGAGGGCGGGCACATCGAGGTTACGCCATCCGTTGGCTTTGTTGATGGCATCGCGCACGGCATAGCGGAAGTTGAAATCGAAGGTAGCGCTCTGCCTCACGCCACCGCTCTTGCAGGCATCGATCCATGTCTGCAGGTTGGAGGCCACGCCATCCCAATTCTCGCCCACACTGTATTGCACGCCGCACGCACTGTTGAAGGTGGCGACGCGGCTGGCTGCGAATCCGCGCGTCATATCATAGCGGAAGCCAGTATAGCCCAAGTCGTTGAGCAGGTAGTCGGTATAGGCCTTGACGCATTTCTGCACGTTGGTGCTCTTATGGTCAAGGTCGCGCATGCCTTCCCATCCTTCGCCCTCGTCATTATTTGAGCTGAGGGTATAGCCGTTTTTCTTGGCCCATGTCTTGGTTGCGCCTCCGTCATCATCGGCCACGATGTCGGTCGATTTCATTTGGTAAGTCACACCGTTGTAGGTCTCGGAAGGGAAATTGACCCAGTTCGAGAGGTTCTTGCGGTGGTTGACCACGACGTCGGCGATGATGCCCGTGTTTTTAGCCTTAAAGGTGGAAATCATCGTGCGAAGCTGGGCCTCGGTGCCAAACGCGCTGTTCTGGTTGAAGTAATAGAGCGGGTCGTAGCCCATCGAGTTGCCGCCGCAATTGCCGCTTTGGGGTACCCAGATGAGCGAGAACGACTGCGACAATTCATCGGCTTGGCTGGTGAGTCGCGTCCATTGCGTATCGTAGTACGAGTCCCAGTAGAACCCTTGCAGCATGACGCCGCCATAGTTTGCCGGCCATCCTTGCGCCAGCATGGCGACGGGTACGACGGCCAACACTGCTAGTACAGCCAGTCGTTTGATGTGGTTGAAAAATGATTGGAACATAATCATGAATTATTAAAAATGATAAGAAAATCTAATGAGGGAACGCTATTCGGAGGCGTCAACGCACAAATTTACGAAAAATCGTCGAGAGGGAAGAAATAATGTAGTAAATTTGCAAAAAAATTATCAATTATAGTAATGATTTCGGTTCAATCACTTAAAGTGGAATTCAGCGCGCGGCCGCTTTTTGACGGTGTGAGTTTTGTCATCAATGACAACGACAAAATTGCTCTCGTGGGACGTAATGGCGCCGGAAAAACCACGTTGCTCAAAATTCTCGCAGGACTGCAGCAGCCCACGGGCGGCATGGTGGGAAAACCCGCAGAACTCTCGGTGGGTTACTTGCCGCAGCAGATGACGCTCGAAGATACGCGCACCGTGCGCGACGAGGCAGCCATCGCCTTCGACCATGTGAAGGAGCTTGACGTGGAAATAGAACGCCTGGGCGACGAGGTGGCCAGCCGTGAAGACTACGACAGTGACAACTATTCGCGCCTATTGCAACGTCTCTCGCACCTGACCGACGTGCGCGCCATGTTCCAGAGCGAAAACCATGAGGCCCAGCTTGAGAAGACGTTGTTGGGTCTGGGCTTCGAGCGCAGCGACTTTGACCGCCCTACAAGTGAATTTAGCGGCGGATGGCGCATGCGCGTGGAACTGGCTAAACTGCTGCTAAGCCACTACGACGTGCTGTTGCTCGACGAGCCCACCAACCACCTCGACATTGAGTCAATACAGTGGCTCGAAACATTCTTGAAAAACTGGAAAGGCGCTGTGGTCATTGTGAGCCATGACCGTGCCTTCATCGACAATATCACACACCGCACCATCGAGATTTCGCTGGGCAAAATTTACGACTATCAAGTCAACTACTCGGAATTTGTCAAGCTGCGACAAGAGCGTGTAGAGCAACAGCGTCGCGCCTACGAGAACCAGCAGAAGTTTATCCATGACACAGAGGAATTCATAGAGCGCTTCCGCTACAAGGCCACCAAGGCCGTGCAGGTGCAGAGCCGCATCAAGCAGCTTGCCAAAATCGAGCGCATAGAGATAGACCAAGTCGATACGTCACGGTTACGCCTCAAGTTCCCTCCCACGATGCGCTCGGGTGACTATCCGGTGATTGCCGAGGATGTTCGAAAAGACTATGGCCCGCTCAACGTTTTCAGTGACGTCACCTTCACTATTCGACGTGGTGAGAAAGTGGCTTTCGTGGGACGCAACGGCGCTGGCAAGACGACGCTCGTCAAGTGCATCATGGGCGAGATTCCCTTCGAAGGGTCGCTCAAGATTGGCCATCAGGTAAAAATCGGCTACTTTGCACAAAACGAGGCGCAGCTGCTCGATGGCGAACTCACAGTGTTCGACACCATCGACCGAGTGGCCACTGGCGATATCCGCACACGCATCAACGACTTGCTGGGCGCTTTCATGTTTGGCGGTGAAGCCGCCGACAAGAAGGTGAAAGTGCTGAGCGGAGGCGAGAAAGCCCGTTTGGCCATGCTTCGTATGCTGCTGCAACCGGTTAACTTCCTCATTCTCGATGAGCCTACGAATCACCTCGACATGGTCACCAAGGACATCCTCAAGGATGCAATCCGCGATTTTGACGGCACGGTGATTGTGGTGAGCCACGACCGCGAGTTCCTTGACGGACTGGTGGAGAAAGTGTATGAATTTGGGAACCATCGAGTGCGTGAGCATCTGGGTGGCATCTACGACTTCCTCCAGGCGCGACAACTTACCTCATTGCAGCAACTTGAGGTGCGCCAACGCGAGCCCGAAGCGCCGAAGCCAGCCGAGCCCACGGCCGCACGTCTCAGTTACGAGGAGAAGAAGGAGCGCGACCGTCGACTGCGCCAGGCCCGCAAAAAAGTAGAGCAGCTCGAGGCAGAGATTGCTGATTTGGAAGATGAAATTGCCGCCATCGAGCAAAAACTGGCGGCGGGCACTATCGATGACGTGACCATCTACGACCGTCATGCCGAGCTACGCGCACGCCTTGACGAGGTGATGGCGCAATGGGAAGAGGCTGAGAAGCAGCTCGCCACAATAGGGGAGTGAAATAGCGAAATTGTTATTCGAGCAGGAGGTTATATAGGGCTGATACATCGGCTCCGTTGATGATGCCGTCACCGTTGACATCGGCGTCGCCGACGGACGTGGCGTCGTCGAGGAGTACGTTGTAAAGGGCAGAAATGTCGGCACCACTCACGATGCCGTCGCCGTTTACGTCGCCCTGCTCGAAAAGTGGTCCGTCATTTTCAATGATATGGGCGAAGTCGCGCCAATAACGGGCATTACGTGTGACAGGGTCGGTGTAAGCGGGCATCGAGCCCACGGGAACAATAAGGGTACAGTTCTCGAGGTCCACTCCCAAGAGGTTTTGGGAGGTGCTGGAGATTTTGGCGGGCTCCTTCATGCGGCATTTGATGTGCGTAAGCGAGGAGCATCCCCGCAAGAAGCCACCACCGATGAAGGAGATGTTCTCGCCGAGGATGAGGGTGCGAAGCGAAGTGTTGTCGCGGCAGAACCAGGTGCCTATTTCAGTCACTGGGAAGTCCCATCCGTAGGTGGCGTCGCCCATGTCGATGACATAGGAGACGGTGTCGGCAACTTCCACGTGGGTGGGTGTGCCCACTACCTTGACGACGGTAGCGGTGATGCCGTCATCGTTGGGGCTGTAAACTACACCATCGATGGTGAACTGGGCAGGGACTTCCACATCGGGGAGTGGCGGCGGCATGTGGCGCACGGCCTGCACAGGCAATGCTGCCACTATAAGGAAGAATGCTGAAGCTAATATTCTCATTGCAATGGTCATATTCATTGGGCTTGGTTGAGCGCTTTTTCGAGGTCGGTACTCGAGAGTTTGAGGTGGAGTTCTCCGCGATGGGCGTAGGAGATGTTACCAGTCTCTTCGCTCACCACGACAGCAATGGCGTCGGTGGCTTGAGCGATGCCCAGTGCCGAGCGATGGCGAAGGCCCAGATATCGCGGTAGGTGGGTATCGTGACTCACGGGGAGGATGCATCCCGCTGCGACGATTTTGTCGTCGGCGATGATGATGGCACCATCGTGCAGAGGACTATTCTTGAAGAAGATGTTCTCGATGAGTCGGTTGTTTACGTTGGCGTTGATGACGTCGCCACTCAGGGCATAGTCGTCGAGGGGCATCTCGCGCTTGATAACGATGAGCGCGCCCGTCTTCGACTTGGAAAGGCTCATGCAGGCATAAACCACGGGCATGACCCATGCTCTCCGCTGCTTGTCAGATTTGTCGCTGCGGAACAATTTGTTCCATATTTTCCATCCTCGTTGCGAGCCTAGTTCGATGAGGAAGCGTTTGATTTGGTCCTGGAATAGGATGATGAGAATGAAGATACCGCTCTCGATGATGCGGTCCATGATGGAGCCGATGAGCATCATGTCGAACACCTTGTCGACAATCACCCACACGATGAGGAAGGCGAGCACGCCCACAAAGATGTTGAGGGCACCGCTCTCCTTCATGGTGCGGTAGATGTAGTAGAGCAGCGTGCCCACTAGCAGGATGTCGATGATGTCTTTTATGCCGAATGAAATCATATCTATGAGGGATTATTTGATTGCTGAGGTGAGTCTGGACATAACCAGGCGGGCTTGGACAGCTTCGCGCACGTCGTGTACCCGAAGGATGTGGGCACCGGCTAGCAACGCCACCGCGTGCAGTGCTGTGGTGCCGGCCAGTGCGTCGGCAGCCTCGCATTTTGCTACGCGCATCACCATGCTTTTGCGCGAGAGGCCAACGAGCAGGGGGGTGTCCAGTGTGTGGAAGGTGTCGAGGCATGCCAGCAGTCGGTAATTGTCATCGACGGTCTTGGCGAAGCCGAACCCCGGGTCGGCAATGATGTCGTTCACGCCGTCCTGTCGCAGGGTATCGATTTTGCAGGCCATCTCTTCGAGGACGGCAGCTGCCACGTCACCGTCGTAATGCGTGAGGCTCTGCA
Organism: Muribaculaceae bacterium; assembly: GCA_017962765.1. Taxonomy (GTDB): domain Bacteria; phylum Bacteroidota; class Bacteroidia; order Bacteroidales; family Muribaculaceae; genus Sodaliphilus. Next base: position 9,078 of record JAGCUP010000153.1, on the reverse strand, counting down.
TGGTGGCCGGCGTCCCCCGCGAGTGGGTGAGGATGTAGGGTACGTTGAGTTGTCGAACAGTGGCAAACATATCTTTGTCCAGCTCGCCGAAACTGATGTCGTTCACTATGTGCGCGCCCATTTGCTCGATGGCGCGGCGTGCCACCTCGGCACGGAAAGTGTCGACCGAGATGAGCATCGCAGGGGCTACACGGCGCACGGCGGCTACGCCAGCCTCGACGCGTCGCAACTCCTCGTCGAGGGGAACATCGTCGGCTCCGGGACGTGTGGAATAACCACCCACGTCAATAATGTCGGCGCCTTCGCGCGCCATGCGCGCGGCATGCTCTTCGAGGGCTCGGGTGTCGGGGTGGCTCCCTCCATCGTAGAACGAGTCAGGCGTGACGTTGAGGATGCCCATCACCCAAGGCCGGTCAATCTCAATGAGGTTGCCGCCGATGTTGAGGCTGTAAGGTATGAAAGGCGTGGCGTGCATAGTGTCAACGAATTAGCGAAATAGCAAATAAACGGTATAACCCGCATAGGCGGCCAGGAAAAGGAATCCTTCGATGCGGTCGAAACGGTTGCGGCCAAAGGTAAACACGACGATAGCCAGCCCTATTGACGCGGCCAACATCACGCCGTAGTCGGCTAGTTGGATTGAGCTCAGAGCCAATGGCTTGAACATGGCGCCCACGCCCACAATCATGAGAATGTTGAACACACAGGAGCCTATCACGTTGCCTAGGGCGAGCTGCGGGTTGTGTTTGCTGGCGGCGACAACGGCGGTGATGAGCTCGGGTAACGAGGTGCCCACGGCCACGATGGTGATGGAGATAACGGCATCGCTCATGCCCCATGCCCGCGCCAAGTTCTGCGCACTGTCGAGAAAGAGGTCTCCTCCTCCTATCAGTGCGGCCAGAGAAACGATGGCGATGGTCCACAATAATGCGGGATGCTTTCCATCGAGCGACGATGTTGCTTCGTCCTCTTCTTCGGCCATATCGCCGCTTTTGCGACTCTTGACGATTTTGAGCATATACACGGCGAAGAGCAACAACAGCAGACCGGCGTCGATGCGCGAGATGGTGTTCTCGTCGATGCCGGGGATGATTTTGTCGTTGGCCAGCAACAGAAGGAGTGCGGCGGCCACGATGCAGATGGGGATGTCGCGGCGTTGTTGCACTCGCTCGATGGCAAAGGGGGTGATGGCGGCCGTGAGTCCCATCACGAGCAGGATGTTGGCGATGTTGCTTCCCACGACGTTGCCCATGGCGATGTCGCCCTTGTCACCCAGCGCCGAAGCGATGGTGATGAAGAGTTCGGGTGCCGATGTGCCGATGCCCACGATGGTAAGCCCAATGATGAAACTCGAGATGTGGGCGCGACGCGCGATGGCCACGCTCGATTCCACCAGGTAGTTGGCGGCGAGCAACAACAGTGCAAGTCCTAATATGAGATATAAATAATCCAATTAATTTTCAATCTAATAAATATTAATACTTAAAGTGTTACAAGAAGCCAACAGAACGTCGTTCTTTTGTCATTTCGTTCGACAGTTTCTCGCGTAAGGCCTCAAATTCCTTAATCTGTTGGGGTGACACCGACGGCTTGTTGCGGCGCACGGTGTCCTCGAGCAGGTGTTGGTCAATGTCGGCGTCACGCTCCGAGGCTAGGGTGGCGGCCTCGTTGACGATATAGGCGATGTCGCTCGATACGTAGTTTTGGGTGAGTGCGGCGAGGCGTTCATAATTTACGTCACTCGCCAGGGGTCGACCCTTGAGATGGATTTCGAATAGGCCTGCGCGTGCCTCTAGGTCGGGCAGCGGCACATATATGATTTTGTCGATGCGCCCGCGACGTAGTACAGCTTTGTCGATGAGGTTGGGTTTGTTGGTCGAGGCAATGACGAAGACGCCGTCCTTGCCGCAGTTGTTCAACTGTGACAAAAACTCGTTCACCTCCGAGTTGTGGGCCACATTATTGTAATTCTCGCTGCGGTTGGGGACTAGGGCGTCAAACTCGTCGAAGCAAAGTATTGTTGGCGCCTTCTTGCGAGCTTCGTCGAAGAGGTTGCCTATTTTTTCCTGGGTGCCGTGGATATAGATGCTGGCTAGGTCGCTCGACTTGACGTACATGTAGTTGTAGCCTGTTTCCTCGGCAAATTTCTCGGCAATGAAGCTCTTGCCGCAGCCTGGAGGGCCGTAGAGTAGCATGCCGTTGGGGATGGTGAGCTTGTATTTCTTGGCTCGTTCGATATTGCGAAGGATGTTGATGACAGAGCGCGTGAGCATGTCCTTGAGCTCGCTCATGCCAGCCACGTCGGCAAAGCCATTGCCGCGACGCCTGCCTTCGGGCTGGGGAATTTCCTTTCCCTCTCCGTCGGTGGTGTCTTGCGGCTCCACATGGATGTTTCCTTTGAGGGCGTCGAGCATTTGCGCAGCCGAGGAGAAGCGTTTCTTCGGGTCGTAGGCGAGCGCCTTGGCCATGATGTTCATAAGTGTCTCGTCAAGCTCGAAAAGATTGATGTTAAGCATCTTGAGTGGAGACTTGCGTTCAGCTAGCATCACCTCTTGCCGCAGCGACGGAGCCACGCGACTGAGGTCGAGGTGCCATGGCTCAAGGCCGAAGATGGCGCGGTAAATGAGGGCACCCACCATGTAGATATCGCTCTGCACCGTGTGGTGCCCCTCCCAGCGTTCGGGAGCCAGGAAGAATGGGTTGAATCCTGGGGTGTCGAGCGAAGGTGGTGCAGTGACGGCATCGAGAGGTGTGCATTGTCCCATGTTTACAAGAATAGCATGTATGCGTGGGTCGTCGCTCATGTCGAGCATGACGTGCTCGGGGATGATGGCGTTGTGGGTCACAGGCGAGGGTAGGGTATGGAGGTGTTGAAGGGCCTCGAGCACGCCCATGGCGATTTGTTTGGTCTCATACACAGTGAGCGTGGTGTCACGGCGCAACCGCTTCGCCAAATCCTCGCCGCTCACCAACTCGGTGACTACATAGTCTAAGGTGCGTCCGCCAATCTCGTCGCTGCCGCCATCAAGGCACTTGCACAGGTTGCGGTGGTTCAATTGCCGTGCTACAGTCACCTCGCGTGGTGAGCCGTCATCAAGGCGATGTGCCGTTGACAGTTTTTCGCGGTCAATGAGTTTGAGGAAGGCATTGCGCCCGAAATCATCCCGAACGTGGTAAGTTTCGGCATAGTCACCTCGTTTGACGGCATATTTCACCTCATAGTTCTTGAAATGTTGGCTCGTATTGAGTATCATTGCAGTAGCGGTTGTTATGGTTGGAAAGCAATCAAGTGCCTTTGATAACCGCAAAGTTACGCATTATATGGCAAATTCACGTAACCCGTGCCCATTTTTTTACCAAAACATTAACCCGAATCGGTCATTAGGCCGACGATAGGTTGATTTTGAGGTCTATATATGCCATAACAGCTTCTTATTGGCATCTTATTGCCATTTCGCCATAGTCCGCTATGCCTTCAATGCCAATGTTACAATCTGCTTAATTATAATTCTGTTCTGGCATAAATTCTAATGACCGATTCGAGTTTAAGCGTGCGGCACAGCGGCGTGAAAGCAACGGAGAGAACCTTGGAAGTTCTCTCCGTTTGATGGTTTAGCTGAGTAGCCCCGCCGAATTGGAGGGCCGCTGTTCGTCGGGAATGAGGTCCCAAATTTGGTCGACGATGGGCTCGAGTTGGTCGGTTGAAGCGTTTTTGGCGACAAGATCCGAGCCTTGATCAACGAGCGAACGTGCCCTGTCGCGGTCGTGCCAGTTGATGGTGTAGAAATTATGTTTCCACCGGTAGAGCCATGCGAGGTAGTATTCGCGCCGTGCAAGCCGGTAGTCGAGTTTGTTGAGTTGGGCGGTCACCTCGCGGGCAAGAATGATATCCTTGCTGCGTTTCACTTGCTCGGCAGCTGCCTTGAGGTTGGCGAGCATTGCTCCGGTATTTATGTCGCCATACTGGAGTTGGTCGCCCTCGGTCTCCTTGAGGATGCTGTCAAGTTTCTTCTCGATGCGGTCCCATTCGCTCTTGTCATCGAGTGCACTGGTGAGGCGCATCACCTCCTTGAGGTGTTGCAGCACGCGCTTGTGGTCGCTGGTGTCACGGCTCTCATCCTTGACGAGGTCGAGTTGTCGTTGCAGTTCCACCACGTTGCGTCCTTCCTCGCGCAGCTGGTTGATTTTCCATTGTACGCCGTCAAGTTCCTTGGCCACGAAGTCTTGTGCCTCCTGGATGGATTGTTTCTTTGAGGTGTCGAGTTCTTTCTCGATAGTGGTTTCGATGGTGGGGAAGAAAACCTGCATGGTCATCATCTCGCTACGGTTCACCTTGAGGGTGACCTCGACGGGACTGTTCGAGGGTAGTAACTCGTTAATCTCGTCGCCGCTAATGGTGACGTTTGCCACATATTCATAAAGCACGGCGGGCATGCGGCGTGAGGCATCAAAGTTGTCCTCGCTTTGGTACACGGGAATGCTGATGCGGTCGCTGGCCTGGCCTGGGCGTAGACGCTCGCTGGTATGTAGGTCATTGCGCGTGCCCACGGCAGGAATGGGCCTGTTCTTTTCAAGGCCGGTGAGCGGCTTGATGGTGGCTACCTTTTTCTCGTAGTCCCACACTGAGATGGCGAAGTTGTAGGGCAGCACGGCGCTTCCCACCTTGGTACCCTGCACAATGGTGATCTCGTTGGGGAAGCATTTGAGGCGGTTGCCGTTGAGGTCGTAGGTGACGAGTTCAAACGAGTTGGGCCTATTTTCGAGTAGTTGCGCCTCGATAATGTTGCCGTCGGTGTCAACGTCGACGCGTCCGCTCGACCAAGCTTTGTCGGCCCTCACAAGTTCGACTTGCAGTTGCCCGTCGGGGTCGTTAAGCAATTTCACGGTAACCCACTCGATAGTTTCGACCGTGGTGCTTTCGTAGCCCACGTCAAGACGCACGATATCTTGCGCAATGTCGCTTTGCTCCACATTGGCCTCGATGGTCGAGGCATAGAGCGCGGCCCCGGTCGCTACGGCCGTCATAGGGTCGATGCTGGTGTCGACGTTGGTGGTGATTTGCTCGCGTAGCATCTGCCTGATGAGCGGCGAGTAGGTAGGTCCTCCTACGAGGATGAGCCTGTCGAGGCGTCCCACTATGTTGTTGCGTTCGAGCAGACGGCGGCAAATGTCGACGGCCTTCTGGAAGTGTGGCCTAATGACGTCGTAGAGCTGTCTCTGGGTGACGGTGATGTCGAGTTCTATCTCCTCGCCGTTTTCGTCCTCGCCCAGATCGCCCAGGTTCGAGATAATGTCTTCCTGTTGCTTGAACGAGAGGGCTATCTTCACTTCTTCGGCGTATGTTTTCATGGCCTCGCGCAACACTTCTTTTTTGACAGGGTCGGCCATGATGCCTTCGATGCTGTAGTGTTGTCGCAGGTATGGGATGATGATTTTGTCAACGATGGCCTCGTCGAGGTTCTTGCCGCCCAGGTAGTTGTCGCCCTCGGTATCATAAACTTGCATGATGCCGTCCTCTACGCGCAACAGCGCTGCGTCGAAGGTGCCGCCGCCAAAGTCGAATACCATCCATTGCCCTTCCTTCGAACCGCTGCTCAGTCCGTAGGCCATTGAGGCGGCGATGGGTTCCTGAAGTAGTTCACACTGCTTGAAACCGGCGATACGAGCGGCTTGCATGGTGGCTGTCTTTTGGTTGACGGTGAACTTGGCGGGCACGGTGATGACAACCGAGGCGAAGTTCTCGTCGGCCACAAACGACTTGAGGGCCTTAAGCACTTCGCCCGAAAGTTCCTCGGGTGTGAAGTTGCGGCCCAGGTTCTGACAGGGGTAAGTTTTGTCGGTGCCCATGTCGCGCTTGAACTCTATGTAGGAGTTCGAAGCGTCGGGCATGCCCACTTTCGAGGCCCTCCGTTTTGCGCTTTTCATCTCGTTGTAGGCAGCATCGCCCACTTTCAGCGTCCCTTTCTTGTTGACGGCCACGCACGAGGGCATGGTGTCCTTGAGGGTGTCGGTCTTTTTGATGATAGGGTCACCCTTTTCCATTCGGCAGATTGCCGAGTTGGTAGTTCCTAAATCGATACCGTAGTCAATTTTAATTCTTGCCATAGAAATATTAATGTGGTTAGATGTTTTGGCTTACTGTGATTTGGGCGGCTTGAATCATGACGCCGTTATAGTTCACCTGCGGCTTGACAATGCGGGTGACAATGCGGGTGCCTTCGGGGAGGCTTTCGTCGTCTTCAAACGACACGCTGGCTTTCGCGCCTTCGACATAGGGCTTGCCCAGCATTTCCACAATTTCGTAACCGCGCGATAGGAAGTTGTCTCGGATACGGTCCACGGCCTTTGTAAGTTGTTTGAGGCCCCGGGTGTCGGGATCCATGCGGCTCAAGTTCATTTCGATGCGAGCTATCTCGTCGGCCACCTTGAGGGCCAGCGAGTGCTCATCGTCGCTGGGGGCTGTCGTGGCGGTGGGCGTTGCGGCCTGCAATTGCGCCAGTGCGAGCTGCCGGTCCATAAGCTGGAGCAGTTGTGTGTCGAGCTTGATGCTCTCCTCGCTGAGCTTTTCTTGGGCGTCTCGAATTTGCCTGATTGCGACATCATCACGTTTCATGCGTCGCGCGAAGAACCACCAAGCTGCGAGTAGGGCCAAGGCCATGAGGCCCACGGCAATAAGCGTGCGCAGGCGTTCGTTGTCGACGTGTTTGCTGACGGTTTCGTGGTTGTGCCGCGCCTCGAGGGCTTGTGCGCTCATGGCGCTGTCGGTGGCCAGGCGGGCGTGTTCAATCGAGTCAATGCGTGTTTCGAACTGAGCCGAGCGCCTCGCTTGCTCTTGTCGCAGTGTGGAAATTTCGTCGCGTAGTTGCTTGTTTTCGCGCTCGGCGCTGCCCACGCGCTGCTTGAGCGCTTCGACTTGTTGCCGCAGTGCGCGTGTGTCGTCGGCGCGCTGTGCGTGCAACGACGTTGTAGCAACCAGAGTCACGAAAAGCAATATGGTGGTAATACGTTTCATCATTGAAATTAATAAGAGTAATGGTACGTGGGTGTGTAACTATATGAGGTTTGAAGACATAAGCTTAACACATAATAACCTCCAGTTAAAGTTTCATGTCCACGGCTTGCCTTTGCAGTGCTGGACGATGAGATATAGGCTATGTCATATTCTCCTTTGGGAACAGTGAATTCTTTAGTCTCATGAGGGGCTATTTCCACTTCCTTGCCCACGGGACCGCTCATGAGCACTGTCAACGTTGCCTCAGTGTCATTCTCTATAACGATTGAGCATTGGCCGCCACTTCCGTAATGATCGAATTCTGGTAATGAGTTACAATTGGGAAGTTGGTCTATTTTAGTTTGTATCTTATTGGAATAGGCTATGTTGGCATGAGCTCCGTTTGGGTGATACTTGAGGTAGCGGTCATAGTCTTCGGTGGTGTTATTCAACTCGGCCATCTCCCACGCTTTGGCTTCGTCGGCCCAGCGGATGCTGTCGCGTCGCTCTTCCAATGCCGAGATGGTGGAATCGTAGGCGTAATTTCCATATATGCCCAAAAACTCATTTATCTTGAGTGTGTCGTCACCAATTTCAGGAACCTTTTCTTCAAGAGCCTCGCTGAGTCTTCCTTGCACGTCATAATAATGGTCTTCGCCATAGTGATATTTAAGGTAGTCAACAGCCTTATCAATACTGAAATTGGCCATCAGTTGTTCGTATTCAGCTTCTTTTTGTTCGGCTTCGATTTTGTTTTTGTGGTTATTGACCATGATTGCCCCAAGGATGAGGAGTACAAAAAGTCCTCCTGCAGCGGCGACATGCTTACCGCATTTTTTGACCATGATGAAGGCTACAAACATGGCGAAAGTAGGTAAGAGGCCAATGAGCAGTTTGGACGCGAATTTGCTCCAGTCGGGCAATTGCGTCAGGCCTGCGATGATAAGGGCCAAAATGATGGCGCCGCCCACTGCCCAGATTGCAATTACTGACTTTTTGCGGCGGTTGGCTTCGAGCTCATCTTTGGCTTCTTGGGCATGGAGTCCCGTGGGTCGCTCCTTGTAGTAGCGCTTGCGGTCGGCAAGTGTGGCGCAGGCAGCCCAGGCTTGTTCGTCGGCTTCGCGCTCCTTTTGCTCTTCGGCCTCGAAACGCTGGATTTCGGCGCTTGCCGCGGCTGCATATTGCGTATCGGGGAAACGCTCGAGCAAGTACATGAAATCCTGCTTTGTTGAGCAAGTGGCGAAAATCTCCTTGTCTGTGCGCAGGTCGAACTCATTGACAGTTACAGCTCCAGCGAGATAGTCAAAACCGTTAAGGTCGCGATAAAGTTTCATCAGAGTGACCTTGTTGGGGAAGAAGCGTCGGTTTTGGAAGTCTGGAGTTGTCGACATCAACCCGATGTAAGAGACAGTCTTCATGGCCGATAATAAACGTGTCTTGGCCTTGGCCGCCGCGTAATCACGGGAGTAAGATTGGTTTACCATTTCGACGGTCTCGTTAACTAGACTTATCATTCGGCTCAGAGCAGCCTCGGCAAGAAGGGTCGAGACACCCACATAATATTCGTTGTTGTGGCCCGGCTTGGTCCTGATGCGCGCCAGGTAGAGGGCCGACTTCTGCAGTATCTCGTTCAGGGTGCCCTCAGGGTTGTTTTCGCTGGGGATATAGTTGGCCTCGCGGGCAGCTGCCACCAGATTCATGAGCGCGTCGTGTTCGTCCTTGAGCGCGTCGGGCGGCAGGAGTGGCATGTTGCGCTTGATGACGTCGATATTTTCTTGGCAACGTTGCTTCACTACGCTTCCTTGCGCCACTTGGAGGGCATATTCCATCAATTCGAAAGCCTCCATCTCGAGATGGGTGCCGAGACCACAGCGATTGTAGCACCCGATGCCGCACGAGAGGACTTTGTCGGCCAGCTTGTCGGCGATGAACTGGTATTGCATGTTTTGCGAGCCCAGCAAAGCACGTAAGCGAGCTAACGTGGTGCGTGTGGGCTCGACAAGGTGGCGTCCGGTCTCGAGGTATTTATCGGCGGGCGGCTCGCTTTCGATGGCGGCCACGGCCTTGTCAACCTCGGCGCTGATATG
>JAGCUP010000152.1 GCA_017962765.1 Muribaculaceae bacterium | reverse complement strand
AGTACGCAGCGACATTGAATTGGGTTTTTCGGCTCCAAAGCTCTTCACAATCTTAGCCCAGAGCAGACGGCCAGCGCGCATCTTGGCAATCTCGGTGAAGAAGTTCATCGAGATGCCCCGGAAGAACGACAGGCGGGGCGCGAAAGCATCCACATCGAGGCCGGCGTTGACACCAGTACGAATGTAGTCCATACCATCGGCCAGCGTGTATGCCAGCTCGATGTCGGCGGTGGCGCCTGCTTCCTGCATGTGGTAACCCGAGATAGAGATGCTGTTGAACTTGGGCATGTTCTTTGAGGTGTACTCAAAAATGCTGGCGATAATCTGCATCGAGAACTTGGGCGGATAGATGTAGGTGTTGCGCACCATGAACTCCTTGAGGATGTCGTTCTGGATAGTACCAGCCATCTGCTCAAGCTGTGCGCCTTGCTCAAGACCGCTCACAATGTAGAAAGCCATGACGGGCAGCACGGCACCATTCATGGTCATCGACACCGACATGGTGTTCAGGGGAATACCATCGAAGAGCACCTTCATGTCCTCAACCGAACAGATGCTCACGCCTGCCTTGCCCACATCACCCACCACGCGCTGGTTGTCGGCATTGTAGCCGCGGTGCGTGGGAAGATCGAAGGCCACCGACAGACCTTTCTGGCCCGAGGCCAGGTTGCGACGGTAGAAGGCGTTACTCTCGGCTGCCGTTGAGAAACCGGCATACTGGCGCACCGTCCACGGACGGAACGGATACATCAGGCTGTAGGGGCCTCTAAGGAATGGGGGAATACCGGCCACATAGTCGAGGTGCTCAAGCCCTTCGAGGTCTTCTTTAGTGTAAACTTTCTTAATATCGAGGAGCTCGGCGTTCTTCCAGGGCTCGCCCAGGTTAAGAGGCTTGTGCTCTACGTTAAAAGCCTCATTTGCTATATCTATGTTCTTAAAATTTGGTCTCATAGTGATGTCCCTCCTTATTTTAACAGTTTAGCATTGAAGTCTTTTAACGTGGCAAGCACGTTGCTGCGCACGTTGATGAAATAGTTGATGCCAAGGGCCTTGAACTCGTCGTTCTCGGGACCGGCAATCACAAACTCGGCGCGGCCATCGAGATACTTGAAGGCCTCGGGAGCCAGAGTTGCATACTCGTCGTCGCTTGAGCAGAGCACCACGATGTCGGCACCTTTCTCGAGGGCGGCATCGACGCCTTCTTGTACGGTTTTGAAGCCATTGTTGTCAATAATCTCGTAACCGGCGCAGGCAAAGAAGTTGCTGCTGAACTGGGCGCGTGCCAGACGCATTGTCAAATTGCCGATGGTGAGCATGAACGCCTTAGGTGTGTGCGCTGCACGTTCTGTGGCAAGACGAATTTCCTCGAACTGGCTCGCCAGGCGCTGGTTGTTGAGAGCGCCCTCTTCGGCCGGCGTGTAGTCGATGCCGTCGGCACGGCCTTCGCTCTTCTCGGTGCAATTGGGGAACTGGTTGGTTCCGAGCAGTTGCTCACGGCGCTTAGCCACCTTGTCCATACGGTCGGCGGCAGTGGCGTTGATGGTGGCGGTCACTTCACCGGCGTTAAGCACGGCTTCAAAGCCGCCCTTGTCTTCCACGTCGAGGAAGAGTTTCCACGCTTCCTGTGCCAGCGAGGCAGTAAGCATTTCGATGTAATAGGAGCCTCCAGCGGGGTCCACGACCTTGTCAAGGTGGCTCTCCTCCTTAAGAAGGATTTGCTGGTTGCGGGCGATGCGCTCGCTGAACTCATCGGGAGTGTGGTAGCAAGCATCGAACGGTTCGACCACGAGAGAATCAACACCGGCAAGAGCTGCCGACATTGATTGTGTCTGCGAACGCAGCAGGTTCACATAGGGGTCGAAGGCCGTTTGGGTGAAGCTCGTGGTGTGAGCGTTCACCGTCATCATGCAGGCCCAATCGTTGGCGGGATTGTACTGCTTCACGATTTGTGCCCATAGCTGACGCGCGGCGCGGAACTTGGCAATCTCCATGAAATAGATGGTGGAAATGCCCATGTTGAACTTGATGCGGCCCGCGGCCTCGTCGGCGCTGAAACCGGCTTCGGTGAGCATGGCCATCCATTCGTTACCCCAAGCCAGCGCATAGCCGAGCTCTTGGTAAATGTAAGCACCGGCGTTGTTGAGCAACAGCGAGTCGACGGTGAACACACGCAGGTGGTGCACCGGCTCCACAATCTTCATCAATTCCACTGCTGTGGCTTTGATGTCGACAGGGAATGGGCTGCCGTGCTTGAGTTGGTGCTTGAACGGGTCGAAGCTAATCGAGCCCACAAACCAGTCGGCGGCGCCAGCCTCGGTGACGAGCGCCACGAGTTTCTGGGCCACGGCGACAGCGCACTTGGGGCAGCACATCAGGTCGATTTGCACCTTCTTCAGGTCGATGCCTTTGAGCAAGGTCTCCAGGTCGGTGCCTGCGTTCACTTTGAAGCCCAGGTCGGTGATGCCTTTGCCAAGCAGGTCATGGGCCTTGGCGTTGGCTTCACGTTCATCGTCAATGGCGATGTTTTGCCTCACGGCCCAGTCGTTGTTGAGCTTAGTGCCGCGCACATAGGGATACTCGCCCGGGAGCGAGTCGGTTGCTTTGAGGTTCTCAATGTCCGCGCCACGGTAGAGAGGTTGCACACTGAAACCTTCGTTCGTCCGCCACACCATTTTCTTGTTGAAGTCGGCGCCTTTGAGGTCTACCTCGGCTTTAGCGCGCCATTCTTCGGGAGAAACTGGAGGAAATTGGTCGAACAATTTTTCAAATTTTTCCATAGATGACAAATAGTAATTATTATAGTAACTTCTTTCTAATTGCGTATTTCTATAAAATCCCACAAAATTACGACTTTTTTTTGAAACGGCCAAATCTACCGTTTTCTCTGGAGCCAAATTCCGATGAAACCGACAAGAAAGCAGGCTGATTAGCCGGCCAGGTTTTCGGGCGTGAAGGTGAGGGTAAAACTCTCATGGCTGGTATTGCCCGTGTAGATTAAAACTATGCTCATGTGCGCGCCGACGCATGCCTCAGCAAACTGGTGATACTCCTCGTTGAGCTCAATGCTGTTTTTGAGCTCGTTGCGAATAATGTCCTCTTTAGCTGCCACATCCTCAATACTGATTTGCTCCTCGTCGACGAGATAGCGGTAAACCACGTTGTCTCCTTCGATATCTACCTTGATAAGTGTGGTGGCGGCATCGACAGGCTTGGGAGTGTCTTGTCGCGTTTTGTTTACTTCGGCCTCTACATACTCTCGGTTCCTAAGACTGCTGTCGCAGGCGGTGATGGCGAACAATAGGGTGCAGGCGAGTACTAATCGTAACAATGCTTTCATTCTTTCACCAGGTTGGAATTATAAGACTTGGGGTCATCGGTCACCTCCTGGCCCACAAACTATGGTAGTGACGGTTCATACGTCTTGTCAGGTAGTTCGACTTCGGCCACTACGAGTCCCTCGTTCGCGCCGTGGAATTCGTCCACTTCCCAGGTCAATCCCTCCCAGGGGACGAGGTGTCGCGTTTTCACGACCACGGGCGGTGCGCACAACGTCAGCAATTGTCGCGCGTCGTCAACGGGGATTTCATATTCAAACTCGTGCCTCACCGAGCCGCGATTCACGCCCTTGATGGTGATGAAGGCCGACTGGTCAGCGATGCGCACCCTCACCGTGCGCTCCTTGACGCGTGAGAGATAGCCCTGACTTATCTCTCGTTTGCCGGTGGCGAGCGAGCGGTAACTGTCGTCTTTCACGAGGAATTTTCGTTCAATTTCTAATGCCATGAGTGAGTGTAGACCAAATTTGAGGAAAAATAGAACAGTGAAATATGTGGCTTTGAAGCTAATGATACCACAAAAATAACTAACTTTGCAAAATTAATTAAAAATGTCCAATTATGGGCAAAAATGTTCACTTTTTATTGTTGTCATAGTGAATTCGATAAAAAATAAGATACTTCTTGCCTTGTGCTTCGTCCTTTTCCTCCTCGTGGCGGCGCACGGCACGATGGCACAGTCGCGCGTGGCCACCACCACTGTCCATGGCGTTGTAGTTGATTCGGTCACTGGTGAGGGACTACCTATGGTATCGATTTTCCTCAAAGGTTCGCAAACGGGTGTGCTCACGGCCGACGATGGCCGTTTCACCATCAACACCACGACTAATTTCATCTGCTTGAGCATTTCATCGGTAGGATATAAGAGCACCGAGGTCTATGTTGATAAGGGCAAGGAGAACGACCTCACCATCAAATTGGCACCCACGTCGGTGGTCCTTAATGAAGTGGTTGTGAAACCAGGCAAGGAAAAATACACCAAGAAAGGGAATCCCGCCGTAGCATTTGCCGAAAAATTGGTGGCGCGCCGCTCTATGTATAATCCGCGCAACCACGACTATTACGACTACGACAAATATGAGAAAATGTCGTTCGGCTTCAACGATTTTTCAGAGGTCGAGAACAAGAACTTGATACTGCGAAAGTTTAAGTTCCTTTTCGAGTATATGGACACAAGCGAGGTCACAGGTAAGCGCATCCTGCCAATCTCCACACAAGAGAAAGTGTCGCACGAATACTTCCGCCGTTCGCCCTCAACCCACAAGGAGGTGGTGTCGGGTATGAAGCACGCGGGTCTCGACGAAAATTTCGATAAGGAAAGTATCAAGCGTTTCCTCGATGACGCTTTCCGCGAGATTGATATCTTCGGCAACGATGTCACTTTCATGCAGAACCGCTTCGTGAGCCCGCTCTCAAGCATTGGCACCAATTTCTATAAGTACTATCTCGACTCGGCCATGGTCGATGGTGTTGAATGTGTGGAACTCACCTTCACGCCGTTCACGCCGCAGACTTTCGGTTTTCTGGGTCACATTTATGTGCCGAAGAACGACACTACCTACTTTATAAAAAAGGTGAAGATGAATGTGCCGCACGCTATCAACCTCAACTATGTGGAGCACGTGTTCATCGAGCAGGACTACGACCGCGCGCCCGACGGCAGCCGCCTCAAGACACGCGACGACCTCACCGTGGAGTTCCGCATCCTGCCTGGAACCCAAGGCCTTTTTGCGCGGCGCCAGACGCTCTACAATAACCACTCGTTTGAGCCGCCCGAGGACCTAGCGGTCTTCGACCGCGCCGGTGAGCAAATCATCGAGGAAAACGCGCAGTATATGCCGCAGGAGTTTTGGAGTGACAATCGCCCCACCGGTCTTAAGAACGACGAGGGTACTATGCGCAAGATGCTAGCTCGCCTTCGTGAGTCGAAGTTCTTCTATTGGACCGAAAAAGTGGTGGTAGCCCTCGTTTCGGGCTATATCAAGACAGGCCAAGACAGCAAGTTCGACATAGGCCCCATGAACACCACGTTCAGCGGTAACGACCTTGAGGGCTTACGCCTTCGCTTTGGCGGCATGACCACCGCCAACCTGAGCCGTCGCCTGTTCGGCAAGTTCTATGTGGCTTATGGCACCAAGGACCGAGAATGGAAGTATAACGCCACGCTCGAGTATTCTTTCGTTGATAAGAAATACCACAACAACGAGTTCCCCATCAATGCGCTGCGTCTCACCCACCAGTACGACATCGACAAGCTTGGTCAGCAATATCTCTACACCAATTTTGACAACGTGTTCCTTGCGTGGAAACGGCAGGCCGATAACAAAATCGCCTACCTGCGAAAGACCGAACTTGAGTATAGGCTCGAGACGAAAAAAGGCTATAGTTTCTCTTTAGGGTTTGTTCATAATGTGCACGAAGCCAGTCGGCTGATTAAGTTTCAAAACGGACGTGGAGAACCGTTCAAACGATACACTGAGGCCGGTTTCAATTTCACGTTCCGCTATGCACCAGGCGAGAAATTCTACCAGACGCGCTCACACCGCATTCCCATCAATCTTGATGCGCCCATTATTACCCTGACGCATACTTATATGCCCAAAGGCTTCCTGGGTAGCGACTTCGAGGTGAACAAGACCGAGATAGGAATTCAAAAGCGTTTTTGGTTTTCGGCATTCGGTTACACCGACATTATCCTCAAGGGCGGTAAGGTGTGGAGCCAAGTGGCTTACCCCGACCTGTTGCTGCCCAATGCCAATCTGTCTTACACCATTCAGCCCGAGAGCTACACGCTGATGAACGCCATGGAGTTCGCCAACGACCAGTACCTCTCGTGGGACATCACTTATTGGGCGAATGGTGCGTTGCTCAACCGCATCCCGCTTATCAAGTACCTCAAGTTGCGCGAGGTGTTCTCTTTCCGTGGTCTTTACGGCAAACTGACCAACAAGAACAATCCCGCGCTCAACGAGAATCTCTTCGCATTTCCCGAGAATGCGTTGTGCAAACCCATGGAAAAGAAACCCTATATGGAAATTGGCGTTGGTCTCGACAATATCTTCACGTTCCTGCGCGTTGACTACGTGTGGCGTCTCACTTACCGCGACACGCCCGGAGTCAATAAAAGCGGCCTCCGCATCCAACTTCACTTCACTTTCTAAGACAATTTATATTATTTAAAAACCATATTGCAATGAGAAAAGATTTTGGAACAAAAACAGTAGTTACACCGTTGCCTGTGCTCATTATTGGCACTTACGATGAGAACGGCAAGGCCGATGCCATGAATGTGGCATGGGGTGGTCAATGCAGTGAAAAGTGTGTGGCAATTAATATTGGCCATGTGCGAAAAACGCGTGACAACATCACGCTCAAGAAGGCTTTCACCGTGAGTTTTGCCACAGTCGACACTATGGTGATGAGCGACTATTTCGGTATTGCGTCGGGTTTTAAGGAGAACAAAATCGAGAAAGCGGGTGCGCATGTGTTGCCGAGCGCTCACGTTGATGCGCCCATCATTGAGGAGTATCCGCTCACGCTTGAGTGTCGATTGCTCGAGATGACCGAAACCGAGACTGGTGAAATTCGCATTGTGGGAGAAGTTGTTAACATGAGTGCTGACGAGAAGATACTCGACGCTGAAGGCCGCATTGACCTCGACAAGTTGCAACCTATCATGTTTGACTCGGCCGCGCTCACTTATCGCGCCATTGGCCACACTGTGGGCAGTGCATTCACGGCCGGCAAGCTCCTTAAATAATTCACTTTAAACGTAAAACAATCGGCTGCCAGGATGGTGTTCTTGGCAGCCGATTGTGGTATTGGCATGTAGGGGAGAGGGTTACACGAGATATTGTGAGCTGATTGACTCGTGGGAATGGACACGCTGGATGGTGTCGGCAATGAGGCCGGCCACGCTCACGATGGTGACTTTGCTGCAACGGCTTGCGTCGTAAGGGAACGAGTCGCTGAGCATTACCTCGACGAGGGCGCTGTTGTTGATGCGCTCGCTGGCGGGATCGCTCATGATAGCGTGAGAGGCAAGCGCGCGTACCGATGCCGCTCCAGCTTCTTTCATGATGTTTGCGGCGGCGCAAATGGTGCCCCCGGTGTCAATCATGTCGTCAACGAGAATGACGTTTTTGTCCTTGACATCGCCAATGATTGTGATTTTCTCCACCACGTTGGCGCGGGCACGCTGTTTGTGGCACAGCACCAGCGGTGCCTTGAAGTACTTGGCGTAGTCGTTGGCGCGCTTGGCACCGCCCACATCGGGCGATGCGATAACAAGGTCTTTAAGTTTCAGCTTTTTAATGTAAGGGATAAAAACTGAAGAAGCGTAAAGGTGGTTGACCGGCAAGTTGAAGAAACCCTGAATTTGGTCGGCGTGGAGGTCCATGGTGGTGACACTATCGACGCCAGCGGCAGTGAGCATGTTGGCCACTAACTTTGCGGCGATAGAGACACGCGGCTTGTCCTTGCGGTCCTGACGCGCCCACCCGAAATAGGGGATGACAGCATTAACGCTCTTGGCGCTGGCGCGTTTTGCCGCGTCAATCATCAGGAGCAGCTCCATCAGGTTGTCGCAGTTAGGGAATGTGGATTGGATGAGATAGACTTCATCGCCACGAACGCTTTCCTCGTAGGATACTTCAAATTCGCCGTCGGCGAAATGCTGGATGTTCATTTTGCCGAGTGTGACACCGAGTTTCTCGGCAATCTTTTCGGCCAGGTAATGTGACTTTGTCCCTGAGAAGATTTTGAACGGTAAATTGCTCATAGTGGAAGGATTGGGATATTTAGCATGAAACCTTTTGCAAAAGTACTGAAATTATTTGAATTCGTTGTAAGATATGACGAAGAATTTTTGATGCGATTTTTTCATTAAAAAATCACACTCTATATTAAGTAGTTAGTGTTAGGAATCTTGATTTTCCATAGGCAAGCGCCCCAGGCGGGCATCTCGATGTCGAAAGGCGTGTCAGAAGCAAGCCGACACGTCTTGCTCTCGCAGGTAAGCATCTCGCGGGCCTCGACCGTCACCGGCGCGATGCCATAGAGGTCAAAAGCGTGCTGGGGTAGGCGCAAGGACGCGTTCGCCGGTTCATCACAGAAGTTTGTGGCAATCACAAAGAGGGTTCCTTTCGTATGACGCAGGAAGGCGTACTGGTGCCACGTGTTGAGGGTGTCACCGTTGACATACATCAGGTCGAAGAAGTCTCCACTGGTCAACGCCGCTTCACTGCGGCACAACGTGAGCACCTTCTTGTAATAGTTGCGCAACGCTTTCTCCTCGGCGGTGAGGCGTCGGGTGTCGAAGGCTCCATCGTGGTTCCATCGGCGCAGTGTATCGAGGGCCCAGTAGTCGAAAATGGTGGTGCGGCCGTCAGGACCGCTGAAGCCTTCGGCGTCGAGCGCCGGCTCGCCCAGCTCTTGCCCCATATAGAGCATGAAGGGTGCACGTGACATAGCAGCGCTCACCACGAGAGCCGGCAACCCCTTGTAGGCATCGCCTGCGAACTGTGGAGAGGCAAGCCTCACCTCGTCGTGGTTTTCAAGGAAGTTTAACATGTGGCCATCGAGGTCGGGCAGTGACTGCCAGCAGCGCGTGATGTCGCTTGCGGGGGCATGGCCACGGGTGATGGCAAACAACGTGTCGTAAAGCGTCACCTTATTATATAAATAGTCGAAGCCTCCCTCAAAGACATAGCGGTGGTAAATCGATGTGTCGTAGAGTTCGGCGATGAAGAACACATTGGGCGAAACGGCTTTGACTTGCGCAATGGCCCATTTCCAGAACTCGACAGGCACCATGTGGGCCATATCGCAGCGGAACGCATCCACGCCACGTCGTGCCCAGTAAAGGAGGATGTCGAGCATCTTGCACCATGTGTCGGGGATGGGGTCGAAGTGGCAACCCGTGCCGCCACAATAGTCACTGCCGTAGTTGAGCTTAACATTCTCGTACCAGTCGTTCACGTCTGGGCTGGCATGGAAACAATCGTTGCCTGTGGCACGTGCCGGATTTTCCTCATAGCGTCCTGTGCCTTCGCCCATATCCACATGGGGGACAAACGCTTGTCCGGGAAGATAGTAGAAATTGTTATCGCGGTCGAAAGCCTTTGTGGAATCATCGCCGTCTCCCAAATCGGATACGCCTGCAGGCATTGCATCACTGTGATATTCACGAGCCACGTGATTAGGGACGAAATCTATTATTACGCCCATTCCGGCCGCATGGGTGCGTGCTACAAGCGAGTCAAACTCTTCTTGTCTGCGGTTCACATCAACAGCGATATCGGGGTCAATGTCATAGTAGTCGGTAATGGCGTAGGGTGAGCCGGCATTGCCCTTCACCACATGAGGATTGCATGGCTTGATGCCGTGGCCAGAGTAATCGGTCTTATTGGCGTGCTCGATGATGCCCGTGTACCACACGTGAGTGGCACCCAGTGCCTTGAGGCTTTTGAGTGCCTTCTCGTTGATGTCGTTCAATTTGCCGCTGCCGTTCTGGTCGATGGTGCCATTGGGAACGCAATGCGGTGTTTTATTGCCGAAGAGGCGTGGCAGCAACTGGTAGATGATTATTTTGTCATTCTTTGCCATGGGCAATGGTTTTAATCAGAGGGTGGTTCTTGAGGATTTTCATTGTCTCAAAATAGGAGGTGCGTGCGATGCGTTCACGCTGCCCCAGGGCGAAGGTGCTGTAACCCTGAATGGCCTTGAGGTCGATGAGCACGTTGCACAGCCGCTTGTCTTCGGCCACGTTGCGCATGGTCATGATTTTATAGGTGCGATAAGCAAGCGAACGCACGTCGAGCTTGACTTCGCCCATAAGGCTTGGACTCACGTTAATGCCTATCACATAGTCACAAAGGTCGCGCAAGTAGCAAGCCGGCAGGTTATGCATGATGCCACCATCGGCATAATAGTCGCCGTCGATGAGTACCGGCTGGAATACCACGGGAATGCTGCATGAGGCCTTGATGCACGGCAGCAGTTCTCCCGAGGTGAACACTGCAGCCTCCTGGCGGCTGATGTTGGTGGTCCCCACGAGCAGCGGTGTCTGGAGTTCGTCGAAGTGAGCCACTGGCAGTTTTTGTTCCAAGAACTGTGCAAAGCGGTCGAGTTTGAGAAAACCCGCTTTTCTTAAGTCGACCTGGATGAAACTTTTCAGATCCACCTCGCTCATCACATGATAAATATCATCGGCTTTGAGGCCGGCGGCATAAAATGACGCTACCACGCTGCCAGCGCTTACGCCTGCCAGCACCTGCGGCCTGATGCCCACGTCCTCGAGGGCGCGCAGTGCACCGATGTGAGCAAATCCCCTCACACCGCCACCGCTCAAAGCGATGCCAACGCGATACTTGCGGGGTTGCTGTTTTGGGGTCATCGTAGGCTCGTAGTCTTTTGAGAGTGCGAAGTTACGAAATAAATCGGAAATATCCTACTGAGAGGGGCGTTGAAATTTGCAAAAAGCATTTTTTTCGCTTTTTTGGGCCGTTTATTTTGATTTGTGGTTTTGATGTAGTAATTTTGCGGTAATAAACGAAAACTTTAACGATATGTTCATCATTGGTATCGCCGGTGGAACCGGCTCGGGAAAGACAACCGTAGTGCGAAAAATCATGGAACGCCTCCCCGAAGGCGAAGTGTGCTTCATCTCGCAAGACAACTACTACAAGGATTCGAGCCACATCCCGATTGAAGAACGGCAAAAAATCAACTTCGACGAGCCTGCCGCTTTCGACTGGCCTTTGCTAATTGAGCACCTTAAGGCGCTTAAGGCAGGCAAAGCCGTTGAGGTGCCTACCTACAGTTATCTCACGTGCACGCGCCAGGAAGAGACGGTTCACATGGAGCCGCACGACGTGGTGCTCATCGAGGGCATCCTTGTGCTGAGCGACCCTCGCGTGCGCAAGATGATGGACATTAAGGTGTTTGTCGATGCCGATGGCGATGACCGCCTCATCCGTGTCATCTCGCGCGACTGCGTGGAGCGTGGACGCACCCCCGAGATGGTCATCGAGCGTTACCAGCGCGTGCTCAAGCCCATGCACATGCAGCACATTGAGCCCACCAAGCGCTATGCCAACATCATCGTGCCCGAGGGCGGCCATAACGAGGTGGCTATCAACTTGCTCACCGACTACATCAAGAGCCGTCTTAACTTGAAAAAGTGATGGGTCTTTTCCCCAGGAAAAAGAAGATTGAAGAACCCGTGACACCCCCGCATGACGAAGAGGTCGTGTTGGGGGAAGATGTGCTTGTGGAGCAGCCTGCCGAAACTTCGGCGTCTAAGTCTGCTCCCCAAAAGAAGAAAGTAGACGAAAAGGAAATCAAGGAACGGCTCACGAGACTGGGCGAGCAGGGCGAGTTGGTGTTGAAAACCGACAACCTGGTAAAGCGTTATCACCAGCGCGTGGTCACCAACCACGTGTCTATCGAATTGCGACAGGGCGAAATCGTTGGCCTGCTGGGACCTAATGGAGCCGGCAAGACTACCACGTTCTATATGACCACGGGATTGGTTACGCCCAACGAGGGTCGCGTCTTTATCAACGACGTGGAAATTACTAAGTTGCCCGTTTATAAGCGCGCAAAATTGGGCATCGGCTATCTGCCGCAGGAGCCTAGCGTGTTCCGCAAACTTACTGTGGAGGATAATATCCGTACCGTTCTAGAGATGACCGACACCACAGCGCAATACCAAAAGGAAAAGTTGGAAGAACTCATCGCCGACTTGCACCTCGATAAGGTGCGTAAGAACAAGGGCGACCGCCTCAGCGGCGGTGAGCGACGCCGTACCGAAATCGCGCGCTGCCTGGCCATCAATCCACGCTTTATCATGCTCGACGAGCCCTTTGCCGGCGTTGACCCTATCGCCGTGGAAGACATTCAGAGCATTGTCTATGGCCTAAAACACAAGAACATAGGCATCCTCATTACCGACCACAACGCGCCCGAGACGCTCAGTATTACCGACCGCGCCTACCTCCTCTTCGAGGGCAAAATCCTCTTCCAGGGAAGCAGCGAAGAACTGGCCGAGAACCCTGTGGTTCGTGAGAAATACCTGGGTCGCAACTTCATCTTCCGCCGCAAGCATTTCGACCTGTAATCTTCTCCCTTATCAAATCTTGCAGAATCGTGTGATGCGTATGAGTCCCACGATTACGTTTTATTGCATGATAATCTCTGCGATTTCTTTTCGCGCACTACTGCCTTCGGGGCATGGCCATAGAGGATAGACGTGTCCCATTTTCTTGGCCTCATGCAAACGAACATCCACGCCAGCAGCCTTCATCTTGTCATAGGTTTTGACGATATCGGTATAAAATATTTCCCATGTGCCAGTGAAGAGGTCGGTGGGAGGAAGTCCATGCATATCACCATAAAGAGGTGAAATCATCGGGTCGCGCGGGTCAATCTCATCGGCCCAGTCGGCACCCACTTTTCTTAACACTTCGGCATTGAGGAAGGTGTCTTTTTCTTGTAACGTATCATCACCACCCAGCACATCGACCCAGGGCGAGATGAGCACCAGGCGGCTGGGCGAGTCGATGGAGTCATTGCGTATTTCCTGCGCCAAGGCGAGCGTGAAGCCGCCACCGGCCGAATCGCCCATGATGATGACGCGCTTTGACGGATATTGATTGACGAGCAGCCGGTAGAGTTGCATCATCAGCGGATGGGCATCGCTGGCGGTGTAGCGGTAAAGTAGCGGATAATTGGGGGTTACGATGCCGCATCCCGTGGCCTCGGCCCACTCGGCCATTGCTTTCCAGTGCAGTGGGTCGAAATTGTTGAGGTAAGCGCCACCATGAATATATAGCACGATGGGCTTGGTGTCGTTTTCGGCTTCCATGTGAAAAACCTGCATGTCACCAACCCGGTACTGACGTATTTCACGTGGAAACTTAACATCATCGGGTATCTCCACAGTACTTTTGTCGGTCGTGTCGCCTTTGCTATTATTATAGTCCTCCATGGTTGACTTTGTGATAGCGTGACTTACGATGATTGCTTGCGGTGAACGTCCGTCAATCAGCCAGATGGCACCACCAATGATGACGATAGCGGCGACAATTCCCAGCAAGGTCCAGAGAATTTTCTTAATAGTCTTCATAATAGTATTATTTAAAATGTTGAGGCTTCAAAGGTACTAAATAATATGCAAACCAAATGTATATTTATAAATATTTGTCAAAAAAATCCTATTTTCATGATAAATGATGAGCGGTGAGTTGTCATAAAAACTGACTAAACTCACCGCTCATAGTTCAAAGCTCACTCCTCATTACAACTTGTGGATAATGAGGCCGGAGCGAAGTTTGGGCTCAAACCAAGTCGCCTTGGGCGGCATGATGTTGCCGGTGTTGGCGATGTCCATGATTTGGCGCATGGTGACGGGGTAGAGGGCGAGGGCCACACGCATCTCGCCGCTATCAACGCGACGTTGGAGCTCGCCGAGACCGCGAATACCACCCACGAAGTCGATTCGCTTATCGGTACGTAGGTCGGTGATGCCGAGAATGTCGCGCAGAATGTGGTCGCTCGAAATCTTTACATCGAGGATGCCGATGGGGTCGTCGTCGTTGCAAATTTCGGGCTTTGCCTCGAGGCGATACCAGTTGCCCGAGAGATAGAGCGAGAACTCGT